>NZ_CP104007.1:2992500-3292500 GCF_029201545.1 Devosia sp. FJ2-5-3 | reverse complement strand
TGCCGGTTTGGCACCGATGATCCCGCCCGTTGGGGGGCGTGGAATTCGCTGGTTACTCCGCCTTCTTGCGGCGGGCGCGGAACGAGCCGCGCTGTAGATAGACCGCCGCAACGATGATCACGCCCTGGACTGCCCCATTGAGGTAGTTGGAGATGATCTCGGTGAGGTTGAGAATATTGCCGATGGACGTGAGGATCAGCGCACCGATGACGGTGCCGCCGATGCGCCCGAAGCCGCCCTTGAGCATGGTGCCGCCGATGATCACCGCGGCGATGGCCTCAAGCTCCCACAAGACGCCCGTGGCCGAGGAGGCCGAGCCGAGGCGCGGCACATAGATGATGGTGGCCAGCGAGACGCAGAGACCCTGCAGGATGTAGGTTGCGGTGCGCACCCGGTCGACCTTGATGGCCGAATAGCGCGCGACCTGCTCATTGGAGCCGATGGCCATGCAGTAGCGACCGAAGGCGGTGCGGTTCATCAGCACCCAGCCGATGATGGCGACGGCGATGAACACCCAGACCGGATAGGGGATGCGCAGGAAGCTGTCGTAATAGACCGGGCGGTAGATTTCGCGCGCGCCATTGTTGAGCGAGAGCGTGCCGCCATCGGCGAAATAGGTGACCAGGGAGCGGTAGATGCCCATGGTGCCCAGGGTGACGATGAAGGCTTCGATCTTGGCCTTGGTGGTGAGGAAGCCATTGATGAAGCCGGCGCCAATGCCGAGGATCAGCGAACAGCCCACGCCGAGGATGACGGTCCAGAGCGAGGCGCCCATGGCGCCCACCGCCCAGTTCATGATGATGATCATCACCCCGGCGATGAAGGCCGCCATGGAGCCGACAGACAAATCGATGCCGCCGGCGGTGATGACGAAAGTGGCGCCCACCGCGATGATGCCGATAAAGGCCGAGCGCGTCAGGATATTGGTGATGTTGCCTTCGTTGAGGAAGGCTGGATTGAGGCTGTAGCCCAGGATGACCAGGAGGATGAGGGCCAGCAGCGGCCCCGCCGTCTTGAGGTCGAGCCGGAACCCCTTGGCCGGCTTTTCTGCCTCATGCGCTGATACGCTCATCGTCCCCATCCTGTTTGATGCCCGCGGCGTACCGCATTATTTCTGCTTCGACGATTTCGGCGCCTTCGAGCTGTCCGGCGAGGCGCCCATTGCGCATCACCAGAACCTTGTGGCTGAGGCCGATGACTTCCTGCATTTCCGAGGAGATGACGATGATCGCCTTCCCCTCGGCGGCCAGCGCCGCAATGATGTGATAGATCTGCTGCTTGGTGCCCACATCGATGCCGCGGGTCGGCTCATCCATGATGATGATGTCGGGCTCGCTCTCCATGGTCTTGCCCAGCATCAGCTTCTGCTGGTTGCCGCCGGAGAGTTTGCCCACCGGAACCGAGGCGTCGCGGGCGCGGATATCGAAGCGGCGGACGGAGCGCTCAAGCGCCTGCTGCTCGCTGGCATTGTCGAGGAAGCCGCGCTTCAAATGCTTCTTGAGCGTGAGCAGGGTGAGATTCGGCTGCAGGCCGACATTGAGCAGCAGCCCGCGGCCCTTGCGGTCCTTGGTCATATAGGCAAGGCCGGCATTGACCGATTGCGAGACGTCGGTGAAGTCGACAGGCTGGCCGCGCAGGGTGACAGCGCCACCGGTTTTCCTGACGAGGCCGACGATGGTTTCGGCGACGGCCGTGCGCCCAGAACCGATGAGGCCGGCAAAGCCGAGGATCTCCCCGCGGCGCAGGTCAAAGGATATGCCCGAAATGCCGGGGGAGGCGAGGTCGCGCACCGAAAGCATGATCTCGGCGTCGACATCGGGTTCGTGCTTGGGCGGATAGAGATTGGAGAGCTCGCGACCGACCATCATCTGGGCGATGGAATCGGGGGTGAGGTTTTCGGTGCCAAGCGTGGCGATCAGCTGGCCGTCGCGGAGGACGGTGACGCGATCGGCCAGCTCCATGATCTCGTCGAGCTTGTGCGAGATGAAGATGATGGCGACGCCCTGGGCGGTCAGCCGCTTGATCTGCTCGAACAGCGTGGTGGTTTCGGCAACCGACAGCACGGCCGTCGGCTCGTCCATGATGATGACGCGGGCGTCCTGGCTGATCGCCTTGGCGATCTCGACCATCTGCTTGTCGGCGACAGAGAGCGTGTGGATGCGCGCGTCGGGGTCGATGCGGACATGCAGCGTATCGAGGATAGCGCTGGCGCGCTGGCGCATTTCGCGGAGCTTGAGGAAGCCGCGGGAATGCAATTCCCGGCCGAGGAAAATGGAATCGGCGACGGTCAGATGCTCGGCGAGCAGAAGTTCTTGGTGGATGACGACGATGCCCATGGCCGCCGCCTCGCCATTGGGGGGCAGCACGACCTGTTCGCCGCGATAATGGATAGTGCCGGAGGTCGGCTGTTCGAGGCCGGACAGGATCTTGATGAGCGTGGACTTGCCGGCGCCGTTTTCGCCGATGATGGCGTGAACCTCGCCGGGGCGCACGTCGAAATCGATGCTGAACAGCACCGGAATTTCGCCGAACGATTTTGAAATCCGGTGCGCCGACAGGATCGGCGGCACGGTCTCACCAAGTCCCTCAGACATGGTGCATCCTCCCCGCTGGCACGACGAATTTGACTATTCGTTCATTACCAATACCGTTGATGTAAAGGTTTTCATCAATCGTGTAAAGGTTTACAGTGCGAAATATCCGGAGATGGCAGGGGAGGGCCATGGCGCAATCCATGGCATCTGCTAAGGGCAGGGGCGCGCTTGTTTTTCGGCCGCGCGGCAGGGGCGGAGCGAGCTAGGTGCAGCAGCAAAAGCTGGCGACTATCGAGGACGTTGCGGCGATGGCTGGGGTGTCGATCGCCACGGTGAGCCGCGCCATCAATGAGCCCACCAAAGTTGCCGATGCGACGCGCCGGAGGGTGACCGAAGCCATCGCGCGAACCGGCTACACGACGAATGCCATGGCGCGCTCCCTGCGCATGCGCCGCAGCAATATGATCCTCATCCTCGCGCCCGATGTGGGCGATCCGAACTTCTCCAACATTCTGGTTGGCCTCGAGACGGAGGCCAGCAAGCGCGGCTATGGGCTGCTGATCGGCAATACGCAGAACGATCCGAGCCGGGAGACGGACTATCTGCGCTTCATCAGCTCCAACCAGGCCGATGGGCTGATCCTTTTTACCGGACATCTGCCGTTCGGCTTCGGGCAGGACCGCGGGGAGGCGCGCCTGCCGCCCGTGGTGGCGGTGAACGAACCGGTGATCGGGCAGGACATTCCCTTTGTCG
This sequence comes from Devosia sp. FJ2-5-3, assembly GCF_029201545.1. Lineage (NCBI taxonomy): Bacteria > Pseudomonadati > Pseudomonadota > Alphaproteobacteria > Hyphomicrobiales > Devosiaceae > Devosia > Devosia sp. FJ2-5-3. The sequence continues at coordinate 3,289,213 of NZ_CP104007.1, read as the reverse complement.
GCGTCGACAATTTCGAAGGGGCCCGCATTGCATCAGAGCATCTGATCTCGCAGGGGCATCGCCGCATTGCCTTTATCGGCCGTTCCGCCAGCCGCGAAATCAATCGCCTGCGCGAGGCCGGCTATCGTTCGGCGCTCGAAGGGGCGGGCATACAGATCGACCCGCGGCTTATTCTCGATGGCGACGGCACGACGGAGAGCGGACGCGCGGCCGCCGAGTTGATGTTCGTGCGCGACGCTTTGCCGACGGCCTTCTTTTGCGTCAATGACGCCACGGCGTTGGGCGTCATCATCGCGCTCAATGCCCGCAAGTATGACCTGCCGCGGCAATTCTCGATCATGGGGTTTGACGATATTTCCTTTGCCAGCTTCGTCAGTCCGTCGCTGACGACAATGAAGCAGCCCCGCCACCGAATGGGCGAGGCCGCCATGGAAATGTTGCTGGCAATGCTGTCCGGCGAGGAGCCGAAATCGCGCGAAATGTTGCTTCGGGCTGAGCTGATCGTGCGCAATTCGGTGTCGCGGGCCAGCAGCGGATAATCCGCCGTGGGTCGTTACCCGGCTCGGCGCGCGTTTAAAGGCCGCGCTTGGCCAGCCATGCCTTCATCCAGGCAATCTCTTCTTCCTGCGCGGATATCACGGCCTCGGCAAGCGCCCGCACTTCCGGATCGCTGCCATGTTCGAGGACAATCCGCGCCATCTCCACCGCGCCCTGATGGTGCGGGATCATGCCCCTGATGAAATCCACGTCGGCATCCCCGGTGAGCTCAACGGCCATATTGGCATGCATGCGCGCATTTGCCTGCTCATAGGCCGAGGTCGCGGCATTGTTGCCTGTGGTGTGATGGGCGGTGTGGCCGGAATGATCCTGGGCCAGCACCGGAGAGATGAATAGGACGACGGCGAGGGCAGCAAAGAAGGTTTTCATATCGATCTCCTTTTGAGATCGAACGAGTGTGCGGCCTTCCCACGTGGCAAGGTCAAGCGGCCAAATCAGGCCGCTTCGGGCGTGTAGCCGGCTTCGCGGATGGCCTCTTCGCCCTTGGCGCGGTCTCCGGTGAAGCTGACCTTGTGGGTGTCGAGATTGATGTCGATTTCGGAACCCGGCAGTGCCGTTTCCAGCGCCTTGCGGACCGTGCCGACGCAATGGCCACAGGTCATGTCATTGACGGTAAAGCTGGTTTTGTCGCTCATTTGTCAGTTTCCTTTTCTTGTCGTGGTTTCGATGCCGGCAAGGTCATCGAGGATGGGGCAATCCGGCCGTGCATCGCCATGACAGCAATGGACGAGGTGCTTGAGGGTGCCGACCATGGATTGTAGCTCGGCGATCTTGGTCTCGAGCGCGCCGATATGGGCTTGCGCGATCGTCTGAACTTCGGCGCTGGCGCGGGACTTGTCCTGCCAGAGCGCCAGAAGGGTGCCCGTCTCCTCCATGGAAAAGCCGAGCGTGCGGGCGCGGCGAATGAAACGCAGCGTATGAACCTCATCATTGCCGTAGACCCGGTAATTACTGTCCGTTCGGTCGGCAGGTTGGATGAGACCGATCTGCTCATAGTAGCGGATCATTTTGGGGGACACGCCGGAGGCGTGCGAAGCCTGGCCGATATTCACAGTGATACTCCCTGGACAGCGCGCAGACGCTGCGCATTGCCGACGACGAAGACGGACGAAAGCGCCATGGCGCCCGCACCGAGCATTGGGGACAAGAGGATGCCGAAAGCCGGGTAGAGCGCACCGGCGGCGACAGGAATGAGCAGCGCGTTGTAGCCAAAGGCCCAGAACAGATTTTCCCAGATATTGCGGATCGTGGCTCGACTCAATTTGAGCGCACTGAGGACGCCCTTGAGGTCGCCGCCCAGCAGGACGACATCGGCGCTTTCGATGGCCGCGTCGGTGCCCGTGCCAACGGCAATGCCGATATCGGCTTCGGCGAGGGCCGGGGCATCGTTTATGCCATCGCCAACATAGGCGACGACGCGCCCGCCCTGGCGCAGTGCCTTGATGGCGGCGACCTTATCGGCGGGAAGAACTTCGGCCTGCACTTCGTCGATGCCGAGCTGGCGGGCAATGGCCGCGGCCGTCCGCTTGTTGTCACCCGAAATCATCGCCGTCTTCAGCCCCATGGCGTGGAGGTGTGCGATGACGGCCTTGCTGGTGGGACGCACGACATCGGCGACGACGATCGCGGCGGCGATCTTGCCGTCGATGGCGGCAAGGACCGGTGTCTTGCCTTCATCGGCAAGCTTTTCGAGCGTGCTGGTGAAGCTCGAGAGATCGAGCCCGTTGAACATTCGCGCCGAACCCACCTGCACTTTCCGCCCCGAAATCGTCGCGGTGACCCCGTGGCCGGGATCGGAGGCAAATTCGTCGACGCCAGGAATGACGAGTGCCGCTTCGGTTGCCGCCGCCACTATAGCCAGTGCGATAGGGTGCTCGGAGCGGCTTTCCGCCGCCGCGACCAGGGCGAGGACTTCGTCGCGGTCAAAGCCATCCGCCACGATGAGATCGGAGAGAACCGGCTTGCCCTGCGTCAGCGTGCCGGTCTTGTCGAACGCGACGATGTCGGCATCGCGGAGGCGCTGGAGCGCTTCACCCTTGCGGAACAGCACACCGAGTTCGGCCGCCCGTCCGGTGCCAACCATGATCGAGGTCGGCGTGGCGAGGCCCATGGCGCAGGGGCAGGCGATAATCAGGACCGCAACAGCATTGACGAGGCCGTAGGTGAGCGAAGGCTCTGGCCCCCAGATCGCCCAGGCGCCGAACGTGACGGCGGCGAGGGCCATGACTGCGGGCACGAACCACATGGTGATGCGGTCGACCACCGCCTGGATCGGCAATTTGCCGGCCTGCGCTTCTTCAACCATGCGGATGATGTGGGCGAGCATGGTGTCACTGCCCACTTTGGTGGCGCGAAACCGGAAACTGCCAGATGTGTTGAGCGTGCCGCCGACGACGGTGTCGCCTTGCGTCTTGGAGACGGGCAGGGGTTCGCCGGAAATCATCGATTCGTCAACATGGCTCGCCCCATCGACGACTTCGCCGTCCACGGCGACCTTCTCGCCGGGCCGGACGACGACGATGTCGCCGACAGCGACCTGCTCGACAGGCACTTCGATGGTGCGGCCATCGCGTTCGACGTGGGCGGTGCGGGCCTGTTCGCGCACCAGGCGCTGGATGGCTTCCCCGGTGCGGCCCTTGGCCAGGGCCTCGAGCCAGCGCCCGGCGAGGATCAGCGTGACGATGACAGCGGCGGCCTCGAAATAGACATAGCGCGTTTCACTGGGGACCAATTGCGGGGCAAAGGTAACGACGGTGGAATAAAGCCAGGCGGCGCCGGCACCCAGGGCGACCAGCGAGTTCATCTCCGGCGCTGCGCGCAGCAGGGCGGGAATTCCGACCTTGAAGAAGCGCATGCCCGGCCCGAACAGGACCGCGGTGGCGAGTACGAAATAGCCGATATAGAGCCACTGCATCGGCACGGCGCCCATCAGCCAGTGGTGGAAGGGCTCGTAAAGATGTCCGCCCATTTCCAGAACGAAAAGCGGTAGCGTGAGCAATGCGGCGAGGAAGAGATCGCGCCGCAGTTCGGCCGCGTCTTCGTCGTGGTGATGGGCATGGTCATGCGCGGGCGCATCGGTGGGCCGCGGAGTGGCGGCATACCCGGCTTTCTCAACGGCCTTGATCAACTCGCCCATGGTGGCGGTGCTCGCCCCGATGGTGGCGCGTTCGGTGGCGAGATTCACCGAGGCAGTTTCCACCCCCGGCACTTTGAGCAGGGCCTTTTCCACCCGCCCGACACAGGACGCGCAGCTCATGCCTTCGATGTCGAGCACGACGGGTTGGCCGGTGGAAGCGTGGACATGTGTGTTCATGGTTTTATCCTCTTCCACTCCCCTATAAACCTTCCCATCATGGCAAGGTCAAGGCCCTGCGGGCAGCAGAAATTGTGTGCGGCGAGTTGGCACAGCGACATTGCGGCTTGTGCTTTTCGCCGTGTGCCTGCCTACATTGGGATAGCCAGGAGTTTTGCCATGCAGGTTGTGCGCAAGGACATCCACAATTCGGAAATGCCAGTGCTTTGCCAGAGTTGCGAAGCGCGCCATCGAGGCGTTTGCGGCGCGCTCACATCGGAGCAATTGCTCAAGCTCTCCAAGCATACAAGGCGGGTGCGCCACGAGGCCGGACATGAATTGCTGGCCGATGCCATGCCGATTGCCGCCTATGCCAATGTGCTGCGCGGCGTTATCAAGCTGACCAAGGTTCTCGAGGATGGCCGCCAGCAGGTCGTTGGACTGCAATTTGCGCCCGATCTGCTGGGCAGGCCCTTCGCCGGCGAAAGCCGGGTGAGCGCGGAAAGCGCCTCCGATGTCGATCTCTGCATGATCCCCAAGGGGGCGCTGGAAGCGCTGGTGAAGGAAAGCGGGCCGCTCGAACACCGGATCATGCTGCAGGCGCTGCGCGAACTCGACGAGGCGCGCGACTGGATGGTGACGCTGGGGCGCAAGACCGCATCGGAGAAGGTCGCGAGCTTCCTCTATCTCATCGCCACCCATATCGACCCCGAGGACACCGAGGGCGCGACGACTTTCGACCTGCCCCTCAGCCGAGGCGACATCGCCGATTTCCTGGGGCTGACCATCGAAACGGTCAGCCGGCAGATGAGCAAGCTCAAAGCCGACAAGATCATCGAGATCGTCAACTATCGCAATATCACCGTGCCCGACCTGGCGCTTTTGCGCCTGCGCTGCGGCTAGGCGCTAGACCAGCTGCCCATCGCGCAGGGTGACGATGCGATCCATCGTGCCCTCGGGAATGGCGGCGTGGGTGACCATGAGCACCGTCTTGCCTTTGGTCGATTGCGCCAGCGTTTCGAAAAAGGCGATTTCGGTTGCCCGGTCCAGCGCATTGGTGGGTTCGTCGAGGAGGATGATCGGCGCGTTGGACAGGAGGGTGCGTGCGAGGCAGAGCCGGCGCGTCTGGCCAGCCGACAGCGTGCGGCCCGCTTCACCGACCGGGGTATCGAGGCCCCTGGGCAGGGCGCGCACGAAATCACCGAGCCAGGCGGCGTCCAGCGCCTGCCACAGTTCATCCTCGGTGGCATCGGTCCGGGCAATGAGCAGATTGTTGCGGACGCTGTCGATAAAGACGGGGCTGTCCTGGCTCAGCAGCGAAATTCGCGCATGCAATTGGGCGCTGTCGATGTCGGCAATGGAAGTGCCGCCGATGCTGATCTCGCCCGATTGCGGGCGATGGAGGCGAAGGAGAAGGAGAAGGCGGAGCAGGGTCGATTTGCCACCGCCGCTCGGGCCAACCACGGCGACGCGTTCGCCGGCGGCGACTGTGAGCGAGACATTGTTCACGACCGGTGCTTCGGGCGCATAGCCGAAGGTGACGTCGTCGAAGGCGATGGCATTGTCGGCGCCGAGCGTCTTGGGGTGAGCCGGTTCCACATCGGCGAGGGGCAGGCTGGCGAGGGCATTGAGCCGTTCGGCCGCGGCGAGGGCGCCGACGGCCTTGCCGACACTTCGAACGATGCCCGATGTCGCCTCGAAGCTGCCGAGGACCGCGAGTAGCAGGGCGACCATGACTGCGGGATCGAGATTGCCTGCGGCATGGGCCGTGATGCCCGCCCAGAGCGTGCCGACAAGGGCGAGCGCGGCCAGCGCCTGCACGGCGAAGCCTGCGCAGGCCGTCAGCGCCACCATGTTGAGGCGGAGCTGGCGGAGGTCGGACATGGCGCGGGAAAAGCGCTGCACGGTGGTGCCGAGGGCGCCGAGCAGGGTGAGATCGGCATGGCCGGCGACGGCGTCGTAGACGCTGATCCGGGCCTCAGCCGCTGCGGCGACGACGCGCCTGCCGGTGGAGCGGGCTGCGACCACCAGCAGGGCCGGGACGACGAGGACGGCGCCAAGGATCGCGAGCCCATAGACGATCGCCGCGCCAGGCAGCAGCCAGGCCAGCACGCCGGTGACGCCGATGCCAACGAAGACGGCGCCGAGCAGCGGCCCGATGGCCACAAGGAAAGCGGTATCGAGCGCGTCGACATCAGCGGTGAGGCGGCTGACGAGATCGCCGTGGCGAATGGAGCGGTCGCCAAGGGGAAGGCGTGGGAACAGCGCGGCGAACAGCCAGCCGCGCAAATCGGAGAGCAGTTTCAGCGTCGCATTGTGGCCGACGAGGCGCTCGCCATAACGCGAGAGAATGCGGATGAAGGAGAAGGCCCGCACGGCCGCCGAGGGCACGAAGAGGTTGAAGGCGAGGCCGGCACTGGTCAGCGCCGTGGCGGTGATGAACCACCCGGACGTGCCGAGCAGGGCCACGCCCGAGGCCAGCGTCACGAGGGCGAGGAGCAGCGCCAGCGCCATTGCCTTGCTCTGCCGGCGGAAGAGCGGAACCAGCTTGGCGAGCGCGTTCATGCTGCGCCTTTCTTCTTGGCCGGGATTGCCACGGGCAGGAGAGTTTCCCCCGCAATTCGCCACGCTTTGTCGAGCTTGGCCGCGACGGCTGCGGAATGGGTGGAGACGATCAGGGTCCGGCCCCGTGCATATTCGATGATGTTGTCGATGATCTGGCCTTCGAGCGCCGGGTCGAGATGGGCGGTGGGCTCATCGAGGAGGATCAGCCCGGCATCGCGCAGGAACACACGGGCCAGGGCCACGCGCTGGGCCTGTCCGCCGGAAAGGCCGATGCCGTCTTCGCTGATCATTGTGTCGAGCCCGTCGGCCAAGGCATCGGCAAACGGGGTGACGAACGCCAATTCAGCGGCCTGCTCGATTTCGCTGCGGCTCGCGTCGGGCCGGGCGAGGGCGATGTTATCGGCGATCGTCGCATGGATGAGGCGGGGCTTTTGCGTGAGCAGGAACGTCCTTGCCCGCAATGCGGCGGGCGACCAGTCGGCCAGCGGCTCCGTGTCGAGCCGGATCCGACCCTCATGGGGGCGCAGTGCGGCAATGGTTTCGAGCAGCGTGGTCTTGCCTTCGCCGCTCGGGCCGAGGAGGGCCACATGCCGGCCGGCCGGGATATCGAGGTTCACATCGTGCAGCACTATCTTCTGCCGGTCCGGCGTGCGGAGGGTAAGATTTTCGAACGCGACGGCAATGGCCGGGCCGGAGCGGGGCGCCAGATCTTCGAGCGGTTCGGTCGCATCCGGCAGGGCGCCGAGCTGGCGCTCGATCTCGACGAGGGCGGCCTTGGCGGCAGCGCGATCATGATAGTGCGAGGCGAGGAGGCGGAGCGGGTTGTAGACTTCCGGCGCCATCAGCAGCAGGAACACCGCGACATGAAGCGTCAGCGGACTGCCACGCAAATTGAGGAATTCGATGAAGGTGAGACCGAGATAGAGCGCCACGCCTGCAACGCCCAGCGCCGCAAAGAATTCCAGAACGGCCGATGACAGGAAGGCGATGCGCAGGACGCGAAGGGTGCGCTGGCGCAAGGCGTCGCTGGCGGCAACAATGGCGTCGGTCTCCGCGTCGGCGCGGCCGAACAGTTTGAGGGTCAAGAGGCCCCGCAAACGGTCGCCGAAGCGACCGGACAGACGCGTCAGCGCCTGGGCCTGGCTGTCACTGGCGCGCTGCGCCCCCCAGCCCACAAGGGCCATGAACACCGGGATCAGCGGCGCCGTGACGATAAAAAGGACTCCGGCGACCCAGTCGAGCGGCAGGATGACAGCGCCAAAGGCGAGTGGGAGCAGGGCCGCCTGCGCCGCGGCAGGCAGATAGCGCGCATAATAGGCGTCGATTGCCTCGACCTGATCGACAATGGCTGCGGTGGCCGCGCCGGAAGAGGCAGCATCGCCGCGACGGGGCGAGCGGGCAAGAAGCCCGGTGAAGAGCAATTCGCGCAGTTTCAGCTTGATCGCCTCGGCGCCAATCGAGCCCAACCACTCGCCCAGGGCGGAGAGGCCGGCCCGCGTCAGCAACAAAGCGAGCACCAGGCCGATTCCGGGCAACAGGGCCTGCGGCGCTTCGCCACCCTCGATGGCCCGACCGAGCAGGCTGGCGAGTTCCCAGGCCTGCCAGACCAGCAGGGCGCCGCCCAGAAGGGGGGCGGCCATCGCCAGCCAGAGCGTTTGCGCCCCATGCCTTTGGAGGCGAGACAGGGCTTTGCCGGCGGCTTTTTCTTCAGGTGTCACGGGTGATGATCTGCTGGATAGAAGGGCGTAGAATGTTTTCAGCCTCGATTGGCACCTTATGCGGCGTGAACGCAAGGGTCCTTGATCTGGATCAAGGCCAGAATCGGCCCAAGGGTGCATAGGCGAGGAAGGGGCGGCCAGGGGCCGTCGGTAAGCATAGGGGCCAAAGAGCACCATGATCGACATGACTGTCGTCGAACTATCGCGATGGCAATTTGCCGCCACCGCGATGTATCACTTCATCTTCGTGCCATTGACGCTTGGCCTCAGTTTCATGATGGCGATCATGGAAAGCGTCTATGTCATGACCGGGCGCCAGATCTGGCGCAAGGCGACCCTGTTTTGGGGTACGCTGTTCGGCATCAACTTCGCCATGGGCGTTGCCACCGGCATTGTCATGGAATTCCAGTTCGGCATGAACTGGAGCTATTACAGCCACTATGTCGGCGACATCTTTGGTGCGCCCCTGGCCATCGAAGGCCTGATGGCCTTCTTCCTCGAGGCGACTTTCATCGGCCTGTTCTTCTTCGGCTGGGACAGGCTGAGCAAGGTCGGCCACCTTGTCGTGACCTGGCTGACGGCCCTGGGCGCGAATTTCTCCGCGCTCTGGATCCTTGTCGCCAATGGCTGGATGCAGAACCCGGTCGGCGCAAAGTTCAATCCAGACACGATGCGCATGGAAATCACCGACTTCGTGGCGGTGATCTTCAACCCCGTGGCGCAGGCCAAATTCGTGCACACGGTAAGCGCTGGCTATCTTTGCGGCGCCGTGTTCATCCTCGCCATTTCGGCATTCTTCCTGGCCAAGGGCAAGCACGTTGAACTCGCCAAGCGCTCTGCCGTGGTCGCGGCCAGCTTTGGTCTGGCTTCGGCACTGTCGGTTGTCGTGCTGGGTGACGAAAGCGGCTATGTCGCGACCGAACACCAGAAGATGAAGATCGCGGCCCTCGAGGCCATGTATCACACCGAAGCGGCCCCTGCGCCGTGGACGATCATCGCCTTTCCGGACGCGAATGGCGAGCCAGGCTTCCATATCTCGGTTCCGTGGGTCGGTGGGCTCATCACCACGCGCTCTTTCGATCAGGAACTTCCGGGTATCAACGAACTTGTCGAACGGGCGCAAGATCGCATCCGCACCGGCATGGTCGCCCATGCGGCACTCGAGCAGATCCGCGCCGATGGCACCAATGCCGAAGCGCGCGCCGTGTTCGACGAAACCTGGCAGGACCTCGGCTACGGACTATTGCTGAAGCGCTATCGCGAGGACGTGCAGAACGCCACGGACGAGGAAATCGCCCAGGCGGCACTCGACACCGTCCCGGGTGTGTGGCCGCTGTTCTGGACCTTCCGAATCATGATGGGCCTGGGCTTCTTTTATATCGCCTTCTTCGCCCTGTGGTTCTATCGCGCCTCGCGTGGCTGGATCGACACCAACAAGCCATTGCTGTGGTTCACCTTCTTCCTGTTGCCTACGCCCTGGATTGCCATTGAGGCCGGCTGGTTCATCGCCGAATTCGGACGACAGCCATGGGTGGTGGAAGGGGTATTGCCCACCTTCCTTGCAGCATCGAGCCTGTCGGTTCTCGACCTGATCCTGTCGCTGAGCTTCTTCGTCCTGCTTTACACCATCCTCTTCGTCATCATGGTGATCCTGATGGTGCGGGTGATCAAAGCCGGACCCAAGGACACAGTCCTTGCCCACAGGGACGACGACGAGGACTTCGTCATGGCCGCCCTTCCTGCAACGCCAGCTACCGAGGAGCTCGGATCGTGAGCACCATTCCACTCGACTATGAAACGCTGCGGTTGATCTGGTGGCTTCTGCTCGGCGTCCTGCTGATCGGCTTCGCCATCATGGGCGGCCGCGACCTGGGCGTGGGCACACTCTTGCCCTTCGTTGCCCGCACCGACGAAGAGCGGCGCGTGCTGCTCAATCTCGTCGGCCCGACCTGGGAAGGTAATCAGGTCTGGCTGATCCTGGGCGGCGGCGCCATCTTCGCGGCTTTCCCGCCCCTCTACGCGGTCAGCTTTTCCGGCTTCTACCTCGCCATGATGGTCATCCTCCTGGCGCTGATCCTGCGGCCTGTTGGCTTCAAGTTCCGCGGCAAGATCGATGACAAGCGCTGGCGCCAGACCTGGGACTGGGGCCTGTTCGTCGGTGGCTTCGTGCCCTCGCTGATCATGGGCGTCGCCGTGGGCAATGTGCTGCTCGGCGCACCCTTCCACTTCGACAGCACCATGCGCATTTTCTACACCGGCAATTTCTTCCAGCTGTTGATGCCGTTTGCCCTTCTGGCGGGTCTCGTCAGCGTCGGCATGATCGCAACGCTCGGCGCGACCCTTATCGTGGGTCGTACCGAAGGCGCCATGGCCGAGCGGGCTCGCCGCTATGGCACCTGGACCGGGCTTGCCACCATCGTGCTCTTCGCCCTCGGTGGGCTCTGGGTGGCCACGATGAACGGCTACGTGGTGACCAGCGTGATCGACCCGAATGCGCCGATCAATCCGCTGTCCAAGACGGTGGAACTGGTCCAGGGCGGCTGGCTTGCCAATTATGGCACCTATCCCTGGATGATCGCTGCACCGGTGATCGCTCTCGCCGGCCTGATCGTCGCCGTGCTCGGTCTGCGTGCGGACTGGAAGTGGACCGCCTATCTTGCGGCTGGCGCAGCCATCTTTGGCATCGTCGCCACGGCGGGCCTGTCGATCTTCCCGTTCTTCCTGCCGTCCTCGACCATGCCGGAAGCCGGGCTGACGCTCTGGGATGCCTCCTCGAGCCATCTGACGCTGTTCATCATGCTGGTGGCGACGGCCATCTTCCTGCCCATCATCCTGCTCTACACCGCCTGGGTGTTCCGGGTGATGCGCGGGACGGTATCGACCGACAGCCTCAGCAAGAACCCCAACGCATATTAAGGAGAAGGCAATGTGGTATTTCGCTTGGATCCTGGGCGTGAGCCTGGCCTGTGCCTTCGGCATTCTCAACGCGATGTGGTTTGAACTGCGCGAGGACCGCCGGGTTGCCCGTGAAGAGGGCAGGGAGCCGACCCGCGCCATCAGCTGACGCTGGCATTCCCTGTTGAAATTTCAGGGGTCGGGCAGCTTGCCCGGCCCTTTTTTATTCAGTCGGGGGCCCGAGCATGAACCGATTATGAACCCGGTGCCTCTTTCGGTTGCACTCAGTGCATAACGGATGTGCAGGAAGGCTAGCTACTAATCACTACAACCCTGGTCTACATAGGGGTCATCAAACGAAGGGGAACTAAAATGAACATCGCAAAGAAAATCGCCGATTTCGCTCGCTACCAGCGCACGCTGCGTGAACTCAACTCGCTCGACAGCCGTCAGCTCAATGACCTCGGCATCACTCGCAGCGACATCCGTTCGATCGCACGCGGCACCTACACTGCCTAATATCTAGGCAAGCCGACGAAATGTTCGATGAAGGCGTCCACCTGGGCGCCTTTTGTCGTTTCTGGGGTCCGGTTATCGGACGAGATCGGCCAGGGTGCATCCGAGTGCTGTGACCAGATCATCGGGTCGGATGCGGATCTGAAGGCCGCGCTGTCCGCCATTGATGAAGATTTCGTCGTGGAGGCTCGCCAGTTCGTCGAGTGCCGTCGGCACTGGCTTGCGCTGGCCCAAGGGGCTGATCCCGCCCACCTTATAGCCCGTCAGGCGCTCGGCGTCGGCGGGCTTCATCATATGGGCCGACTTGCCGCCCAGCGCCGCCGCCAGCTTTTTCATGTTCACCTCCTCGTCGGAGGGAACGATGGCGCAGATCGGCTTGCCATCGAGCTCGGCCATGAGGGTCTTGAACACCTGGTCGGGTGAAACTCCCATGGATTGAGCGGCTTGCAGGCCGACACGCTCTGCGGTCGGATCGTAATCATACTGCGCCAGAGTGAAGGCGATATTGGCCTTGCTGAGGGCCAGCGTGGCGGGCGTGGTCTTTGACATGCCAGTGTTTTATCCCGACCGCCAAAAACCTCAAGCCATCCCGGTCAGCGTTCGAGATCGAAGCGCTTGGCCCAGCGGGGGTCGTCGGCCGGACTTTCGTAATCCGCCATGCCGATATCGCTCAATATATGGGCGGACAGGGCCAGCCGCCTGATTTCACGACGTCGCTTTGCGGCCTCGCTTCCCTGTGCCGGACCAGAGGTGCGCGCGGCAGGAAGGGGGAGAAGGAAGGCCAGGATACTGGGTATAGCGACCATTTGCATATACGCCGACCTTATGTCGACGTCCTCGCAATGTTTGACGATGAGGAGAAAATGCGCGCTAATGCGGTTGCGGTCCAACTAAACGATCAACGCCACGCATAAGGTGAGTTTATCCATGTCCCTGCCACCACTCACCGCGATCCGCGCCTTCGAGGCCGTTTCCCGGCACCTGAGCTTCACCAGGGCGGCGGCCGAACTTGGCCAGACCCAGGCGGCCGTCAGCTACCAGATCAAGCTTCTCGAAGAGCGCGTCGGCGCAGCCCTTTTCATCAGGAAACCGCGGCAGATCGTGCTGAGCGACGTGGGTCAGTCCCTGGCGCTGCAAGTGAACAAGGCGTTCGACATCATGCGCGAGGCCTTTGCCACGACCAGAGGAGAGGTGGATGGGCTGTTGACAATCACCACGGTGCCGACCTTTGCGAGTCAATGGCTGGCGCAGAATTTGGGGCTGTTCCAGATCGACCATCCCGAGATCGCGGTGCGGCTGGACAGCACCAGCAATATGATCGACCTCCTCAACGAAGAGTTCGACATCGGCATCCGCACGCTCGCTGACCCAAAGGCCAAGGGCATCCTCTCGCATCTCCTCGTCAAGGCCGACTTTACGCCGCTCCTCAGCCCCGCTCTCGCCGACAGTATTGGCGGCGTGAAGGAGCCGGCGGACCTCCTCAAACTGCCGATGCTCGATCCGGACGACGAGTGGTGGACCATGTGGTTCGAGGCTGCGAATGTGCCCGGGTTTTCGACCCAGGGGCGAGCGATGAGCTCGTTGGGCTGGCAGAGTCTCCTGGCGACGGCGGCTTCTGCGGGGCGGGGTGTCACCATGCTCACGCCGGCTTTGTTCCGCGACGAGATTGCGTCAGGTCGGTTGATCCAGCCCTTTCCGCTCCTGGCCTCCGCCGGGCGCGGTTATTATCTCGTCTATGCCGAGAGCCGGCGCAACGTGCCAAAGATAAAGATGTTCCGCGACTGGATGCTGAGTGCGACTGCCTTCATGCGAGAGGGCGCGGCGTCCTGACAGGTTTGGGCGCGAAGGGGAGCGCTGCGGCCTCTCGGAAGTCCATGTTTCAAAAGCGAAATCTCTGTTTTTGGGGATAGGGTCGTGGGACCATGAAAAAAAAGCCCGACGATTTCTCGCCGGGCTTTTCCATCCTTCGCAACTTGGGAGGAGCGTTGGAAACTCTTGTGCGGGTCGATCAGACGATGCCGCCCGAGCCGCCTTCGACGGCGGGGCGGATATCGGCGACTTTGGCGCGGTAGCCCGAGGCTCGGTAGGTGGCGAGCGGGTCGATGGCGCCGCCCGCCTCGAGGCGAGCCATGGCCAGGATCGGCTCGACATCGGTGCGGAAAGCTTTTCGCAATTCCTGCGTTGCTGCTAGCGCATCGTTAGCATTTTGCGCGGCCAGAAGCGAAACGCGATCGACCAGCAGGGCTTGCGCATAGGAGCGCTGGACGTCGGAGGCCGACAGCATCAGCGACTCGATCGGGTCGGTGACATTGTGGCTCTGGTCGAGCATGTGGGCCGGATGGAAATCGGAATTGCGGCTCTCGATGTCCACCAGCTCGTTGAAGACGAGGAACAGGCGGTAGGGATCGATCGAGCCGGCGTCGAGATCGTCGTCGCCATATTTGCTGTCGTTGAAGTGGAAGCCGCCGAGCTTGCCGAATTGGGCGAGGCGCGAGACGATCATCTCGATATTGACGTTGGGCGCGTGGTGGCCGAGGTCGACGAGGCAGAGTGCCTTGTCGCCGAGCTCCTTGGCGATCATGTAATTGGTGCCCCAATCCTGCACGACCGTCGAATAGAAGGCCGGCTCGTACATCTTGTGTTCGGTATAGACGTGCCAGTCATCGGGCAGGGCGGCGTAGATGGTTTTCGCCGAGTCGAGATAATTGGCGAACTGGTCGGCGAAATTGACCTGGCCTGGGAAGTTGGAGCCGTCGCCGATCCAGATGGTCAGGGCCTTCGAACCGATGGTCTTGCCGATCTCGATACATTCGAGATTGTGCTCGATGGCCTGGTTGCGGGTCGCCTTGTCATAGGCCGAGAGCGAGCCGAACTTGTAGCTCAGCAACTGCCCCTTGGCGTCCGAGAAGGTGTTCGAGTTCATCGCGTCGAAGCCGAGATTGAAGCGGCTTGCGGCCTGCTTGAGGCGGTTCGGATCGGCCTTGTCCCACGGAATGTGGAGCGAAATCGTGCGCGTGGCCTGGGTCAGTTGGGCGATGACGGCGCAATCTTCGATCTTGTCGAAGATATCGCGCGGCTCACCGGGGCCCGGGAAACGGGCAAAGCGGGTGCCGCCCGTGCCGACGCCCCAAGAGGGAACGGCGACGGAGAATTTTGCCACTTTCGCCTTGATGGCGTCGATGGCGATGCCGCGACGGTCGAGGCGTTCGCCAAGCGTTTCGTAGTCGCGGCGGAGATCGGCTTCGCGGGTCGCATTTTCGGCGTCGACGGTGGATAGGTCGATGATGTGTTCGGTCATTGTTGTGGGTCCTCCCCCGAAAATTGTGGCTCTCACCCCCCACCCCGACCCTCCCCGCAGGGGGGAGGGAGGCTGACTGATGGTCAGTGCCATTCAAAGTCCCCCCTCCTGGCCTCCCCCTCAAGGGGGGAGGTGGCTGCGGTGGATGGGCGAGATCACGCCCAATGCACCGGCTTCACCCTCCCCCTTGAGGGGAGGGCAGGGAGGGGGAACTTCCTTCCAATACTGATTACCGCGGGAACGACTGGGCGTTGCCGGCGTCGACGTTGAGGATATTGCCGGTGGATTTTGCCGACGCCTCGGATGCGAAGAAATAGATGGCTTCGGCGATGTCCTCGGGGAAAACGGAGCGCTTCAGCATGGAGCGCTGGCGGTACATTTCCTCAAGGCCGTCCTTGTCGGTCTTGTAGGTCGAGGCGCGCTGCTCAAGCCATTCGCCGGCCCAGATTTTTGAGCCGCGCAGCACGGCGTCCGGATTGACGACATTGACGCGGATCTGGGCTTCAGCGCCTTCGAGCGCGAGGCACCGGGCGAGATGGATCTCGGCGGCCTTGGCGGTGCAATAGGCCGAGGCATTGGGCGAAGCGGCCAGCCCGTTCTTGGAGGCGACGAAGACGACATTGCCGCCTGTTCTCTGATGGCGGAAAAGGCGGAAGGCCTCTCGCGACACGAGGAAATAGCCCGTGGACAGAATGTCCATATTCTTGTTCCACAGCGCGAGCGAGGTCTCCTCGATCGGTGCGGACGAGGCGATGCCGGCATTGGAGACCAGAATGTCGAGCCCGCCATATTCCACCACCGCATGGGCGAAGCCGGAAATGACGGTTTCTTCCTCGGTGACGTTGATTTTTACGGGCCGGACGAAGTCGGCGCCAAAGACGGAGCCAAGCTCCTCCGTGGCGGCGGCGAGGGCTGTGTCGTCGATATCGGCGAGGACAACGCAGGCCCCTTCGCGCAGGAGACGCGCAGCCGTGGCCTTGCCGATACCGCCAGCGCCGCCGGTGACGAGGGCGATCTTGCCAGCGAGGGACTTTGGCTTGGGCATGCGGGCGAGCTTGGCTTCCTCAAGCAGCCAATATTCGATGTCGAAGGCTTCCTGTTCAGGCAGGCCCTGATATTCGGAAACCGTCGAGGCGCCGCGCATCACATTGATGGCGTTGACGTAGAATTCGCCGGAAATGCGGGCGGTGGCCTTGTCCTTGGCAAAGGTGATCATGCCGACGCCGGGGATCAGATAGACCACGGCATTGGGATCGCGGATGGCGGGGGAATTGTCGTGCTTGCAGCGGTCGTAATAGGCCGCGTAGTCGGCGCGATAATCGGCCACCTGCTGGTCGAGGCCGGCGATGACGGCATCAACGTCCGGATTGGCGGGATCGAATTCGATGACCAGCGGACGGATCTTGGTGCGAAGGAAGTGGTCGGGGCAGGAGGTGCCCAGCGCCGCCAGCGGACGGAGATTGTTGGAATTGACGAATTCGAGGACGGCAGCGCTGTCGTCGAAATGGCCGAGTTTAAAACTGTCTTCGGAGATGAAGCCGCGGATCTTTGGCATAAGGCGGGCTGCGACGGCGCGGCGGGCGTCAGCGTCGAGCGCGGAGACAGCCTCGCCACCGAAAATGGTCTTGCCTTCGGTCTCGGCCTCAAACCACTCGATGGCCTGATTGATGATGGCAATGGTGGTTTCGTAGCATTCCTTGGGGGTGTCGCCCCAGGTGAAGAGGCCGTGGCTTTCGAGGATGGCGCCCTTGGCATTGGGGTTCTCGAGGGCGAATTTTTCGAGCCACAGGCCGAGCTCGAAGCCGGGCTTTTTCCACGGCAGCCAGCCAATGGTGTCGCCAAAAATCTGGCGCGTCAGCTCGCGTGAATTGGTCGAGGCGGCAATGGCGATGATCGCGTCCGGATGCATGTGATCGACATAGGGCCGGTTCACATAGGCGTGGAGCGGGGTGTCGATGGAGGAGGCGCGCGGATTGAGATTGAAAGTGGCGTGGGGCAGGTAGCCTACCATCTCGTCTTCGAATTCGACGCCGCGATAAAGGCCCTTCAGGGCCCGCAGCTTGTCCATATAGAGCGTGGCAAAGCCATCGAGCTTGATCGAGGCATTGTCGCCGCCAGAACCCTTGACCCAGAGAACCTCGACGTCCTGGCCGGTCAGCGGATCCTTCTGCCAGATTTTTGAGGACGTGTTGCCGCCGCCGTAATTTGTCACCCGCTTGTCCGAACCGAGCAGGTTCGAGCGATAGACGAGACGCTCCGGCTCGGTCATGGATGCGGCCTTGGCATCATCCCAGAGATTGGCAAGGCGCTTGGGCGCGGTGGACATGGAAATTCCTCCCAGAAACTGCGGCGAGATGGGCTCGAAAGAACCAGAGAACGGTACACAGTGTCAATCACAAACGATCATTTTTCGTCATCGTTGAGCGGCGATGACGGAAAATGGTGGAAAGTCGATTGACTCCGCTCGGGATTGATGGAAGCAAATAGTGTCAGGGAGTTTTAGCTTGCACGAAACAGAACGGCATCGGGTCATTATCGCTGCTGCACAGTCTCGGCCGGTCATTACCGTCGCCGAATTGTGCGAGATTACTGGCTCGTCCGAAGCAACCATTCGGCGCGATATTGGCGCGCTCGATGTGCAGGGCAAGCTGCGGCGGGTGCGCGGCGGCGCCGAGGCGATCAATCCCCCAGCCCAGGGCGAGTTGATGGGGCGGCCGTTTTCAGTCAATGAAACGCTCAATATCAAGCAGAAGCGCGCAATAGCACGCGCGGCGGCCGAGATGTGCCGGGATGGCGAGCCGATCATCATCAATGGCGGCACCACCACCTATCAGATGGTGCATTTCCTGACCGGCAAGCGGGTCAGCGTCTTCACCAATTCCTTCGCCATCGCCGAATTCCTGATCCACAATTCGCGCTGCTCCGTGGTGATCCCCGGTGGGACCATCTATCGCGAGCAGAACGTCATTCTCTCGCCCTTTGGCGGCGTGGTGGCGAGCCATTTTTATGCCAGACGCATGTTCATCGGTTGCCAGGGCATCGGGCCGCATGGCCTCATGGAGGCCGACCCGATGGTCGTCCAGTCCGAGCTGGCGCTGATCGGGCAGGCCGACGAAGTGATCGTTCTGGCCGATTCTACCAAATTTTCGGGACGCTCGAGCCTCATCCTGTGTGGGCTCGACCGAATCTCCGCTGTCATCACCGACAGCGGTATCCGCGACGAGGACCGCCAGATGCTGGAGACAGCAGGGGTGCGGCTCATCGTGGCGGACGCGACTGCACCGGCCGAGGCGGAGGAAAGCCTGGCCGAGGCGACAGAGTGATCCGATTATCCTGGATCTGATTTTTTCTTGGGAGGAACGAGAATGAAAATCTGGAAACTGCTTGCTGCAACCGCGACGGCTGCCGTGTTGCTGGCGACGCCCGCCATGGCGCAGACGCGTATCGCGCTGGTCGTCAAATCGCTGGGCAATGGCTTCTTTGACGCCGCCAACAAGGGCGCGCAAGAAGCGGCCGCCGAAATCGGCGATATCGAAGTGATCTATACCGGCCCGACCACGGCCACCGCCGAGGCCCAGATCGAAGTGGTCAATTCGCTGATCGCCCAGCAGGTCGACGCCATTGCCATCTCGGCCAATGACCCCGACGCGCTGGTGCCGGCGCTGCAGCGCGCCATGGACCGCGGCATCAAGGTGATCTCGTTTGATAGTGGCGTGGCTGAAGCCGGTCGCCAGATCCACCTCAACCCCTCCGATATCGACCTGATCGGGGAAACCATCATCAAGCTGGCGGCAGACTATCTGCCCGATGGCGGGGACGTTGCCATTCTCTCGGCCGCATCGACCGCGACCAACCAGAATGCCTGGATCGAAGCCGCCAAGGCCGTCATTCCCGAAAAATTCCCCAATATCAATCTCGTCGCCACCGTTTATGGCGACGATGACAGCGTGAAATCGACCGAAGAGGCTCGTGGCCTGATTGCGGCTTATCCGGATTTGAAGGCGATCATTGCCCCGACCACGGTGGGTGTTGTGGCCGCCGCACAGGTGGTGACCGACCAGAACCTCATCGGCAAGGTCAATGTCACAGGCCTCGCCCTGCCGTCTGAGTTCAAGCAGTTCATCGACAATGGCGCGAGCCAGGCGGTGGCGCTGTGGAACCCGATCGATCTGGGCTATTCGGCGATCTATCTGGCCAAGGCGCTGGTCGATGGCCAGGAAGCGGCCCCGGGCGCAACCTTCTCCATCGGCAAGGTGGGCGAAGTGACGCTGGACGACACTAATGCCGCCGCCATGGCTGCGCCGTTCCAGTTCGACAAGTCCAATATCGAAGAGTTCTCCAAGATCTATTGAACCCCCACCTAACCTCCCCCTGAGAAGGGGGAGGGACGCATCGGGGCCGGGGGCGAGATATAGGTCTCCCACCAGACAGCACCTCCCCCTTCTCAGGGGGAGGTTGGGAGGGGGTGCGAGAGCCACGATGTCGGGGCTTGCGCACCCCCACCCTTGATCCCTCCCCGCAAGGGGGAGGGTGTCGACTGACGCCTCTCGGCTAGAATGAGACCACCATCCCATGACCGAACCCATCCTCACCCTTTCCGGCATATCGAAGAGCTTTCCCGGCGTGCGGGCGCTGCATGAGGTGGCGCTGGAGCTTTATCCCGGCCAGGTGACCGCGCTGATCGGGGAGAATGGAGCGGGCAAATCGACGCTGGTGAAGGTGATGACCGGCATTTACCAGCCGGACGCGGGGGAAATCCGGGTGCGGGGACAGGTGGTCAGCCTGCCGACGGCGCATTCGGCCGCAGCGGCGGGAATTACCGCCATCCATCAGGAAACCGTGCTGTTCGATGATCTGACGGTCGCGGAAAACATCTATCTCGGCCATGCGCCAAAGACCCGGTTTGGGCTCATTGACTGGAAGACGATGCGGGCTGAGGCGCAGCTGACGCTCGATTCCATGGCGGCCGGGATTGATGCGGATATGCCGCTCAAGGAGCTGGGCATTGCCAAGAAACACCTCGTGGCGGTGGCGCGGGCGCTGAGCGTTGATGCGCAGGTGGTCATCATGGATGAGCCGACCGCGGCGCTCAGCCAGAAGGAAATCGAGGAGCTCTATGTGCTCGTCGACCTGCTCAAAGAGGACGGCAAGGCGATCCTCTTCATCTCGCACAAATTCGACGAAATCTATCGCATCGCCGACCGCTACACCGTGTTCCGCGATGGCGAGATGGTGGGCAAGGGGATGATCGCCGACACGCCCCAGGGCGAGATCGTGCGCATGATGGTGGGCCGCTCGGTCGACCAGATTTTCCCCAAGCGCGAGACCGCGATCGGGGAGCCGGTGCTGGCGGTCGAGGGGCTGAGCCATCCGACCGAGTTCGACACTATCTCCTTTGCTGTGCGCAAGGGCGAGATTTTGGGGTTTTACGGGCTGGTGGGCGCGGGGCGCTCGGAGGTGATGCAGGCCGTCTTCGGCATGACGCCGGTTTCGGCCGGAACCATGACGCTCGAGGGCAGGGCCATTGCGCCCAAATCCCCGGCGGACGCGGTGGAGGCCGGGATCGTCTATGTGCCCGAGGAACGCGGCAAGCAGGGGGTGATCACCGGCGAGCCGATCTTCAAGAATGTGTCGCTGCCCAGCCTCGAAAAGACCGGCCGCAGCGGCTTTTTGCGCATGGCCGAGGAGTTCAAGCTGGCGCGCACCTATACCGAGCGGCTTGATTTGCGCGCCTCATCGCTGAGCCAGAACGTGTCGACGCTGTCAGGCGGCAACCAGCAGAAGGTCGTCATTGCAAAGTGGCTGGCGACGCTGCCCAAGGTGATCATCCTCGACGAGCCGACCAAGGGCATTGATATCGGCTCGAAGGCGGCGGTGCATGAATTCATGGGCGAGCTGGTGGCGCAGGGGCTCAGCGTCATCATGGTCTCGTCCGAGCTGCCCGAAATTCTGGGCATGAGCGACCGGATCGTGGTGATGCGCGACGGGCTGGTGGTGGACACATTGGTCAATGATGGGCTCGCGCCGGAAAATCTGGTGCGGCTGGCCGCGGGCATTGTGGAGGACGCGGCATGAACCGGCTTCTCAAAACCCGCGAACTCTGGCTGGCGCTGGCCATTCTGGCCGTGCTGGTGCTTGTGACCATCCGCTTTCCGCGCTTTGCCCAGCCGGGCAATCTGCTGACCATTTTCAACGACACATCCATTCTGATGATGCTGGCGCTGGGGCAGATGGCGGTCATCCTGACCCGCTCGATTGATCTTTCCATGGCGTCCAATCTGGCGCTGACCGGCATGATCGTGGCGATGGCCAATGCGGCCTTTCCGATGATCCCGATCCCGCTGCTGATCGCGGCCAGTGTCGCCATTGGCGCGGGGCTGGGCGCATTTAATGGCGTGCTGGTCTGGAAACTCGATATTCCGCCCATCGTGGTGACGCTGGGCACCCTCACCATTTATCGCGGACTGGTGTTCGTCATTTCGGGCGGCGCCTGGGTCAACGCGGCGCAGATGAGCCCGGATTTCATCCAGCTCCAGCGCGGGGCCTTCCTCGGCCTGCCGATCTTGAGCTGGTTTGCCATCGTGGTCGCGGTGCTGGTTTATGTGCTGATGACCCGCACGCCGCAGGGCCGGGCATTCTACGCCATCGGCGTCAATCCGACGGCTTCGGTCTATACCGGTATCAATGTGGGGCGGACGAAATTCTGGGCCTTTGTGCTGTCCGGGGCCATTTCGGGACTCTGCGGTTATCTCTGGATTTCGCGCTATGTGATCGCCTCGGTGGAAGTGGCGAGCGGCTATGAGCTGACCATCATCGCCGCCTGCGTCATTGGCGGGGTGTCGATCGCGGGTGGTATCGGCACGGTGGCCGGGGCGCTGCTTGGAGCGCTGTTCCTCGGTGTGGTGAACAATGCGCTGCCGGTGATCGGGGTGTCGCCGTTCTGGCAGATGGCGATCTCCGGGGCGGCGATCCTGATTGCCGTGGTGCTCAATGCGCGGGGGGAGACCCGGAAGGGCCGGGTGATTTTGAAGAGGGCGGAGGCGTGATGGGGATCTTTTCCAGTTTTACCCCCCACCCATCCTCCCCCTCAAGGGGGGAGGTGTCTCTCCGCGTGTGCGGCACGATGGGAGGGTACGCACAGGCCTGGCACCTCCCCATTGAAGGGGGAGGTTTGGAGGGGGTGACGGCACGCCCAAATGTCATGAGTGATTTGGGAGGGCTTTCGCATGACTGACACCACGCACACCCGTCATCTGCCGGATCGGCTGGATAATCCGGTGCGGGCGGCGGTGATGAGTTGGGAGAGTTTGTTGGTGCTGGTGGCGGTGGCGATCTTTGTCGCCAATTCCTTTGCCTCGCCCTATTTCCTCAACGCCTGGAGCCTTTCGGATCTGACGTTCAATTTCACCGAGAAGGCGATCATTGCGCTGGCGATGGCGCTGGTGATCATCACCGGGGAGATTGATCTTTCGGTCGCCTCGATCATTGCGCTAGCCTCGACGCTGATGGGGCTGGCGCTGCAGTTTGGGGCGGATACGCCCATGCTGGTGGCGGTGGGCGTGGCGGTCGGGATCGCCTGCGGGGCGTTCAACGGGTTTCTGGTGACGGGGCTGAAACTGCCATCCATCGTCGTCACCATTGGCACGATGAGCCTATTTCGCGGGATCGCCTACATCATTCTGGGGGACCAGAGTTTCAAAGGCTATCCCGCGAGCTTTTCCTGGTTCGGGCAGGGCTATGTCTGGTGGGTGATCTCGTTCGAGCTGGTGCTGTTTCTCGTCGCGGCGGTGATCTTTTATGTGCTGCTGCACCACACCAATTTCGGGCGCCGGGTGTTTGCCATCGGCAATAATGCGACGGCGGCGCAGTTTTCCGGCGTGCGGGTGGACCGGATCAAATTCGTGCTGTTTTGCCTCACTGGGCTCATGAGCGGGATCGCCGCCGTGCTGCTGACGGCGCGGTTGGGCTCGACGCGGCCCTCGATTGCGCAGGGGTTCGAGCTTGAAGTGATCACCATGGTGGTGCTGGGCGGGGTGTCGATCCTCGGTGGTGCCGGCTCCGTCATCGGCGTGGTGCTGGCCGCCTTGATCATGGGGCTCGTGACCTTTGGGCTGGGGCTGCTCAACGTGCCGGGGATTGTGATGTCGATTTTCATCGGGGCGCTTCTGATCGTGGTCATTGCGCTGCCGATCCTTTTCAAGATGTGGAAGCAGCGGACAGCATGATCGTCGACCAAAACTACGAAAAACACGCCTTCAAGATGAAGCTCAATCCCGGCATGGCGGCGGAATATAAAAAGCGCCATGACGAGATTTTCCCCGAGCTGGTGGATCTGCTCCACGAGGCGGGGGTGAGGGATTATTCGATCCATCTCGATGAGGAGACGAATATCCTCTTTGGCGTTTTGTGGCGGCGGGTGGACCACACTATGGACGCGCTGCCGCAGACCGAGGTGATGAAGCGCTGGTGGGCGCATATGGCCGATGTGATGGCGACGAACGAGAAGAACGAGCCGCTGTCGGTCGATCTGGTGCCGATGTTCTGGATGAAATGAGGGGAGAAAGAAGTACCCCCCCTCCTAACCTCCTCCTGAAAGGGGGAGGGACAAAACCGGGTCATCCCCGCGAAAGGGGGGACCTCCGTTTAACAGAGGTTCCCGCTTTCGCGGGAATGACATCGTGGGGGTAACGGGCCGCGGTGTCAGTGCTTGTCGTGGGAGTTGCGGATGTAGCGGACCATGGCCCAGACGAAGACCAGCACGAAGGGCGCGGCCAGGGATAGGGTCATGGTCTTGTCCCAGTGCAGCTGGGCGAGCGGGCCGGCCAAAGCGTAGCTGATGATGCCGAGCAGGTAGTAGCTGATGGCAATGGTCGAAAGACCCTCCACCGTGCGCTGGAGCAGGAACTGGCTGCGGGCGGTGCGGGCGATATTGTCGAGCAGCTTGGCGTTTTGCACCTGCATGTCGACCCCGATGCGGACATTGAGCATGCCGACGGCGCGCTCGATCTTTTCCGACACGACCTGCAGGCGCTTTTCCATGGCCGCGCAGGTGGCCAGCCCCGGATCGACACGATTGCCGATATAATGGGTGAGGGTCGAGCCGCGCGGGGTCGAGTTTTCGCGCAGATTGGCGAGGCGGCGGCGCAGCACGTCGCCATAGGCCTGGCCGGCGGCGAAACGATAGCCGAGCCGTTCCGAGAGCTGGCCCGACCGCACCGACAGCGCATGGAGCGCATCGAGCGCCGCCTGGATGTTTTCCGGCGTCCCTGCGTCCGAAAGGCTTTCGATCTGTGTGGTCAGCTCAAGCTCGATACTGCGCAACTCCGGTCCCGCTTCGCGGGCGAGCGGCAGGCCGAGCAGG
The DNA here is from genome assembly GCF_029201545.1 of Devosia sp. FJ2-5-3. NCBI lineage: Bacteria > Pseudomonadati > Pseudomonadota > Alphaproteobacteria > Hyphomicrobiales > Devosiaceae > Devosia > Devosia sp. FJ2-5-3. The sequence goes on along the minus strand of NZ_CP104007.1, from coordinate 3,265,010 downwards.
GCCATGGTGCGATAGGTTTCGACTTCCATCAGGCGGCGCACGACGATCGAGCGGCGCAGCTGGGTCAGCCGGCCGGCGGCCAGCTCGAAGCGGATAAAGCTGTCCTCATCGGCGACGAAGTCGGTGGCGACCTGGGCATTGCCGCTTTCGATGTCTGGCAGGCAGAGGCTTGCCAGGTCAAAACCGGGAATGAGTGCGTCCGGAATCATGTCCTGATTGGTCACGTCGATGCGCATGGCGCCGATCAGCAGACCATCGGCGATGGCGGACAGGCCGATATCCTCGGGCCAGTTTTCCCAATCCTCAAGGTCGCTGCGCCAGGTGATGGTGACGAATTCTGTATGGAATTCCCAGGTGACGTGGTGCGCCGCGGTGTTGAAACTGTGCTGGCGCGTCGTGGCGCTGGGCGCGGGGTGGCCGGCCTCGGCGCAGAATGCGGCAAAGGCGTCGAAGACGCGCATCATGGCGCCCGACACGGATGGCATGACGAAGACCAGTCGCCGCAGGCGGCCTGGGCCGGCGATGATATCGATGGGGCGCGCATGGACCTCGTCCATGATGGCCTGGCGATAGGGGTGCTCTGTCAGCAAAAGGGGCGGCATGGTCTGGTCCTAGGTGCCCGAGAAAATGGGCAGGGGGACAGAGTGTGTGACCCGGCCCCCCAATGGCAATAAGACCATCGGGCAAATCGACTGCGACAGATTAGCCGGGCCTATTGGTGGCGCCAGCTATATTGGGGCGAATAGCCCAGCATGCGCTTGGCTTTTTCGATGGAGAGCAGGGTGGAATTGGTGGAGATATTGCCCTTCTGCTCGACGCCGGGAAAGACTTCGGCGAGGAGCGAGGCGCTCGAGCGGCTCATGACCGAGTCGGCATTGGCGATGATGAAGGCCTCAAAGCCCTTGAAGTCGGCGAGGATGGCGCGGCGCACCGCCTGGGCTCCGTCGCGCGCGTCGATATAGCCCCAGAGGTTCCATTTTCGCGCCGTCGGATCGGTGTCGAATTTGGGGAAGGCGGCGTAGTCCTCGGGATACATGACGTTGGAAAAGCGCAGGCCGACCATGCGCAGCTCCGGGTCCCAGCGGCAGAATTGGGCGGCGATGGTTTCGTCGACCAGCTTGCCCAGTGAATAGGCGCTTTCCGGGCGCGGATAATATTCCTCATCAACCGGCGCATAGGGCGGGGGCGTGTCGAAGGGCAGGCCGAGCACGGTCTCGCTCGAGGCAAAGACGATATTCTTGATGCCGGCGAGGCGGCAGGCCTCGAAGATATTGTAGCTGGCCGTGACATTATTGGTGAAGGTGCGGGCATTGGCGGCAAGGCCCGGCGCGGGAATGGCGGCCAGATGGACGACGGCGTCGAAGGGCCCGCCGCGCTCGTCGATCCCGCCCATGATGGCGGCGGCGACTTCGCCGAAATTGGTGAGGTCGATCTTCACGCTCGGGCAGATCGGCTCGGGTGGCGGCGCCTGGTCGAGATTGAGCACATCATTGCCATGAGCGACGAGGTCGCGCAGGACCGCCCGTCCCAGCTTGCCGCTGCCGCCGGTCACCAGGATCTTGCCCATCGTCGAACCTCCTCAAATCGCTGGCGGATTTGCCTGCGTCTCCAGAACCCAGACTATGACGGTTCAGCCGCCCTGCCAATTCGCTGGGGTCGTTTTTGCGGCGGTGTCGAGATGAACGCTAGCTGAACGTCGGGATCAGCAAGGGTTCAAGCCAGCCGGCTAGGTTCGTGTCCAACACCAAGCAGATCTCCAAGGGGGGCGCCATGAACAAGACACAGGAAAAGCTGCTGATCGCCGGGCTTTGCGGGATTGTCATCACCGCCGCCGCGGCCTTTGCCACCCAGCCTGCCACGGCCGCCGGCTATGCGGTGGATGGGATGGCCAAGGTGTCCAATCTGGCCCGCTGGGACCAGCTCAATGTGCGCAAATGGCCGGCCAGCTATTCGCAGAAGGTCGGCGCCTTCAAGCCCGGCGCGCATGTCTGGGTCGAGCGCTGCATTGCAGTCAGGGCCGGCGCAGACTGGTGCCTTGTGGATCGCAACGATGTGCGGGGATGGGTCAACTCCCGCTATCTCACCCCAGTGGCCGACTGGGACTTCTGATCGGCCAAATTGCCTCCTCCCATGCAGTTGACTTTTCCGGTCCCGCGCTGTTCCACAAGAACAGTTCTGGACCGGAGTTTTTTTCATGGATGCCAATCCCGTTCTCGCTGAGGTCGTTCGCGGCAATTGGGTGGAGAACCGCCATCGCGGCGCCTTCGTAGTGATGGATGCGGATGGGCAGATCATCGCCTCGGCGGGCGACATCGAGCGGCCGGTGTTTCCGCGTTCGGCGATCAAATCCATGCAGGCGCTGGCCATGTTCGACCGCCACGCCATCGAGAAATTCCACCAGACCAGCGAAGAACTGGCACTGGCCTGCGCCTCGCACCATGGCGAGGATGCGCATGTGGCCGGGGTGAGCCAATTCCTCGATCGGATGGGGCTTTCGGTGGCCGATCTCGAATGCGGCGCGCATATGCCGACCAATGGCGCGGCGCGCGAGGCGGTGCGGGTGTCTGGGCAGGGGCCGAGTGCCTTGCACAATAATTGCTCGGGCAAACACGCCGGCATGCTGAGCGTGGCGCTGGCCATGGGCGTGCCGACGATGGATTATGTGAGCCGCGAGCATGATGTGCAGCGGGCGGTGCGCGCTTCGGTCGAGGCGGTGATCGGCGAGAGCCTGACGGAAGATCGTTGCGGTACGGATGGGTGTTCGATCCCCACCTGGGCGGCGCCGCTGCGGGCCTGGGCGCTGGGTTTTGCACGCATGAGCTCGGGCAAGGGACTGGATGCCGGGCATGCGGCCGCGGCGACGGCGCTGTTCGATGCGGCGACGAGCCATCCCCATCTCGTGGCCGGGACCGGCCACTTCGATAGTGTCGTGATGGAGGCCTTTGGCGGGCGCGTCATGCAGAAGGTCGGCGCCGACGGCGTGCAATGCGGCGCCATTCGCGACAAGGGCTGGGGCTATGCGCTCAAATGCGATGACGGGCATATCGCGGCCAGCCAGGCGATGATCGCGGGCGTGCTGTTGAAATATGCCGATCCGGATGCTGGGCAGAAGGCGGTGCTGGAGAGGTTTGCGCGGCAGGAGGTGAAGAGTGTCCGCAAGGCCGTGATCGGGGAACTGCGCGCTGTGGTGTGAGGCCTCAGTTACCCCCTCCCAAGCTGCGCTAGCCCTCCCCTCAAGGGGGAGGGTGACGAAGGAGCGGAGAATTAGGGGTGTAGGCGTCTCTGTCGGCGAGGAGGGTGCGAGATGGTGCCAAAACACCGGCAGAAACCCTCCCCCTTGAGGGGAGGGTAGGGAGGGGGTTTTTACATGACCCGCACATGCCCGTACTTGCCGGCATTCCCCAGGAGATCGCGCTCCGCGATTTCGGTCCAGCGCATGCCGACGATGTCGCCTTCGGTGGCGCCGGAGACGAGGTTGCCCGAGAGGGTGACGGCGCCGACGCCGTCGACGACGCTGACGCCGATGCCGATGGTGCTCTCGGTGACGATATTGCCCGAAACCGCGACATTGCGGAGATAGGGACCCCAGCCGGCGATGATGCCGGCGCCGGGGCTGTTGGCGACGAGATTGCCGGTGAGCGCCACTTCAGCCTCGACGAGAATGCCGATCGGCCGGGTGTCCGGATTGACTTCGGAGCGCGGAAAAATGTTGCGCACGATATTGCCGGCGCAAATGGCGATCTGGCCGCCGGTGTCGAGATTGGTGATGGCGATGCCGGTGGCGGCGCCGTCGATGACATTGTCCGAGACGATGGAGCCGGAAAAACCGAACTCGGAAAAGATCGCCACTTCCCGCGAATTGAAACAGAGATTGCCGGTGACCTGGCAATTGTGGGTGGTGTTGAGACGCACCGCAGTGAAGGCGCAATCGCTGATGTGGTTGTCGGCAACGATCACCTGATCGGCGAGATAGACATTGATGCCATTGCCGTTCTGGCCATTGCCGCCGCCGCGCCAGTCGATGGTGCGGATACGGTTGTGGGAGACGATGGACCCATCCGGCCCGTTTTCGGAGCGCCAGATGCGAACGCCCGCATTGCCACATTTCTCGATTGTGTTGCCGGTGACGATGACGCCGAGACTATCGACCGAGTGGATGGCGGCATCGCCATGGCCGGAAAAATCGCAATCGCGGATAGTGGCGCTGGAGGTGCGGAGGCCCAGCGCGATGGCCGGGCTGTCGCGAAAACCGCAGCGCTCGACGGTGATGCCGGTGCACTCTTCAAAACCGAGAAGGGGCGCGTCGCCGCTGTCGCCGGTAAAGCCGATATCGCGCAGCACGATGCCGGACTGCGCCGAGGCCGAGGCGGCCATGCCGCCTGAAGTGACCAGCCAGGTCGCGCCCGGAACACCCTCGATGAGAATATTGCTGGGCAGGCGCAGGCTCGACACCCGGAACCGACCTGCAGGCAGGGTGAGGCGCCCATTGGCGCTGTCGATGGCCGCCTGAAGCGCCGATGTCTGGTCCGTCGTGCCATCGCCGACGAGCCCGGTCTGTGCCTGCGCGGCAATGGGCAGGCTGGCAGCCAGCCCGGCGAGACCAGCGACAAAAAGGCGGCGATTGGGGGCGGTGAGATTGCGCATGACGACAGTGTGGCGGCAAATCACGGTGGCAGCGAGCAAAAGCGTCTGCATTGGTGAACAGCTTGCTGAAGGCCTTGCCTTGTTCGCCGCCCCTTCGCCCGGCTATAAACGCCCAACACTAGAGACTGACACAGGTGACCAGCATGCTCGTCGACGGCAAGATCTATCTGGGGACGAGCGACAGGCCGGAATATCTCGCGCTAAAATATGGCAATCGCCATGGGCTGATTACCGGGGCGACGGGCACCGGCAAGACGGTGAGCCTGCAGGTGCTGGCCGAGGGATTTTCTGCCGCCGGGGTGCCGGTGTTCGCCTCCGACATCAAGGGTGACCTTTCGGGCATTTCCAAGATGGGCCAGGCACAGAAGTGGCAGACCGAGCGCGCCGAGGTCATCGGCTTTGACGATTTCCGCGACGATGTGTTTCCGGTGGTGTTCTGGGATCTCTTCGGCAAGCAGGGCCATCCGGTCCGCGCTACGATCTCGGAAATGGGCCCGGTGCTGCTCAGCCGCATTCTCGATCTCAACGACACGCAGGAAGGCGTGCTCAATATCGCCTTCCGCGTTGCCGACGATGATGGCCTGCTGCTGCTCGATCTGAAGGATCTCCGGGCGCTGCTGACCAATGTGCAGGAGCGGGCAAAGGAAATTTCCGGCCGCTATGGCAATGTGACCACGGCCTCGATCGGCGCGATCCAGCGGGCATTGCTGGTGCTTGAGCAGCAGGGCGCAGACCATTTCTTCGGTGAGCGGGCGCTCGAGATCGCGGACCTCATGCGAACTGACAGCGATGGGCGCGGCTTTGTGTCCATCCTTGCCGCCGACCAGCTCATGCAGTCGCCGCGGCTCTATTCGACCTTCCTGCTGTGGCTCCTGTCCGAGCTGTTCGAGGAATTGCCGGAAGTCGGTGACCTCGACAAGCCCAAGCTGGTGTTCTTCTTCGACGAGGCGCATCTTTTGTTCGATGACGCGCCCAAGGCGTTGATCGACAAGGTGGAGCAGGTGGTCAAGCTGATCCGCTCCAAGGGTGTCGGCGTTTATTTCGTGACGCAGAACCCGGTCGATATTCCCGAGAGCGTGCTGGCGCAGCTGTCCAATCGCGTGCAGCATGCGCTGCGCGCCTATACGCCGCGCGAACAGAAGGCGGTGAAGGTGGCGGCCGATACGTTCAGGCCCAATCCGGCTTTCTCGACATCCGAGGTGATTACCCAGATGGGGATCGGCGAGGCGCTGGTCTCGGTGCTGGAGGACAAGGGCATCCCCTCGATGGTGGGGCGCACGCTGATCCGTCCGCCTTCGGCGCAGGTCGGGCCGGTTGGTCCTGCCGAGCGCGAGGCCATCGTCGCCAATTCGCCGGTGGGTGGGCTCTATGACAGTGTCATCGACCGGGAATCGGCCTTTGAGATCCTGCAGCGACGGGCGCGCGAGCGTCAGCTGGTGGAGGAGCGCAGCAAGCTCGAGGAAGCCGATCGCAAGGCGGCAGAAGCCAGGGCCAAGGAAATGGATCGCCTGCAGCGGACCAGCCAGCCCAAGCGCAGTTCGAGCCGGCAGACGCCAACCGAAGCGGCCGTCAATTCCTTTGCCCGCACCGTGGCCAACAAGCTGGGCAATGCACTGGTGCGAGGCATTCTCGGTGGCCTCTCGGGGAAGCGATAGACCATGAGCAGCATCAGCCCCTCCGGCCCGACGATCGGTATCTTCGCCTCCGACCGGGGACCCGGCGATCCGGAACGGGCAAGCCTGATGACCCAGGTCGGTACGCTTTTTGCGCGGCGTGGTGCACGGCTCGTGTGTCTTGCCGAAAAGGGCATCATCCCCGTGCCGCTGGTGACAGCGGCGCGGGCAGCCGGCGGCGCAGTGGAAATCCTCGCGGACGAGAGCATCGTGCTGCCGCCGGCGCTGAGAGGGGTGCCGATTACCGTGCTGTCTGACCGCGGTGACCGTTACCGGCGCATGGGCGAACTATCCAGCACGCTCGTGGCGCTGCCGGGATCGCTGGCTTCGACCTCGGCGCTTTTCAATTGCTGGGCGATCTCAAAACCCAAGCCGGTGGTGATGCTCAATCGTCACCGGGCGTTTGAAGTCGTGCGGGGCTTTGCCGGGGATGTGATGTCCCATTCCGTGCCGGGCTTCGACAAGAATTTGCAATTCGCCGAGACGGTCGAGGATTTGTGGAACAAGGTCACCTGGGTGGGCGAGCAGAAGCGGTAGGATGCTCCGCGTGGCCCCGTGCAAGGGCCGCTCGGCTTGGTCGCCTCGGTCGGTCTATCCAGCGAGCCGCGCTTCCCTCGGGCTTGACCCGAGGGGCTCTATCCGAGCGTGAGCGGCCAGTATCGTGGCTTGCGGAGTGGCCCTCGGGTCAAGCCCGAGGGAAGCCTAGAGCGTTTCCAGGAAAAGTGGACGCCACTTTTCCGGTTCGGAAGCGCGACAAAACAATGACTTGGAGTAATTTCATCGCGTCAACGACGCGGTGAAATGCTCTAGGGCACGTCAATTGAGTGCCCGAGGCGCCCTCAGATCAGCGGTTCGAGCCCGGGGTGCCGGGGCTTGCGACGGTCGGGGAAGAGGGGGATGACGTTGTCGCCATTGCGGCGCGCCGGGTGGGGCTGCGGCGTGGGCAGGGCGGCGCGGTTGCGGCGGTCGGGACCGCGATAGCCGGCCTGGACTGCGCCAATGACGCTGCGATTGATGAGCCGGGCCTGGACGCGCTGGAGGAGATGGCGCGGGGACATGGGCTTGACCACCACTTCATCGATGCCGGCGCTGATGGCCTGGTGGCGCATGGGCGGGGTGATGGAGCGGGTCAGCGCAATGACCGGCAGGTCGCGGGAGACGAAGCTGGGATCAAGGCGGATGGCTTCGACCATCTCGTAGGCGGGACGGCCCTCGCGGTCGAAATCGACCACCAGCAGATCCAGCGGAGCAATGCGCATATAGCCGAAGAGCTCGGCTTCGCTCTCGAAAGGGCGGATGCGCAGACGTGAATCGCCAGCCAGGACCATGGTCAAGACAGCCGACAAGGCCGGATTGGCGGCCAGCATGGCGACGGTTTTCGGCCTTTGATGCAAATCAGTCCCCTGGTTGGTAAAGGGTTCGTTAACATGCTCCAACGAGGGTGAGAAGATGGCGCTTCGCTCGGGCCAAACTATTCCGAGATAAAGTAAACCCGCCGGCCTTGCGGCGGCGGGTTTGATGTGGCTGGCGTGGCCAGCTCTGAGATCGCGGCTCTCGGACACCCCCTCCCAGCCTCCCCCTTCTAGGGGGAGGTGCCGGGCGGCGTATGTGGCGAGGTCTCTCCCCCTCTCACCGGCCAGTCACCCTCCCCCTTGGGAGGGAGGGATGGGGAGGGGGTGTAAGGCAGTTAGGCCGAGGCTTCTTCGAACATGTGCTCGACATGTTCCCAGTTCACGAGGTTGTCGAACCAGGCTTCGAGGTATTTCGGACGGGCGTTGCGGTAGTCGATGTAATAGGAGTGCTCCCACACGTCGACGCCGAGCAGCGGCTTGCCGCCATGGACCAGCGGCGACTCGCCATTGGCGGTCTTGGTGACTTCGAGCTTGCCGCTCTGGTTGTTCAGCGAGAGCCAGGCCCAGCCCGAACCGAACTGGGTGGTGCCGGCATTGATGAAGTCGGCGCGGAACTTGTTAAAGCCACCGAGGTCTTCGTCGATCTTGGCTGCGAGCTTGCCCGGAAGCGACTTGCCGCCGCCATTGGGCTTCATCCAGTTCCAGAAATGGACGTGGTTGTAGTGCTGGCCGGCATTGTTGAAGAGGCCCGCATTCTTGCCGAAGCTCTCCTTGACGATGTCTTCGAGCGGCAGGATTTCCAGACCCGAACCCTCAAGCAGCTTTTCGCCGTTGGTCACATAGGCCTGATGGTGCTTGTCGTGGTGGAATTCCAGCGTTTCGGCCGACATGTAGGGGCCGAGCGCATCATAGGCATAGGGCAGGGGCGGAAGAGTGAACTTGGTGGTCATGGAAGCCTCCATTGGTGAAAAGGGATGACGCTGGCGGTAAACACTAATGATGCCAGTGATATAAGCCGATCAGTCGCGCGCAACAATCGCGCCGATGGAACTAAGAGTCCAATCCCACGCACTTTATGGCAAAGGCGTAGCACTGGGCGGTTTCCTTGAGGCGGTCGAAGCGACCGGAAGCCCCGGCATGGCCGGCGCCCATATTGGTCTTGAGATATAATGGGGCAGTGCCTGTTCCGGTTGCCCGCAGCCTTGCGACCCATTTCGCCGGCTCCCAATAGGTGACACGGGGATCGGTGAGCCCGGCCAGCGCAAAGATCGGCGGATAGGCCTGGGCTGAGACCGCCTCATAGGGCGCATATTCAGCGATGCGCGAATAATCCTCGGCCGAAGTGATGGGATTGCCCCATTCGGGCCATTCGGGCGGGGTGAGCGGCAGCGTGTCGTCGAGCATGGTGTTGAGCACGTCCACGAACGGCACCTGGGCGATGATGCCAGCCCAGAGATCGGGGCGGAGATTGGCAATGGCGCCCATCAGCATGCCGCCGGCCGAACCGCCCTGCGCGACAATTCTGCCCTTCTGCGTGTAGCCGGCCGAAATTAGCGCCTCGGCAGCGGCGATGAAGTCACCAAATGTGTTTGGCTTGTGCTCGCGGCGGCCGTTCTTGTACCAGGCATATCCCTTTTCCATGCCGCCGCGGATATGGGCGATGGCATAGACGAAGCCGCGATCGACCAGCGACAGCACTGAAACCGAGAAGGACGCCGGCATGGACATGCCGTAGGCGCCGTAACCGTAGAGCAGGGCCGGGCGGGTGCCGTCGAGCGCGATGCCCTTCTTGTAGAGGAGGGTTACCGGCACATCGGCGCCGTCCGCTGCCTTGGCGAAGATGCGGCGCGTTTCATATTGCGCGGGATCGTGGCCGGAGGGCACTTCCTGGGTCTTGAGCAGGGTGCGTTCGCCGGTAGCCAGATCGACGTCATAGACCTGGTTGGGCGTGGTCGGCGAGGAATAGGAGAGGCGGAAGACGGTGGTGTCGAACTCGTAGCCGACCGACATGCCGAGCGCATAGGCTTCCTCGTCAAAGCCGACGACATCTTCCTTTTCGGTCTGCAGATCGCGCACGACGATGCGCGGCAGCCCATCCTCGCGCTCGAGGCGGAGGAGATGGTTCTTGAGCACGATCATGTCGAGGACGAGAACGCCGGGACGGTGGGGGATGAGATCGGTCCAGTTGGATGCGTCGGGCGCATCGATCGGCGCGGTGACGATCTTGTAGTCTTCGGCGCCATCGGCATTGGTGCGGATATAAAGAAGGTTTTCGCGGGCCTCGACGTCATATTCCCGGTCGGTGAGCCGGGGCGCGACGAGGCGCGGTTCGCCACCGGTTTTGGCGTCGATCAGCCAGACTTCGCTGGTCTGATGGTCGTGCGCGTCGATGACGATGAACTCATCGTTCTGCGTCTTGCCGACGCCGACGAAAAAGCCCGGATCTTTTTCCTCGAAGATGATCGGGTCGGCATCCTGGGCGGTGCCGATATCGTGGCGGCGGATACGGTAGGGCCGGTGGTTGTCGTCATATTCGGTGTAGTAAATGGCGCGGGAATCATTGGACCAGACATAAGAGCCGGCCGTCTCGGCGATGATCTCGGGGCTGTCCACGCCGGTTTCGAGGTCGCGAATGACGATGTCATAATATTCCGAACCGGCGCGGTCGGCGGCCCAGGCGAGGAAGCGGTGGCTTGGATCGTGGTCGGCGCCGGCAAAACCGAAATAGCCTTCTCCGGCCTCGATATTGCAGTCGAGGAGGATAGTCTCCTCGCCGCCGTTCCGGGGCGTGCGCACCACCAGCGGATATTGCTTGCCCTCGAGCATGCGCGAATTATAGGCCCAGGGGCCGTCGGGGGAGGGGACGCCGCTATCGTCTTCCTTGATGCGGCCGCGGATTTCCTTGTAGATTTTGTCCTGCAGCGCGGCGGTCGGCTGGCCGAACTCGGCCTCGTAATAGCCGTTCTCGGCCTCGAGATAGGCGCGGATTTCGGCATCCAGCGTCTCGGGCTTCTGCATCACCTCCTGCCAATTGTCGGCGCGCAGCCACGCAAAGTCATCCTCGCGGGTGATGCCGTGATGGGTGTGGCTGTGCGGAACGCGCTTGGCGCGGGGCGGGGTCGATTGGCTCATCTGGTCATCCGCATTGATTTGCCGCGCGAGGCGGGACGGTGGAGGGCGGGCCGGCGCTGGGCCCAGCCAAAAGGTGTCGTCACAAGCAGATAGGACCCCTGGGAAGCGAATGCCAGCCTGTGTTGACCGATTCTCGTGGGTAGTGGGGCATGCTTGGTCGATTACGCTTGTACCATGGGTCTCAAATTGTAAGGTCGCAACCCGAAGTCATTGATTGGAATCGCTTATCACCGAGGGGAGAGGCAAGCTTGGCGCTACCATCTCTGGATGCAAGCATTGCCCTCGTGGCTCTCTTTCCATTTCTCGCTGCTGCTCTCGCGCCGCTGTTGCATCGGCTGACTGGTCCTTTGTCGGGCTGGATACTGGCGCTGGTCCCGGCCGCTATTTTTGCTTTTCTCCTCTCATTGTTGCCCCGGATTGCCGCCGGCGAGACCTTGCGCCTCGCCATTGGCTGGGTGCCGGCCTATGGGCTTGAGCTGAGCTTCTTCGTCGACGGGCTGAGCCTTGTGTTTGCGCTGACCATTTCCGGTATCGGCGCGATGATCGTGCTCTATTCCGGCGCCTATCTGGCTGGCCATCCGCATCTGGGGCGCTTCTTCGGCTTCATCCTCGCCTTCATGGGCGCAATGCTGGGCCTCGTCCTGGCCGACAATATGGTCGCGCTGTTCACCTTCTGGGAGCTGACCTCGATCACCTCCTTCCTCCTGATCGGCTTCGACCACCAGCGCATGGCGGCGCGGCGGGCGGCGACCCAGGCTCTGGTGATCACCAATATTGGCGGCATGGCGCTGCTGGTCGGCGCCATCGTGCTCCAGCAGGCCGGTGGCAGCTGGGAGCTCAGCGTGCTCCGCGCCGGAGGCGGCCTGCAGGAGCATGGTCTCTATGGCCTCATCCTCGCGCTCTTTGTCCTCGCTGCCTTCACCAAATCGGCGCAGTTTCCGCTGCATTTCTGGCTACCCAATGCCATGGAAGCGCCGACCCCGGTCTCGGCATTCCTCCATTCCGCAACCATGGTGCAGGCGGGTGTCTATCTCCTCGCGCGGATGACGCCGATCCTCGGCGATACGCCGGTGTGGATGGCATTGCTGGTGAGTTTTGGCGGCTTCACGCTGATCTGGGGATCGATCGGTGCGCTGCGACAGACCGATCTCAAGCAGATGCTGGCGCAGACGACCCTGGCCTCGCTGGGTCTTCTGGTGCTGCTGATCGGGCTGGGCAGTCCTGTCGCGATCACGGCTGTCATGGTCTATTTCGTGGCGCACGCACTCTACAAGGCGGCGCTGTTCATGGCTGTCGGTGCCGTCGATCACGAGGCGGGCACGCGCGAAATCACAGCGCTTGGCGGGCTGGCCGACAAGATGCCGGTGACGTTCATCGCCGCGGCGCTGGCGGTACTTTCCATGCTCGGCCTGCCGCTGACTGTAGGCTTTTTCGCCAAGGAAGAGATGTATCTCGGGCTCATGTCGGGGGACTGGGTGAGCGTTTCGACGCTGGTCGTGCTTGTGGCGGGCAATGCAATGCTTGGCGGCATCGGGCTACTGGTGATGATCAAGCCCTTCCTGGGGGAAACAGTGCCGACCCCCAAGACTGCGCACGAAGCACCGATCGCCATGCTGGCCGGGCCGCTGCTGCTCGGCGCGGCCGGAATTGTCGCCGGGCTCCTGCCTGACTGGCTGGGCCACGATATTCTGGCGCCCGGCGCGACAGCCATTCTTGGCGACGCCGTGGTGCCCCATCTCAGCCTCGCCATCAATCTCGCAAGCCCGCTGCTGTGGCTTTCGGCGCTGACCTGGGTGTTGTCCATTCTGGTTTTCCGCCTTGCCGTGCCGATGCGGACGGTCCTTCGGCGCGCCGAACACGCCATTGGCTGGACGGCGGACAGCGTCTTTGACGCCGTCATGTTCGGGCTAATCCGCTTTTCCGGCGCGGTGACACGGGCGCTGCATCACGGCCAGCTCGAATTTTATCTCATCCTTGTGTTCAGCGCATTTGCACTGGCCCTGTTCGGCCCCATGCTCGTCCTGGGCGGTTTCGACTGGCTGCAGCCCAAGGCCGAACTGGGCGATTGGACGACGCTCATTTCCATGCCCGATCTGCGTCTTTACGATTGGGGCATCGTGGTTCTGGCGGTGATCGGCCTTGTGGCGGTGCTTGTTGCCCCCAGCCGGCTGGGGGCAATCCTGGCGCTGGGCGTGCAGGGCGCCGCGGTGGCGCTGATTTTCCTCTTGTTCGGCGCGCCGGATCTCGCCTTTACCCAATTGATGGTGGAAGTGCTGTCCGTGGCGGTGCTGACCCTGGTGATGACCAAGCTGCGGCTCGATATCCGCGATCACCGACCGTTCGAGGACTGGGGTCGTGACGGGCTGATCGCGATCCTCTGCGGCGCCGGGGTGAGCCTGATGTTGATGCTGGTGCTCAAAGGCACGCTCGATACGCGCCTTTCGGATCTGTTTACCGCCACCAGCGTGCCGATCGCGCATGGTGCCAATATCGTCAACGTCATCCTCGTCGATTATCGCGGCTTCGATACGTTGGGCGAGATCTCGGTGGTGATGGGGGCGGGGATCGCCATCCTTGCGCTGCTGCGGCGTCGGAAGGGGGTGCGGCCATGAACACGCTGATCTTCCGGACACTCGCCCCCTTGATCGTGGGCACCATGCTGGTCTTTTCCATCTATGTCTGCCTGCGCGGCCATAACGAGCCAGGCGGTGGATTTATCGGGGGATTGATCGCAGCCGCGTCCATGGCCGTTTTCGGCATGGCATCGGGCGTGGCCGAAGTGCGCAGGGCCCTGCGCGTCGACCCCATGGCTATCGCCGGGTCGGGGGTGGTGTTGGCGGGGGCGTCGGGGCTCGCCAGCCTGTTCATCGAGGCGCCATTCATGACCAGCATCTGGCTCTATCTCGATCTCGGTGACACCGTCCTGCCGGTCTCGACGCCGATGTTTTTCGATATCGGGGTCTATCTCGTGGTCTTTGGCACTTTGTCATCGGTCGCGTTGGCGCTGGAAGAAGAGAGCGAGGGAGACGCCTGATGGACTACATCCTCGCCGTTCTGGTTGGCCTCTTCATTGCCCTTGGCGTTTATCTGCTGCTGTCGCGCTCGGTTATCCGCATGCTGCTCGGCATGACTATCTTCGGCAATGGCGTGAACCTGCTTATCTTTACTGCGGGTCGGGTTACGCGGGAAATCGCGCCGATCGTTCCGCCGGGGCTCGCTACCCCGGAAGGGCCAATCGCCAATCCGCTGCCGCAGGCGCTGATCCTCACCGCCATTGTCATCGGCTTTTCGATGTTCTGCTTTCTCCTGGTGCTGGCCTATCGCGCCTACCAGAGCCTTGATGCCGACAATACCGACAGAATGCGACTGGCCGAGCCGCCAAATGCGCCTCAACCACCGCTGAGCTATTGACCATGACCGAGTTGGACCTGCCCCGCGCCATGATCGACACGCTCACCACCGCCGGCGCGTGGGTGATCGTGCTGCCCATCGTCCTGGCGCTGATGGGTGGTGCGCTGATGCTGGTCCTGCGGCAGGCAGGGCGACTTTCGCTCCTCGTGGCGCTTGTCGTCGTTGGCGCCATCATCGCCTGTGAGATCGCGCTGCTCATCCGCATTGCGGAAGTGGGACCGGTCAGCATGACCATGGGGCGCTGGCTCCCACCCTTCGGCATCAGCCTGACCGCAGACCTGTTCAGCGCCGCCTTCGCACTGGCCGCCTCCGTGGTGACTTTCGTAGTGCTTGTCTATGCCGAGATCGATCGCGACACAGGGGATCGGAACAACAATTTCCATGCTCTGGTGCTGCTTCTCCTTGCCGGGGTGACGGGTGCCTTCCTGACCGGCGACCTCTTCAACCTTTATGTGTGGTTCGAAGTGATGTTGATCGCCTCGTTCGGCCTGCTGGTGACCGGCGGCAGCGCGGCGCAGATGGATGGGGCGGTCAAATACGGCTTCCTCAATTTCCTCGCGACGACGCTGTTCCTGCTCTCGCTCGGCCTGCTCTATGGCCTGCTGGGCACGCTCAACATGGCCGACATCATGCGGGTAGCGCCCATGGCCAATTCGGCCGCGATGACGGGCGTGGCGGCATTGCTGCTGCTGGCCTTCGGCATGAAGGCCGCGGCCTTTCCGCTCAATGCCTGGCTGCCGGCGGCCTACCACACGCCGCCGGCAGCCGTGTCGGCGCTGTTCGCCGGGCTCCTGACCAAGGTGGGTGCCTATGCGCTGTTGCGGGCGCTGGTCGCGGTGCTGCCGGCCAGCCGAGATCTGTTGGAGCCTGTGCTGCTCATCCTCGCCATCGGCACGCTGCTGACGGCGCCATTGGGCGCCATTGCCGAAACCAATCTGCGCAGGGGCGTTGGTTTTCTGGTCATTGGCGGCATTGGCGCGGTGCTGGCCGGCCTGGCGCTGGCCAATGTCAGCGGCGTGGCGGGGGCGGGCCTCTATATCTTCCATGCCATGCTGACCATGACGGCGCTCTATCTCGTGGTCGGGTTGGTCGAGCGCCGCACGGGCGCCCGCGATACGCGGCAGATGGGTGGGCTCTATGCCGCCAATAGCGGGCTTTCCATTCTCTTCCTGGTCTTGATTCTTGCCGCTGCCGGCGTGCCGCCTTTCCTCGGCTTCTGGCCCAAGCTGATTCTGCTTGAAGCGGGCGTCGAGGCCGGCGGCTGGGGCGCTGCCGTGGTCGGGGCGCTGGTAATCAATGCAGTGCTGACGCTTATTGCAGGCGCTCGGCTCTGGTCGCATATTTTCTGGCGCAACGCGCCCGATGGCGCATCGGGACAGGCGGGGCAGGGCGGGGCCCCTGGCTATGTCGCCGTGGGCGCCCTGACCCTCGCCATCGTCGCCGCGGGACTCTGGCCCAATCCGCTGATCGAAGGTGGGCAGATCGCCGCCGGGGATATCCTCGATCCCGCGCGCTATGTCTCGGCGGTGGGACTGGCGGAGGCGCAGCCATGAACCCTTTGCTCCTGATCATCATTCTTGCCCTTGTCTGGGCGGCGATTACGGGCGGCTTTTCAGGTTTGAACCTGTTGTTCGGCGGGCTGATTGCCGGGCTTGCCGTGATGGTGTTGCGCGGATCTCTGCGACAGGGCGGGGAATGGCGGCGCCTGAGATTGATCGTCGCGCTCGCCGGCCTCTTCATCTACGAACTGATGGCCAGTGCCATCCGCGTTGCCTGGGTGGTCGTTCAGCCCGATATCAAGGCAGCGATTCGCCCGGCGGTGATTGCCGTGCCGCTCAAGGTAAAATCGGACGCCGAAATCGCGCTTTTGGCCAATCTCATCACCCTGACGCCCGGGACGCTGAGCGTAGACGTCTCCCCGGACCGCTCGACCCTTTATGTGCACGCGCTGTCTCTGACCAGCGCCGAGGCCCTGATTGCCGATATCGCAACGGGCTTCGAAGCGCGGATTGCGGAGATCTACAAATGAGCGCGGCGAGCTTTCTGGACTGGACGAGCCTGATTGCCCTTGTGCTGCTGGCCGCGGCCCTGCTGATCTCGGTGGTAAGAATAGTCATCGGCCCCACGCTGGCAGACCGGGTGATGGCGCTCGACCTGCTCACCGTCCTGGCGCTCGGTTTCATCGGCGCAGTAGCTGTCCGGACCGGGTTGACGCTCTATCTCGATATCGCCATTGCAGTTGCTCTGCTCGGTTTTCTCGCAACCATCGCCTTTGCCCGCTACATCC
Organism: Devosia sp. FJ2-5-3; assembly: GCF_029201545.1. Taxonomy (NCBI): domain Bacteria; kingdom Pseudomonadati; phylum Pseudomonadota; class Alphaproteobacteria; order Hyphomicrobiales; family Devosiaceae; genus Devosia; species Devosia sp. FJ2-5-3. The sequence goes on along the minus strand of NZ_CP104007.1, from coordinate 3,248,511 downwards.
TGCGAAAAGCAATAGAACGGGAATAGTCAAAATGGCCCAGGAACTTGTTAGTTACATCGGCGGAGTAATACTTTTGTCTGGTGCGGCATTTTCGCTGCTGGCAGCAATTGGCGTTCTCAGACTTCCCGACCTGTTGACGCGATTGCATGCCGCCTCGAAGGCCGGGGTGGTTGGCGGCGGTCTGGTTTTACTTGCAGTTGGCATAGTAAGCATGGATGCCGCAATTTGGGTCCGTGCAGTAATTGGAATATTATTTTTGGTCTTGACTACGCCGGTCTCTGCGCATCTTCTTGCGAGGTCTAGTTATTTAGCGGGCGATAAATTTTACCAAAATACGATTCAAAACGATCTTGACTTGGTAGCTGGCAAAATTCGGCCACATGAATAGTCCAAAGTGTTAAGTGGTTGCTGTGGTGGGTCGGCTTGCACATTGCAATAATCCACCCTAGGAAAGAAAGAAGGCGACTACTGCCCTTGTTGTCGCCCAATAAAAAGCCTGGAAGGTTGACTATCATGAACGACAACGCCGCCCCGGTAGAGGCCGGGGAATTTGACCTCGTTGAACTCAGCGCCGACATCGTCTCCGCATATGTAAGCCATAACGCAGTTAGCCCCACCGATCTTGCGCGTTTGATCACCGATGTACATGGCGCCCTGCGCGCCTTGCGTACGAACGAGGTTCCCGCTCCGGTCGAAGAACTCAAGCCCGCAGTGCCGGTGCGCAAATCGGTTGCGCCGGACTACATCATCTGCCTTGAAGACGGAAAGAAGTTCAAATCCCTCAAGCGTCACCTGCGCACCCACTATAATCTGTCTCCCGAGGAATATCGCGAGAAGTGGGGCTTGCCCGCAGACTATCCCATGGTTGCTCCGAGCTACTCGGCCACTCGCTCCAAGCTTGCCAAGGATAACGGCCTGGGCCGCAAGGCCAGCTAAGCCGCCTGATTCGATTTTGCCTATTTCGATAGCCGCCCCTTGGGCGGCTATCGTCGTTTCGCCCCCTGCACATAAGATTTATTCGACTTATCCCCCTCCCGGCATAGCCGTGCAAGAAAGATAGGAATAAAGTCCTATATTGCGAGGAGGCCTAAAGTGCGAATCGAACAAGACAAGGATAGTGCTGCTATTTTGCAGCCCCCCAGGGGGCGGGGACAAGCAGAAGTCTCGTCGGCCATCGCCTTGGTGGCGCGGGAGAGAAATGTTCCAATTCGACTGCTTGTCCACTTTTCACGTTGCCGCGCCAAGACTGCGCGCGCCCGCCAGATGGCGATGTATCTTTCCCATGTGGTGTTCGGCGTCAGCCTTGCAGAGATCGGCGAGGCCTTCGGGCGTGATAGGACTACTGTCTCATACGCCTGCGGGCTGATCGAGGATTTGCGGGACGATCCGGTCTTCGATGCAGAGATGGACCGGCTCGAAAGCGTGCTGCTGTCGGGAGAGGGAAATGACTAGCCCGGCCGTGCCCCGCGCAGTCGAACGTCTTCTGGGCGCAGTCGGCAATGAGCCTGCCTTTCTCGAGGCCCATCATGGGCAGGCAGCGAGCCGATTGATGCGGGGATTCGAACGGGCCCGCCTCGCCCAGCGCGTAACCATGTCCTATGACCCAACCAGAATCGGCGGCCCCCGCGGGCATTCGGGTCAGGCCGAATTGGCTGACAGTGCCGCCGACGCCCGGAAACGGCTCGCCGAGTTGGCGCGCAGTTTGCCGCGTGACTGCTGGTCGGTGCTCTTCGATGTCTGCGGCTTCGACCGCGGCCTGCAGGAGGTGGAGGCCGAGCGCGCCTGGCCCCGGCGCAGCGCCAAGCTGGTCCTGCGGGTGGCTCTCGATCAATTGGCGGCGCTCTACGGCCTCGATGCGTCCGGCAGCGGAGCAGAGAAGGGCCACCAGCGCGGTTGGCTGGAAGCGCGTCCAAAGATGTTCGTGGATGAAACTTAACGATGTTTGCGCTGGGATTGTGCCTTGGGCTCCGTGACATGGTAACAGGGAGCAATCCAAAAATCCGGCAGCGCATGACCTCGAAGATCGTCACCGTCCAATATTTGCGCGGCCTGGCAGCGCTGCTGGTCCTCGCTTCCCATGCACTGCTCTATCCACTGGTCAGCCAACCGCTGGTCTATGGGCGTCTGGGCTGGCTCGGCGTGATCCTGTTCTTCGTCATCTCCGGCTTCATCATGGTGACGGTGACGGAGAGCGGGCGGTTCGATCCGATCGGCTTCATGCGCCGTCGGGTGCAGCGCATCGTCCCGCTCTACTGGGCCTTTACCCTGGTCGCCGCGGCCCTGGCACTGGTCGCGCCGCAATTGTTCAAGACCACTGTGTTCGACGCCCAGCAATTGCTTTTGTCACTGGCTTTCGTGCCGTTCCACAATGCCGCCAGCCATGGCATCCACCCGCTGTATAAGCTCGGCTGGACCCTCAATTACGAGATGTTCTTTTATGTGAGCTTTGCGCTGCTGGCGATGGTGACGGCGCGACGCCGGCTGCTCTGGCTGACGATGGCCTATCTCGCCATGGCGCTCATCGGGCAAATTTGGCCACCGGACAGCGCCTTTGCGCAGTTCTACACCAGCTATATGCCGCTGGCCTTCATCGCCGGCGCCTGGCTTGGCCTTGCCCATATCGAGGGCCGGCTCGGTCGGATCTCGGGCCCGCTGATCGGTGCGATCGGCGTTCTTGCGGCCATGGGTCTAGTGGAAGGCTTTTCATGGGGTGGCGAGGCCGTCGAGGACATTACGGCCTTTGCCGGGTTCCTGGTCTTCGCCCTTGGGGCCGTTGGTCTGTTGGTCCGGTTCGACAATGAAGTGCCGCGCATCGCGCTGATGGAGTGGATCGGCGATGCCTCATACTCCATCTATCTGGCGCATATCTTTGCCGTGGCCATGATCGCGGGGATCTGGCTGCATTTCTTCGGCAGGGGCGTGCCGGGAGCAGCTCTGGCCATCACTGCATTGTCGGTCGTCGGCGGCACCGGGATCGGCATGGTGCTTTACCGTAAACTTGAGCTGCCGCTGCTCAACTGGTTTCGCGCGCGGTCAGTTGAGCAGCGCGCGCGCCTCGCCGCGAATGCGGTTGACCATGGCAACCAGCCCGTTTGAACGCTGCGTCGTGAGGTGCTCGCGTAGCCCGATCTCGTCGAAAAGGGCAATGGCGTCGGTCTCGGCAATTTCGCGCGCCGGACGGTCTGAATAAAGCGAGAGCAGCACGGCAACGAGCCCCTGAACGATCATCGCGTCGCTTTCGCCGCGGAAGCGGAGCTGCGGCGCGTTTTCGCCCTGCGTCGGTTCGGCGACGAGCCAGACCTGGGAAACGCAGCCATTGACCTTGTTGGCGGCCGTGCGCTCGGCCTCGTCCAGCCTGGCCAGCCCCTGGCCCAGTTCGATGATATAGCGATACCGATCTTCCCAATCGTCGAGAAAGGAAAGGTTGTCGGCAATGTCCTGGAAAGCCTGCGGATGTGTCATGGTCTCTATCTAAGCCATGGCCCCATGAGTTTCCAGCGCCGGATGGATCGTCTGGGATCGAAAAGAAAAGCCGCAAGCACTGGGGGTGCCTGCGGCAGTAAGACTTGCCTTGAACGGGGCACCCAGGGGAGGGAGCCCACGCCTTTAGCCCGAGTGATCCGGCCGAGGTCGGGGCAATGGGATCGAATCGGGTCCCGGCAGAGCTTGCATGTGAGGGACGGGACGCGGCACGGGCTGGAGTGCGGCCGAAACGACCGCCTTGCCGCCGAGACAGGCCAAATTATCGCATTCGATGGCTTCGACCTGGCCGGCGACGAACTGACCGCCCCGCGCTACCGCCTCGTTGGAGAGTGCGGTTGCGGTCTGTGCCACGTCGAATTCGGGTCGGATGACCACGAATGCCACTGTGAGCCAGAATGCGGAGCGTAAAAGGAACATCATGTCGAATAATGGGTCCGAACGGGCCGATTCCCGCTCTTCTTGGCTTCACCCTAGGATCCCCCCGTTAAAGGCGGCTGCGCCAGCTTCCTAAAATTTGAAACAAATGCCGTCGCACTTTTGGAGGGGCGCAACCCCTTGTTTACGCTATCTGTCGAAAGCGGGACGCGAACCGCAGACTTAAATCCGTCTTAGCGGTTGCTGCGCGAATGTGCGCTCCAGGCAAGACCTGCACCAATCAGGCAAGCGGCACCGCAAGGGGTCGTGGCAGCCGGCGACCGGGCCGGAAGAGTGGCGTCTCGAGTATGAGTTTTTTGATGGCTAGCATTGTCCAGTTCGGCGCCCGCAGGGGGAGCGCACCGGCGAAGGCCGGCAGTGCTCGCCCCGAAATGCAGCGCCGCAAGACCATCGCTGAAAACGCCTTCATGCTGATCGCCGCATCGGCAGTCGCCATGCCGTTCTCGATCTGGCTGCTGGTCACCCAGGCCGCACTGCCGTTCATCATCGCTTGCGCAGGCCTCGTCGGGGGCATGGTCAGCCTGTCGTTGCACCAGCGTCATCGCTTTGACGAAGCCGCGCTCGCGCAGGTGTCGACGCTGATGGGGGCTGGCCTGATTCTGACCCTGCTCGACGTGCGCCTTGGCGATTCTGGGCTGGCGCTCACGCTGATGGGCCCCGTGCTGGCCGCGCTGCTCGCCACCAGGCCGATCCGTCGGTTGAGCTGGATCGCGACGGCTGCGATCATTCTGATGAGTACGCTCGCCTCCATGCTGGGCGTGCCCGCGGCTTCGACCTTCACCCAGCCCGCCATAGCAACGGGCGCGATCGCCTTTGCCTTGGCCGTGGCCATGATCATTCACACCACCCATCACATCAACGCCGCCTTCGTCGTTCAGGACAAGGCGCAGGTGAACGCCTATCGACACCTCGTCGAGCATGTCCAGGACGCGGTGTTGCGCTATTCGAGCGATGGGGAACTGCTTTTTGCCTCGCGTTCGGCGGAGAAGCTCTTGGGGTGCCCGCGCTACCAGGTCCAGGGCACGGCATTGGCCGAGCGCGTGCATGTCCTTGATCGCCCGCTCTACATGACCGCCTTTGCCGATGCCAATATGGCGGGCAAGAACCGCACGATCGAAGTGCGCATGCGCCACGACGACGACGCCATTGCCAGCACTATCCCGGTGTTCATCTGGGTCGAGGTGCGCTTCTCGCCTGTGGTCGAAGACGCAGCCGAGGCACGCCACGAAGTCATCGCCATGTTGCGCGACGTGACGGAACGCAAGGATGCGGATGCCTCCAAGACTGCAGCGCACCGCGCCGCTGAAGAGGCCTCCCAGGCCAAGTCGCGCTTTCTCGCCACCATCGGTCACGAACTCCGGACCCCGCTCAATGCCGTGGTCGGATTTTCCGAGATGATGGCATCGGGGATTGGCGGCGAACTCTCGAGCACGCACAAGGAATATGCCGGCCTGATCCAGCAGAGCGGCAGGCATCTGCTCGACGTGGTGGGCATGCTGCTCGACATGTCGCGGATCGAGGCGGGCAAGTTCGAGATCGAGCCCAGCCGCTTTCAGCCCGACGAGATCATTCCGGCGTGCTTGGCCATGATCGAGACCACGGCGCAGAACAAGAAGGTCGCGCTCGCCACCGAGATCGAGCCAAACCTGCCCGAAATCATGGCCGACGAACGCGCCTGCCGGCAGATCCTGCTCAATCTGCTTTCCAATGCGGTCAAGTTCAGCCACGCCGATGGCGCGGTGACTCTGACGGTCAAGCGGCAGGGTCAGTCGATCAGCTTTTCCGTCCGCGACAATGGAATCGGCATGGCGCCGATGGCGCTCGAAAGAATCGGCGAGCCCTTCTTCCAGGCCCAGGACGGCCTCACCCGCCAGTATGAAGGAACGGGCCTTGGCCTCTCCATCGTCAAGGGTCTGGTGGAACTGCACGGTGGCGCCTTGCGGGCCATGTCCGAAATTGGCATGGGGACAACCATGACCGTGCTGCTTCCTATAAACGGTCCGGCAACCAAGATGGCGGACACTGCCACTGTTCTTCCTCTCCATCGCGAGCCTGTAGCGCCCAAGACTTCATGGCAAAACGAAAAAAGAAAAGCGCAATGACGACGGCATCCATCCTGACTCAGTTGCCCCTCCAGCTTGGCAACGTTTTCCTGTCGCAACTCGCACGGGTGGGGCACTGGACCCTGTCGCGTTACATGAAGGCGCCGCTGGCCTCGACGGGCCTGCTCGCCATGGTGACGCTGACGGCCCTGGCCGGCAGCAATGCGCTCTACTTCCAGACCGTGGACCATCCGTCGCCCTTCTTCGGCCCGATCCGTGCCGTGCCCGCCAGCGTGTCGGTCGAGGCGCCGGTGCCCGCGCCGGTTTCGCTGCGCGAGCAGGCGTCGGATGGTGCGGACGTCCTGCCCGCGATGACGCAGGCGAGCGAGACAACCGGGTCGATCGCCAATGCTCCCCAGGCTGTCCCTGACCAGCCCGTTGGCAATAAGGAAGTCTTTGCGGTCCAGAAAAAGCTGGCCGAACTCCGCCTCTTCGACGGCAAGGTCGATGGCTATTATGGTCCGATGACCGCGCGCGCCATCCGGGCGTTCGAGGAACGCAATGGCATGGCGCCCCAGGGGGCACTGTCCTCGGGCGTCGTGTCTGCCATCCTCAATGCCGATAGCGCCGGCCGGGCCATGGCGCCCGTCGCTCCGCCGCAGCCTGCTCCAGTCGTTCAGCCGGTCGCCCAGCAGGCGCCCGTGGCGCAGCCGGTCGCCGCGATCCAGCCAGCGCCTGTCGTTCAGCCCCAGGCGCCTGTCGCCCAGCAGCCAGACCAGGTGATCGCGCGCCTGCCGACGCTTTCTCCGGGTGAACAGGTGTTCGACCAGGTGGCGACCACCGCCGCCCAGACACTCGATTCGATCGTTGCCGCGGTGGACGGTTCGCGCTCGAGCCCGCAGGCCATGGCCAACCCGCCCATCCCGACCGCGCCCTTGCCCACCCAGACCATGCCGGCGCCGGTTCAGGTCGCCTCGGCCGCGCCTGTGACAGTGGCCGTCGTGGCGCCGACCACCGCCCCTTCGGCCCGTGTGCCAGATGCCGGTCCGCCGGCAAATGACGCTGCACTGGTTTCCCAGATCCAGAGTGGGCTGGCGAGCCTCGGCTTCTTCCGCGGCGCCATCGACGGCAATCCGGGACCGGAAACAGCCCGCGCCATCCGCGAATTCGAGAATTTCCACCGCTACAGGATTACCGGGCAGGTGCAGCCTGACCTCGTCAAACTGCTGCGGGACGCCGGCGCGGCCATCTAGTGGCCAGCCTGCGCAGCGATCTGTGGTGCATGGCTTTTGTCCGGCGCCACAATGATTTGGGCAATATGTGCGTGGTCTCCCGCAGGGGAGATCCGATAGCCGGGCAGGTCTTCATCGAGGTGGATCACCTCGATGGCAGTTATTCGCTGTTCACCCCCGCACCCCTATTATCCCGCGATGACAGCGCGGCGCTGGTGTTCCAGCGTCGCTTTTCCCATGTCGAGCCGCAGATTGTTCGCGACCGCATTGCAAGGGAGCAGGATTTTGACCCCGACCTATGGGTGCTGAGCCTCGATCTGAGAGGGGATGATCCGGGGATCGACCTGGTCAATCCCCGGACCTGAACCGCTTAGCTGGCGCGGCGGGCGCCAATGCGGGAGAGGGCTTCCATGGCCTGTTCTACCACGGGGTTCGCCGAGCCGGCCGATGCTGCGACGCGGCGACGGGGCTGGGAAACCGGCTGGTATTGCGGCTTGGACAGGTCCAGCAAATTCACTTCACCGCGCCAGGCGCTCATCAGGTAAGCCATTGATTCCGGTGACACTGTCGCGAACAATGTGGCGAAATCGGCCAGTGCCTTGGAGCGCTCATTGTCGTGGCTGGTGGCGTGGATCAGGACCTTCAGCCCGTCATAGGCCGAGACGCCAAAGCCGCGCAGGATCACGAACACCGATGCGCCGGTGACGTCATGGGCGATCTGGCCGCAGCGGACTTCATCGAGCCCGGTGATCTGGGAGAGAAGGCGGGTGACTTCCGGACGGCGGTTTTCCGAGAAGAGCTTCATCAGGGCCTTGGTCAAATCGGTCGTCGCGACAGACAGCTGCTCGATGGTGCGGGTGATCGGCGCCGGGGGAGTTTGGCGGCTGGAGAAGGCCTGGATGACCCGGATCCGGTTCTCGTCGGAGAGGTCGAAGAAGGCGGGGGCAAGCAGTGCCGCGTCAAAATCCCTACGTGTACCAAGGGTTTCGGCAACCATGTGGTCCATCTGGGCCGAGCGGGCGAGGGCGCTGAGATAGGGGCCGCGCGGAGTGATGTGCAGATTGCTCGCGAGCGCCCGGTAGACCTTCCGGGAGTTCATCTGGAAGAGTTTTGCCAGCACCACATTGGACAGGTTCGGGCGGCGCGCCAGGGTGGCGGCGGCGGAAACGTCATAGCGCCCGATAATGTCGAGCATGGTCTGGTCGGACAGCTCGCCCGCCGATTCGATGAAGGAAATCAGGTCCTCGCCGATGTTCTCGACCACGAGGGTTTCGAGGACCGGCGAGAGCAGTTCGGCGCGTCCGAGAATGGCTGCCGCCTTGGCGCGGGCCTGCTGGCTTGCGGCCGGAAACAGGCGGCTGGCAAGGGTTTCGAACTGTTCCATTTCGGGACCGGTGGGGCGCCCACGGCGCGCATAGGCGTCGCAGGCTGCGATCAGCAGGGTGTTGGTGCGATCGACACCACCCGTCTCGATAAGGAGCTGAAACGTCTCGTAGGGCTGGAAACCAAGCATTGGGGGCGGGACCGTGGATAGTTATTCGCATCAGGTGCGTTCAATGCTCATTTTGCCGTGAATTCGTTAGCAGACTGTTAACCTTGACGATCTCTTAATGTGGACAAGCGCGAGGGGCGTCGCGCCGATAGAATCGATCCAACTCGCTGCCTCCAATGGGACGGGGGAGCTGCGCAGCCAATGGAGGCCCGATTGGGACAGCTGCTGAAATTCGTGAGGCGGGAACAACCCGCAGATGCCGTCGTCAGGCCGATTGGCAACGCCCAGATTATTTTCTTCACCGGGGTCCGGTATGAGCGCGACACACCGCCGCCGCCCAAGAACCACCTCGGCTCCTCTCGTCGACGCAAACGCGGCTGATCCCTTGCATAGATATTCCCGACTTCTCGGCCTCGTTCTTCTCGCCGGCCTTGCCACTGCCTGTGCCTCTCGCCCGGTGGGCGATTTCGGCCGCGCCCAACCCAGCGCCCTGCATGATGCCATGCTTCCGGCGGTCGGGGACTTCATGGCGCGCCAGCGGCGCGAGCCCGTGTCGAATTTCAACCAGACCGACCAGGAAGGCGAGATGCATGACCGTACCTGGCGGTTCCTCGTGGCCAATAATGCCAAGGACTGGCTGTTCAACACCGAAGCCGAGATGCAGCGGGTACGGATCACCCGCGCCAAGGATTTTACATTTTTCCCGGACCGCTATTACAACTGGCTGAAGAAGACCCATTACCAGTCTTCGCGGGTTCGCTATGCGACCGTGAACCGCCATATCCTCGCCGATCTCGACACCTTGCCCAAGACGTTCCTCTCCATCTGTGCGGTGCAGGAAGTGGATCGGCAGCGCCGGGTGGCTCTCAATGAGCTGACAGACCTCGCCCCGACCGCCGCCAACGATGTCCGGGCGCGGCGGATCGAGAACCAGTGGCATGTCGACTGGTTCGTGCGGGCGGTGAACTATCGCTATGACAGCTATTCCTACGCGCTGGAAAATCTGCTGGTCGAAACGCCCCATGAGCAATCGGTGAGCGTCGATGCGTTCCTGCGCCGGCTCAAAGTCTGGGCCGATCGCGCCAATCGCGGCGATTTCTGTTCCGGGGCCAGCGGGCAGGGTGGTCAGGGCGATGTCGCCATACCGTCACGCTTTCAGACCATGGTGCGCGACACAGAAGTTATCGCACCAAAATAGTCTTGAGAGGGCGCCGTGCTCGACCCCGATCAGCGCCCCCACGGCTCTGTCTCCGAAGTCTTCCTGACATTTCTCAAACTCGGACTGACCAGCTTTGGCGGGCCGATAGCCCATCTTGGGTATTTTCGCGACGAGCTGGTGGCGCGGCGCAAATGGATTTCCGAGGCCGGCTATGCCGACCTCGTGGCGCTGTGCCAGTTTCTGCCGGGCCCAGCGTCGAGCCAGGTGGGCTTTGCGCTGGGATTGATGCGCGCGGGTCCCCTTGGTGGCCTCGCGGCCTGGCTGGGCTTTACCCTGCCATCGGCGATCCTGCTCGTGCTGTTTGCCTATGGCGCTGCCGTGCTCGATGGGCCACTGGCCGCAGGCGCGATCCATGGGCTGAAACTCGTGGCTGTGGCCGTGGTGGCCCAGGCCGTGCTGGGCATGGCCAAATCCCTGACCCCTGACCGCCAACGCGCCGCCATCGCGCTTGCGGGAGCGGCCATTGCCCTTATTGCTGGTGGCGCCATCGGGCAGGTGGAGGCGATTGTCGCCGGCATTGCCGCAGGGCTGGTCTTTTGCCGCGACGGTCTTTCGGGCGAACCGCAGGGGGATGGACCGGTTCTGTCGCGACGGGCAGGTTTCGTCGCCCTTGCGGTGTTTCTGATATTGCTCGTCGGTCTGCCGCTCATCGCTGGACTGGGGCAGGGTTTTGCGATCTTCGACGGGTTTTATCGTGCCGGGGCGCTGGTGTTTGGCGGCGGGCATGTCGTGCTGCCGCTGTTCGATGCCGAGACGGTGGGACAGGGCTGGCTCGACAGGGACAGTTTTACAGCGGGATATGGCGCGGCGCAGGCCGTGCCCGGACCGCTCTTCACCTTTGCAGCCTATCTCGGCGCTGCCAGCACCTTGCCGCCCAATGGCGTTTTCGGGGCAAGCATTGCGCTTGTGGCGATCTTCCTGCCCGGCATGTTGCTTGTGATCGCGGCGCTGCCGTTCTGGGAAGATTTGCGCCGCCAGAGCTGGGCGCAGGCCGGCATGCGCGGCGCCAATGCGGCAGTGGTGGGGATCTTGGGGCTGGCGCTCTATGATCCGGTGTTCACGAGCGCCGTAGGCGAGCCCCTCGATGCCCTCCTCGCGGCTGCGGGCTTTGTCGCGCTGATGGCCTGGAAAGCACCACCATGGCTCGTGGTCGTGGCATTGGCCATCGCCGGCGCGCTGGTCAGCGTGGCCAGAACAGGGATGCTATAGCCACGACGCCGAAACCGATCAGCACCATGCCGGAGGCGCGGGAGATCCACGTCGCAAAGCCCGGTGGTAGTCGGCGGCTGAGCAGGGCAACCCCGCCGCTGAGGATGATCCACCAGAGAAGTGACCCGGTGAAGACCCCGGCGACGACCATGAGCTTGCCAATGAGATCGGTGCCGCTGGCGAGACCGAGGCCGGCAAAGATGGCCGCAAAGGTGAGGATCGTCATCGGGCTGGTGATGGTGAGAAGGAAGGTGGCGGCCACCGTTCCGATCAGTCCGCCCGCGCCGATGCGGGCAGCCCTGGCCGGGTCCCTGGGCCGAAAACTCTGCCAGCCGAGCCAGAAGAGAAAAAGCCCGCCGAGAAGGCGCATCGGCATGTCGATGCCGGCGAGGAAACCGGCAAAGGCCGCAAAGCCGATGGCGGCGAGCGCCGCATAGCAGGCATCGGCCAGAGCCGTTCCGAGACCTCCTGCGACACCGGCGAGGAAGCCACGCTCCAATGTACGGCTGATGCAGAGGGCGCCGATCGGACCCAGCGGCGCGGCAATGGCGAGGCCGAGCAGGACGCTCTTGGCGAAAAGAAAGAGCTCGTTCACGGCGATACCGGCTTGGGCGTGTAGCTGGCTTCGACGGCGCTCGACAGGGCGATGATGGTCTCGCTGCGGGCGATGAACTTGCGGGCCTTGAGCTCGGCGAGAAAGGCTTCGAGCTCGGGCAGGGAGGCGACGCGCACCTTGGCGATGTAGGACCAGGCACCGGTGACGTTGTGGCATTCCTCGATGGCCGCATGGGTGGCGGCGAAGGCGCGGAAGGCGGCTTCATCGGTATCGGCGGCGAGGGCGAGGCAGACAAAGGCGAGGACGGGGCGGCCCATGGCGTCGGGGGCGGCGTCGATCGTGAAGCGCCGCACCGCGCCGCTGGCGACGAGGCGCCGGATGCGCTCATTAATGGCCGAGGCGGATAGTCCGACATACTCGCCGATATCGGTCAGCGAGCGCCTTGCGTCTTCGGCGAGAAGGTCGATGATTTTGCGGTCGATGTCATCCATGGCCGGATGAAACGCAGTCATGTGCAGCGTTGTCAATAAATATTGTGGTTTGTGCCGCATTACGATGATTGTTTTGCGGGGCGTTCATTTGAGTGCCGCAAAGTTTGCGGTTTGGCGGGGGCGGAGGGCGTGGAGGGCAGGTTTGTCCGGCGGGGTGTGCATGCTGCGCTGGGGCGGCGTCCGGGCTTTCAATCACTATCGGGGCTCGCGGAGTGGCCCTCGGGTCAGGCCCGAGGGAAGCCGGGGCTCTGTCGCGCAGTACGGGTCAGGCTCGAGGGAAGCGGGGGCTCTGTCGTAGAACGGATGAAGCTTAGCTCGGGCGGGGGCCGCAGCGGACCGATTGCAGGCGGTCCTCGAAACGCGGGCGCATGGCCTGGTGGGGCGGGGCGAGGCGGACGAGGACGAAGATGCGGTCGCTGGCCGCTTCGACCACGAGCAGGCCCTCGGCAATGTCGAGCTGCTGGCGGGCGAGGAGACGCGTCTGGGCGGCGTTGAAAATGCCGATCTCGAGCGTCTGGCCGATCCCGTCGCGATTGGTCGTGGAATAGGTGACATTGCCGGCCCCGTTATAGAGGGCAACGGACCAGAAGGCGTCGGGCAGGATGCCGCTGAGATAGGCCGGCCCCTCGGCAAGGTCGACCTGGCAGAGACCATAGACGAGCTCGGGATCGAGCCGCAGTGGATTGGGCTGGCCGGGCTCGACGGGCGGCAGGATCAGCATGCGGTTGAGCGCGTCGAAACGCGCAAGGCGCGTTGCAGTGGTTTCCTCGGCCAGGAGCGGCATGGCGAGAATGACGACGAGATGAATGATGCCGCCAAGCAGGACGCCACCGATGAGCCAGAGCAGGGTGCGGATCACGGGCAGCCCCTTCGCAGAATGACGGGCATGGTGTCGTTGCCCGCGCCGAGGCCGGAAAAGGCGGTGGTGTCGTAAAGGGACAGGGCGAGGGTGAAGGGGCCTTCGCCGGTTATTTCGAGCCAGTTTCCGGCGGCCAGCGCCGTGCCCACGGCAATATCGATGGCGCCATTATTGTCGCGCACGATTTCGCTTGAACGCAGGGCCGGCTCGCTGTTAGGCGCAGCAAGATTGATCCAGTTTTCATCGACCGCCACGAGGGTCCAAAAGGTGGAAACGGGCACATGCCCGATCAGGCGATAGGCGCAGGCCCGATCCAGCGGACGGCCTTCGCTGTCATTGGTGGCAATGAATTGCAGCCCCTCGGCGCGGCCCATCGGCAGGGCCGCCTCGCGCACCAGATGGGCGCGGGTATAGGGATTGGGCTGGGGCGTGCCGGCATCGGGCCAGGAGACCCAGGGGCCGATGGAATTGCCCCCGAAGAACCGGCCATCGTTCAGCGCGAAAGAGCTCAGGCCGAAACCGATCCCAAGCGCGACGGCGATCGTCAGAAGGAGGCGGAGGACAAAACGCACTGGTCAGCGACTTGCGGAAATGAGCATGGGCGAAATGTCGGCTCTCATGGGCTTGCAGCTATGGCTAACGTAATCGGGCAGCGGAATAAAGCCATGGCAATCGGCGAGGGCGGGGAGACGGCTCGCGCCGCCGCCTAGACCCCGCCTTCGAGGGCGGGCGGGGGCAGGGCGGCCTGATCGCTGAGCGGGGTGGCATTGCGCAGGGTGGTATCGAGACGCTGGGCGAGGTCGAGCAGCTTGCGCGCCGCGCCCGGCTTGAGGCTGGGCGGGCGTTCGTCGCTCTCGTCCACCAGCGCATCGGCGTCCGCATCGGCCACGATGGTCTGGGTGGGCTGGAAGTCGACGCCGTAGACCGGTTCGATCTCGATATTGGTGTGGGCATAGGCCATGAATTTCTGCCAGGCCACGGTGGGCAGGAGGCCCCCGGTGAGATTATTGGTGGGGCGGTAATCGTCATTGCCGAACCACACGGAGGCAACGAAATTGCCGGTCAACCCAGCGAACCAGGCATCGCGATAAGAGGTGGTGGTGCCGGTCTTGCCGAGGACCGGAACGCCCGGCACGTCGGCGCGGCGGCCCGTGCCACCGGTGACGACCGTGCGCATCATCTGGTTCATATAGGCCACGGTCTGCTCAGAGAGAACGCGTTCGCGGGGCGCGTCGAGGTCATATTCCCAGACCGGATCGCCCGAGAGCGTGGTCATGCGGGTAATGCCATAGGCCGGGGTCTTGAGACCGTGATTGGCAAAGACCGCGTAGGAGGAGGTCATGTCGAGCACGGAGACCGAGGCGACGCCAAGCGCCAGCGAGCGGGTGACCGGATATTCCTGGCGCAGGCCCATGCGATAGCTGAGTTCGGCAATCGGCTCGCGGCCGGTCTTGATGGAAAGGGTGACCGGGACGGTATTGAGCGATTGCGCAAAGGCGCTTTCGAGGCTCACCGTGCCCTTGTAGTTGCGGCCATAGTTCTGCGGGCACCAGTCGCCGATGCAGACCGGGCGGTCAGTGATCGGGTCCGAGGGTTTTAGACCCAGCTGTTCGAGCGCCTCGGCATAGACGAACACCTTGTAGGACGAGCCCGGCTGGCGGGTGGAGACGATGGCGCGGTTGAACTGGCTCTTGCCGTAATCGACGCCGCCCACCATGGCGCGGACGGCACCCTGGGTGTCGGTGGCGACCATGGCGGCCTGGCTGACGCGATATTGCTCGCCCTGTTCGCGCACCACCGACGTGATGGCTTCCTCGGCGTAGCGCTGCAGCGTGGTGTCGATGGTGGTGCGGACGACGAAATTGTTCCCCGGCGCATTGGTCTCGTCGATGATGCGCTTGGCTTCCTCGAAGGTCCAATCGAGGAAATAATTGGGAGAGTTGACGTCGGCGGTGCGGTCGATGGGGGAGGCCGGGTGGCGCCGGGCCGCGGTGACCTGGCCCTCGGTGAGAAAGCCCGAGGCGACGAGATTGGAAAGGACGAGATTGGCCCGGCCACGGGCGGCGGCAAGGTCGACATGGGGCGCATAGCGCGTCGGGGCCTTGAACATACCCGCCAGCATCGCGGCTTCAGCCAGATTGATGTCCTGCACGCGCTTGCCGAAATAGAATTCGGCCGCGGCCGTGACCCCGAAATTGCCGCCGCCCATATAGGCGCGGTCAAAATAGAGTTTGAGGATCTCGTCCTTGGAATAGTGCCACTCGAGCCAGATGGCGAGATAGGCCTCGATGATCTTGCGCTCGAGCGTGCGTTCGGCCGAGAGGAAGAGGTTTTTGGCCAATTGCTGGGTGAGCGAAGAACCGCCCTGGGTGGAATTGTCGCCCTGGGCGTTGGAGGCCAGCGCGCGCAGCGTGCCGACAATGTCGATGCCGAAATGCTCGTAGAAGCGCCGGTCCTCGGTGGCGAGGGTCGCCTTTATGAGATAGTCGGGCATCTGGTCGAGCGCGACGCTATCGTCCGAGCGAATGCCGCGCCGGCCGATCTCGGTGCCGTAGCGGTCGAGGAAGACGACGGAATAGTCCTCGGCCTTGTTGAAGGACCCGCGGGCAATGGTGTCGAAGGCCGGCAGGGCGAGGGCGGTCATCAGCACCGCGCCGATGGCCCCGAAGGTGAACGCGTCCGACAGGATCTCGACGAAGAAGCGTTTTATGCCCGAGACGTGGAACCTGGACATGAAATCCTGGTAGCGCGTATAGCCGCGCCCGAGGGTCTGCCAGAACTCGTAAAGCGAGGAATCCAGCCACGCGTCCGCCGCCAGCATGCCGCCAGCCGGTTTTTTCCGCTTTTCCTTGGTATAGAACGGATCCTGCACGCCGAACCCCAATGCCCCGATAACGGACTTTTGTCCTTTCCGGCGGATCAAAGCAATTTCCTCGCCGGAATATGATTGCGCCAGGCGGCAGACAAGCGCAAACCGGCAACACAGTGAACGCGTGACGGTTAATATGGCCTTTTGGGAAGAAAAAACGCTCGAAGAAATGTCGTCGGCAGAGTGGGAAGCCCTTTGCGACGGCTGTGGGCGCTGTTGCCTGATCAAGCTCGAAGACGAAGATACCGGTACGCTGATTACTTCGGACGTCCGCTGCAAGCTGCTCGACGGCGACACCTGCGCCTGCACCAATTATCCCGAGCGCCAGAAGATCGTGCCCGACTGCATCAAGCTGACGCCGAACAATGTGCGCGATATTGCCTGGATTCCCACGACCTGCGCCTACCGCCGGATTGCCGAGGGCAAGGGGCTGGCCTGGTGGCACCCGCTGGTTTCGGGCGATCCGCAGACCGTGGTGGATGTGGGCGTATCGGTGAAAGGGCGGACATTCCTCGAGACCGAGGTGGACGCCGACGAGTGGGAAGAGCATGCCGTCGACTGGCCCGAATTCGAACCGCCCGAGACGATCTAGCCGGATCGCTGAAATAGACTGGTCATTCCAGGTTTAGTCTAAATAGACTGGCTTAGGATGCTACATCCTATGAAGAAGATCGCACTTGCCAAATCACTCGCTTTGGTTACTTCTCATTAACCATATATGAATACATCCCGTCGGGCACAGATCGCTGGGGGGCGGCACGATGAGCATGATGGATCTTTCGCAGAGCGATAGCCTGTGGGCCAGAATTCGGGCCCTGCTGCAGCTGACGCCAGCCGGCCGCGCCTATGCGGGCATCGGCTTGCGGAGCGGACAGAACCGACCCCTGGACGAAGAAATGCGCCGCTGCTGGGCGCTGGCTGCCGAGCGCCATGTGTCGCTCTGTGTCATGACCCTCGAAATCGACTGCTTCGCCGAATATCTCGCCGCCTATGGGCGTGACGCCAGCGAGGACTGCATGGACGCGCTCGAAGGCGCGATCCGCTCGATTGTCGGAGCCGAGGAAGCACGCTGCCTGCGCATGGGCCAGGCAGGCTTTGTCCTGATCCTCCCCGACCTGCCGGTGCTGATGGCGCGCAGCCTTGCCGGCAAGATCATGAAGGCGGTGCGGCTCGAAGGGCTGGTCAACAAGGAAAGCCACGCCGGCATCGTGACGCTGGGCTGCGGCATTGCCGTGGTCAATCCGCAGGGGGCGTTCGAGCCCAATGTGATCGAGGCGGCGATGGCGACCTTGCGTCGTGCGCAGCGCCATGGCCTCTCCCGGATCGAAACGGCCGATCTGCGTGGCGGCGAAATCCGCACCGCCAGGGCCGCCTGACCCCGGACATTCTGACCGATTGCCAAGCCTGCCTGAACCTCTTATAGGGGCCGTCCCCGCGCGCTCGGCGTGCGTCTATCCCCCATAACAGAGGTCGCTTGTCATGGCCCTATCCTGTGGTCTCGACTTCGGGACGTCCAATTCCACGCTGAGCCGCATCGGTCCCGACGGGCAGCCCAGACTGGTCGCTCTCGAGGGCGAGCAGGCGACCATTCCCAGCGTGCTGTTCTTTGGGTTCGAGGACAACAGCCTCCATTTCGGCCGCGCCGCCGTGGCCGAATATGTGACGGGGGCCGAGGGTCGGCTGATGCGCTCGCTCAAAAGCGTGCTGGGCACGGCGCTCTTTGCCGATACGACACGCATCAAGGCGCAGCGGCTTGGCTTCGGCGAAATCATCGGCACCTTTGTGGGCGAGGTGAAACGCCGCGCCGAAGCCAGGCTCGGCGACGAGCTGACCGATGTGGTTATGGGGCGCCCGGTGCAGTTCGTCGACGACGATCCGGTCGCCGATGCCGAGGCGCAGGCTCAGCTGGAAGCGGCAGTGCGGGCGCAGGGTTTCAGGAACATCGTCTTTCAATATGAGCCGATCGCGGCGGCGCTCGACTATGAGCGGCATGTATCGGGCGAGAAGCTGGCGCTGATCGTCGACCTTGGCGGCGGTACATCGGATTTTTCGCTGGTGCGCGTTTCGCCCGAGCGGGCCGGCAAGGCCGATCGCACGGCCGATATCCTGGCGACGACGGGCGTGCATATCGGTGGCACCGATTTCGACCGCCTTCTGGCCATGGCGAGGGTGATGCCGGAGCTGGGGCTCGGCTCCAAGACCGTCGACGGCAAGCGCTTCCTGCCGGTTGCGCCCTATTACGATCTCTCGACCTGGCACCGCATCAACCGGCTCTATGACGCCAAGGCGCTGCGCGATCTGCGCTCCACCATCCGCGAAGCGCAGCAAGCCGAGCGGGTAGAGACCATGGTGATGCTGGTCGAGGATCGGCTGGGGCACCGGCTGATCGGCGCGGTCGAGGGCGCCAAGATCGCCCTGTCGGACCACGATCTGACGCCGTTTTCGTTCCCGGTCCGTGACCGGACCATCAGCACCGAGATTTCGGTCGCCCATCTCGGGGCGGCGCTGGCCGATTCGGTGACCCGGCTCGAGACCACGATTGCCGAGACGCTGCGCCTCGCCGGGCTGGTTGCGAGCGATATCGACAGCCTGATCCTGACCGGGGGATCGACCCTGGTGCCGGAAGTGTCCGGACGCCTGCAGCGGCTTTTCCCCCAGGCCGAAGTGGTGCGCACAGACGTTCTGGGCAGCGTGGGGCTGGGCCTGGGGCTCGAGGCGCGGCGGCATTTTGGGGCTTGATGGCCCAGTCTTCCCCCTCCATCCTTTGCCGCGCGGGGCGCAGGAGATGCAGGGGGAGACATGAGCTACCTGAAATTCAAGCTGCGCCAATTGATGCAGCGCATGTGGTTTTTGCCGGCCGCCTTTTCCGGCATCGCGCTGCTGACGATCCTCATCGCCTACCTGCTGGCGCAGTATGCGCCCGAGGAACTGCCCTTCGTCATGCCGGCAAATGCCGTGCAGACCATTTTGCAGATCCTGGCGTCGAGCCTGCTGACGGTGGCGGTCTTCGCCCTTTCGACCGTGGTCAGCGCCTTCTCCGGCGCCTCGGCGGCGACCACCCCGCGCGCCGTGCCGCTGATCGCCGGCTATCTGCGGGCGCAGACCTCGATCTCGGTCTTTATCGGGGCCTTTCTCTTTTCCATCGTCGGCATTATCGGGCTTTCGGTTGGCATCTACAGCGAGGCGGGGCGGCTGTTCCTCTTCGTGGTGACGCTGGGCGTGGTGGTTCTGGTGGTGACCTCGCTGATCCGCTGGATCGGCCAGATTTCCGCAATCGGCCGGGTGGGCTACACGATCAGCGCGGTGGAAACGGCAACGCGCAGCGCCATCGAGACCATGGCAGAATTCCCCTATCTCGGCGGGCAAAGGCTGGACGGGGACGGCGAGGGCAAACCGATCCCGGCACCGCGTTCGGGTTATGTCCAGCATTGCGACATGCCGGCGTTGCAAAAGCTGGCTGAAGAACACGAGCTCCGGGTCATTGTGATGGCGCGGCCCGGCACTTATGCGACCCCGGTCAGGCCATTGATGCTGGTGGACGGGCGTGCGGACGAGGAGATCCGCGAGCAGCTGATCGACTGTTTCGTTCTGGGCGAGAACCGGACTTTCGATTCCGATCCGCGCTTCGGCATGATCGTGCTGGGTGAAATTGGCGACAAGGCGATGTCGGCCGGCATCAATGATCCGGGCACGGGCATCGTGGTGATCGATACGGCGACAAGGCTGCTCGTCGACTGGCGGGAAGAGCCCGTAGAAGTGCGCTATGACCGGGTCTATGTCCGGCCGATCCGGCCGGCGGAGGTGCTGGAAGATGTCTATCGCCCGACGGCCCGCGATGGCGCCGCCATTGTCGAGGTGATGATCCGGCTGATGAAAAGCCTCGAGACCGTGGCCGAATGCAATTCGGCCTTTGCTCGGGCAGCGCATGACTTTGCCCGCGTGAGCTTGCGGCGGGCAGAGGCGGCGATGACGCTGGACGATGACCTGGCAACGCTCAAGGCCGTGGCAGACTGGATCAAGCCGGACTGACCGGCAGGTTTTCGGGGGGCGGGAATGGTGATCAC
Organism: Devosia sp. FJ2-5-3; assembly: GCF_029201545.1. NCBI lineage: Bacteria > Pseudomonadati > Pseudomonadota > Alphaproteobacteria > Hyphomicrobiales > Devosiaceae > Devosia > Devosia sp. FJ2-5-3. The sequence goes on along the minus strand of NZ_CP104007.1, from coordinate 3,228,560 downwards.
GCGGGTGAGCAAGGCCGTGTTGGTGGCGGCGATGGGGCTTTATGCGGGGCTCGTGGCGTTCGGCAATCTCACCGATTACGGGTCCAATTTCGCCTTTGTGAGCCATGTGCTGGCGATGGACACGATCTTTCCCGATGCCACGATCGGCTATCGGGCCATCACCAGTGAGCTCATTCATCACATCGCCTATGGACTGATCATCGTGACCGAAATTCTGGTGGCGGTGCTCTGCCTGATGGGGGCGGCGCGGATCTTCGCGCGGCGGGCGGCGAGCGCACGGGACTTCAACCGGGGCAAGACTTTCGCGATTGCCGGGCTGACCCTTGGCTTCGTGCTCTGGCAGGTCGGGTTCATGTCCGTGGGCGGGGAATGGTTCGGCATGTGGATGTCGCAGAGCTGGAACGGGCTGGCTTCGGCGTTTCGCGTCTTCATCACCATGCTGGCCGTGTTGATCTATGTGGTCCTGCCCGATGGTGAAATCGACGGCTGAACGGCAAGAACTTATCCAACTTATCTGCGGGTGCCGCTGGTCTGGTAGAGTTCAGGCATGGTCGAAGAAATGGGTCAGGAAGACGCGGCGCCCAAGCGGCGGCGGCGTCGGTTCCTGGAACTCTCCTCCTCAATTTTCGTGCAGCGATAATGGCCCTTGATGGCGCGGTTGAAATACTGGCCGCGCGAGGGGGCGTCGCGCAGGGCTTCATAGGCCGATTGCGGCACATCGAAATATTTGTAGCGCCGGCCCTCGGGGGCAAACCAGATCGAAAGCTCCGCGCTTTCGGGGCGGTAGAAAAGATGGCGGATTGCGGTGGACATCGGGGATCTCCCTGTCGGACTCCGCAAGGACGAATCCCGCCCGATTCCTTGCGGTTCCGCCCGGTGATGCCGGTGCTTCTCACAGTTGAGTCAACGCCATGGAAAAAACGCCGAAGGACCGGCCCCGAAAGGCGCCGGACTGGGAGACCATCCGCTTTGAATATGAGGGGCGGTTGTTTCACCCCGAGGTGATCTGTCAGCGCCACGGGATTACGCCAGCGCAGCTGCGCTATCGCCGGGAAAAGCAGGACTGGCTCAGTATCAAGGCAAGCCCGCTGCGCAAGGCGGAGCTGGTGGAGCGAATGCTGCGGGTTCTGGAAGCCCAGATCAGAGAATTGGAAAAGGCCGAGGATATGCCAATCGACAAGAAAGCCAAAGTGCTGGCCGACGAGGTGCGCACGCTCGACAAGCTGATCGAACTGGGAGCCGCCGAGCGCAATGTGGAGCCGCCGACCCGTAAGGACCTGACCGATCTCAGGGCCAAGCTGATCAAGCGTCGCGAGCAGTTTCTCGCGCGCTGATGACCGGATTTGCAAAACCGGTCAATGCGCTATCGGCGGAGGAGCTCGAGGCGGAATTTTTCGACTGGCCGCGCTGGGCGCTCCCCAAACAATTGGCGCCGCCGGGGGACTGGACCACCTGGCTGCTGATGGGCGGGCGCGGCTCGGGCAAGACGCGGGCCGGCGCCGAATGGGTGCGAAGCCTCGCGCGGGACGGGATTGGCCCGATCGCGCTCGTGGGTGAAACCATGAAGGAAGCCGTCGAGATCATGGTGCGCGGCGACAGCGGCATTCTCAGCGTGCATCCCGATGAAGAACGGCCGGTATTGCGCGGCAATAATCGGCTGATCTGGCCCAATGGGGTCGAGGGCGCGGTGATGACCGCCTCGGACCCCGAGCGCTTTCGCGGGCCCCAATTTGCCGCCGCCTGGTGCGACGAGGCCGCCAAATGGCCCAATGCCGAGGCGGCGTTCGACCAGCTGCAGTTCGGGCTGCGGCTGGGGGAGCATCCGCGCCAATTGGTGACGACGACGCCAAGGCCGACCAAGCTGATCAAGCGGCTGCTTGCCGATCCGCAAACTGCGGTGGTGCGAATGGCGACGGTCGAGAACAAGGCACAGCTGGCGCCCAATTTTCTCGAGGCGGTGGTGGCGCGCTATCGCGGCACCGTGCTGGGGCGGCAGGAGCTCGATGGCGAGCTGATCGAGGATCGGCCCGATGCGCTCTGGCAGCGCGGCCTGTTCCGGCCCGCCGAGGCGGGGGCGGACGGTCGGATCGTCGTGGCGGTGGACCCGCCAGTGACGGGGCATGCGCGCTCGGACGCCTGCGGGATTGTCATTGCCGGGCGCTGTGGCGAAGGCGCGGTGGTGCTCGAGGACGCAACGCTGAAGCGTGCGGCGCCGCTCACCTGGGCGCGGCGGGCGGTGGCGGCATTTCATGCGCACCGGGCCGACGCCATCGTGGTCGAGGTCAACCAGGGCGGGGACCTCGTCACGCAGATGATCGCCCAGGTCGACGCCAATGTTCCGGTGCGGCCGGTGCGGGCGACGCGGGGCAAATGGCTGCGCGCCGAGCCGGTGGCGGCCTATTACGGGCGGGGCCTGGTGACCCATGCGCCGGGGCTGACGGCGCTGGAGGATGAACTCTGCGCTTTCGGGCCGGACGGCAAGGCCGATGGGCATTCTCCGGACCGGGTCGATGCGCTGGTCTGGGCGCTGACGGATTTGTTGGTGGATGGGACAAGGCCCCGGGTGCGGGGGCTTTAGGGCTGGCGTTCCCCAGAAACATGGATAGATTTCGTCTATGAGCCTGATCGAGAACGAGCGCACGAAACTATTGGCCAATGCGTTGGATCGCACATCCACTGCCTGTCTTACCGTCGGTGTCCTGGCGCCTCTTGCAGCTGTTATTTACGGCGCATCGGGAACGGCCTTGGCGACTTGGGCCTTTGTTCTCGGTGGCGTCATTTGGCTTTTGGTCGCGATTGCACTACATATGATTGCACGATGGGTCCTTGGAGGACTGAAATCATGAGCTTCATCGAAGTCTTCGCCTTCATCATCATGCCGATCCTGGTTCTGGCGATCGGTTCGGGTGGCGCATGGCTGCATATGCGCGATCTGAAACGCCACGAGCAGCATCCGGCTGAATAGGCGCGAGCGCCACAGAATGATCTGACCAAGCCCCGGCATTGTCCGGGGCTTTTTGTTTGCCTTGCTTGCTGGGAGAACCAAGACCATGCCGAACTGGATCAACCGCCTGTTTGGCGGAGGGACAAGCGCGCCCGATGAACGCAAGAATTTTGGCGGGCAGACGCTGATGACGCTGAGCGCGCTGGGACCGGCGCAGTGGAGCGGGAGGGGGTATTCCAGCCTCGTCAACGAAGGGTTCATGCGCAATCCAGTGGTCTATCGCTGCATCCGGCTGATTGCCGAGGCGGCGACGCGGGTGCCACTTTCCGTCGTGGTCGATGGCAAGGCGGTAAGCGAGCATCCGCTGGCCGAATTACTGGCCAAACCCAATGGGCGCCAATCGGGCGGGGAAATGCTTGAGGCGGTCTATGCTTATCTCCAGACTGCGGGAAACGCCTATCTCCAGGCGGGCATTGTCGATGGGGCGGTGCGGGCGCTGTTCGTGCTGCGGCCGGACCGCATGCGGGTGGTAGCCGGCGCCGATGGCTGGCCGGTTGGGTATGATTATACCGCCGGCGGGCGGACGATGCGGATCGGGCAGGGGAGCGAGCCGGTGCCGGGCGTGCTGCATATGGCCCTGTTCCACCCCATGGACGACCATTATGGCATGGGCCCGCTGGAGGCAGCGCAGACCAGCCTCGATATTCACAATGCCTCGGCGCACTGGAACAAGGCGCTGCTCGACAATGCAGCGCGACCGAGCGGGGCGCTGGTCTATTCGGCCGGTGGGGGAAACCTTACCGAAGAGCAGTTCCAGCGGCTCAAATCCGAGCTCGAGGAGAATTTTGCGGGTGCAGCCAATGCGGGGCGGCCCATGGTGCTCGAAGGCGGGCTCGACTGGAAGGCCATCGCGCTTTCGCCCCGCGACATGGATTTCATCGAGGCGAGGAATGCGGCGGCGCGGGACATTGCGTTGGCCTTCGGCGTGCCGCCCATGCTGCTCGGCATTCCGGGCGACAACACCTATGCGAACATGGCCGAGGCCAATCGGGCGCTATGGCGCCAGACCCTGGTGCCGCTTGTGGTGCGCGTGGCGCAGGAATTGAGCGTCTGGCTCGGGCCGGCGTTTGAGGGGGCGGAAGTCGTGCCCGAGTTCGATGCGGTGGAGGCTCTGGCCGAGGACCGCAACGCACTGTGGGAGCGGGTGGGGAATGCGAGTTTTCTCAGTGATGAGGAAAAGCGGGCGATGGTTGGCCTGGGCGGGGCGTGAATGGCAAATCGCTCCACTGGAGGGGTTTGAGCGACCAAGGCCATAAGAGCTTGGCCCGAACGGCGGGGCCTAATGTGCCTGAGGTCATCCCCTCCCCAACTCCCCCTTCAAGGGGGAGATGCCGATCTGTGGGTGGGGCGAAAATGTGGCCTCGCGAGAGGGGCTACAGAGCGCATTGTGGCTCTTATCCCCCCCCGGCCCTCCCCGCGAGGGGGAGGGAGAAGGACGGTGGACGGGGTGCGATCTTGTCAAAAGCACGATGCGGCTCCTCCCCCTTGACGGGGGAGGCTGGAAGGGGGTGCGCCAGGCGCACTGTCTTCGCCGCCTTTCGTGTCGCTTGATCACAGTGTCATTCCCGCGAAAGCGGGAACCCCTGTTGAACGGAGGTCCCCGCTTGCGCGGGGATGACCCGGTGGCAATTGCCGCCAAGCCCCCGCCAAGAAGGCGGGAAGGAGACCATCATGGACGAGCTGACCAAAACCGTCGTTGAGCGCGGGGATCTGGCGCATCTGGCGCTGTTTTTGTGGGCGAGTGGCGCGAGTGCGCTTTTGGTGTGGAGCCTCAAGGAGCTCGCCGCGGCCAATAAGCGCTTCAATGACTTCGTGACCGAGATATCGAGCCTCAATCGTTTGTTTCGCAAGGGGGACGAATAGATGGCGGAAAAGACCAAGCGCGAGCAGGCCCAGCAGACGTTCCGGCAATTTGCCTGGAACCTGGCCGGGACCTTGGCCGACAAGACCAAGGCATCGGCGCCGCCGCCGGGCAGGAGCGGGGTAAAACGCTGATGGGCGAAAAAATCCCCATTGATGCAGAGGGACGCTTTGCCGGCTATGCCAGCATTTTCAACCGGATCGACAGTGGCGGCGACATCGTGCAGCCCGGGGCCTTTGCGAGGAGCCTCGCCAAGCGGCGCGGGCGCATCAGGCTGTTGTTCCAGCATGACCCCAAGGAGCCGGTGGGCATCTGGGAAGAGCTGCGCGAGGACGCGCACGGGCTTTTTGCGGCCGGACGGCTGGTGCCGGGCGTGGCCCGGGCGGATGCCTTAAGAAAACTGATCGAAACGCGGGCGCTCGATGGGCTCTCCATCGGCTTTCGCACGGTCAAGGCCAGCCGCCAGAGCGGCCAGCGCCTGCTGCACGAGATCGATCTCTACGAGATTTCGATCGTGACCTTTCCGATGATGGAAGAAGCGCGGATCGCCGCTTCCGTCTCGGCGGGCGCCGCCATTGCGGCGGCTACGAAAACTATCCGCAACCGATAGAAGGATGCCGACATGGATCGGATCAGTGACGGCCTTGAAACCAAGGCCGGCGCGGGGAGCGATATTGCCGCGCTTTTCGCCGAATTTTCGACCGCATTCGAAGAATTCAAGCGCACCAATGACCAGCGCCTGGGCGAAATCGAAAAACGCGGCACCGCCGACGGCTTGCTGGATGGCAAGCTCGAGCGGCTCAACGCCGTGCTCGACGGGCACAAGGCGGCGCTGGACCGCGCCAGCGCCGAACGCGGCCGCCCGGCGCTGGAAGGCAAGGGCGCTCTCGCCAATGGCGAATACAAGGAGGCCTTTTCCGCCTATGTGAAGCGCGGCGAGGAAAAGGCGCTGCAGACCGGCGTTGCCGGTGACGGCGGCTATGTGGTGCCTGGCGAGGTCGAGACGGAAATCACCCGCCTCATGACCCATATCTCGCCTATCCGCGCCATTGCCGGCGTGCGTCAGATTTCGGCTTCGGTCTATAAACGCCCGATCACCGTGACCGGGCCGGAAACGGGCTGGGTCGGCGAGACGGCGTCGCGGAGCGAAACCGATAGCCAGGTGATCGCCGAGCTCAGCTATCCGACGGCGGAACTCTACGCCATGCCGGCGGCGACCTCGGCCTTTCTCGACGATGCCGCGGTGGATGTGGGCCAGTGGATCGCCGACGAGGTGAACGCAGCCTTTGCAGCACAGGAAACCACCGCCTTCGTGACCGGCGACGGCACCAACAAGCCCAAGGGTTTTCTCGCCGCGACGACCGTGGCCGAGGGCAGTTGGGAATGGGGCAAGCTCGGCTATGTGGCGACCGGCACCTCCGGCGCGCTGCCATCGTCCAACCCGAGCGATGTGCTCGTCGACCTCGTCTATGCGCTGAAATCAGGCTATCGGCAGAACGCCAGCTGGGTGATGAACCGCAAGACGCAAGGCGCGATCCGCAAGCTCAAGGATAGCGACGGCAATTATCTCTGGCAGCCGGCGACATCGGCCGACGGCCGCGCCAGCCTGATGGGCTTTCCGCTGGTGGAAGAGGAAGACATGCCCAATGTCGGCGCCAATTCTCTGTCGGTGGCCTTTGGCGATTTCCGCCGGGGCTATCTGATCGTCGACCGCCAGGGGGTCAACGTGTTGCGCGATCCCTATTCGAGCAAGCCCTATGTTTTGTTCTACACGACCAAGCGCGTGGGCGGCGGGATAGCGGACTTTGATGCGATCAAGCTGCTGAAGTTCGGCGCGAGCTGAGGGGTTTAGACCCCCTCCTAGCCTCCCCCTGTGAAGGGGGAGGGACGCATCGCGTTTGCGGCGAGAATTGAGAGCCGCCGGCCTATTCCTCCTCCTGGGAAGGGGGAGGTCAGGTGGGCTGGCCACAACAAGGAACAAAAAAATGACTTCCTATCTCCTGGCGGGGCCCGCCGCGGAGCCGGTTTCGCTCGCCGAGGCCAAGGCTTTTCTCAAGGTGGATGACGAGGCCGAAGACGGGCTGATCGAGACGCTGATCGGCGCGGCGCGGCTGCATGTGGAAGGGATTACCGGCAAGGCGCTGATGGCGCAGAGCTGGCGCATCGTGCTCGACCGCTGGCCGGACGAGCGATGGCTGCGGCTGCCGGTGACGCCGCTGATCGCGGTGAGCGAAATCTCGGCGATCGACGAGGCCGGGGCGAGCCACGAGGTGGCAGTCGATGGCTTTGTGGCGGATGGCGAAAGGCTGATCGTGCCGGGCCATGTGCCGAATATGCCCAGGCTGCAGGGGCGGCAGGGGATCGAGATCGACTATGTCGCCGGCTTTGGCGAAGAGCCGGAAGATGTGCCAGCGGATTTGCGACAGGCCATGCTGGGGCTGGTGGCGCATTGGCATGAGCATCGCGACGCGGTGATCACCGCCGGGTCGGGGGCGGTGGTGCCTTCGGGCTTTGACCGGCTGGTGGCCGCGCACAAGCGGGTGCGGCTATGAGCGATAAAATCCCGCCAGTGGGCACGCTGACCGACCGGGTCCAATTGCGGCGGCGCGAGAGCGTGGCCGAGGACGAGGGCGGGCACGCCAGGATTTTCGTGCCGCTGGGCACGGTCTGGGCGCGGGTGCGCAGCCTCACCGGACGGCAGGGCACCAATGCCGACGGGCGGGCGGTGGCGATTTCCCATAGCGTGGTGCTGCGCTTTCGCAGCGATGTCGCGCCGGGAGACCGGATTGTCTATCGCGGGCGCAATCTCGATGTGGTGAGCGCGGCGGACATGAATGGGCGGCAGGCTTATCTCGCCTGCGCCTGCAGCGAGACGCAGGTGACCGGATGAGCCACCCGATTGTGCAATTGCAGGCGGCGCTGGTGGCGGCGCTCGGTGCTGACGAGGACCTCGTCGAGTTGATCGGCGAGGGCGGAATCTTCGATGCGCCGCCGCGCGACCGGCCGGCGCCCTATGTGGTGGTGGACCGGCACGATGTGCGCCAGCGCGACGGCGATCTGACGCCGGGGCAGGAGCATCGCGTCTTGATCCACTGCTGGGCCGACCAGCCGAGCCGCAAGGCGGCGCTGGCGCTGGCAGCGCGCGTGGTGGCGGCCAAGGACGGGCTGGAGCCGGTGGGGCTGGTTTTGACCCATGCCGAGCATATGCGCACCGAAACGGTGATCGATGGGGCCACGGGTTTGGCCCGCGCGGCGGTGATGCTGCGGTTTTTCAGCGAGTAGATCGGGGCTTTCGAACCCCACCCTTAATCCCTCCCCACAAGGGGGAGGGACGCATCGCGTTTTAGGCGAAATCTGAGCGCCACCGGCCAGCTCCTCCTCCACTTGAGGGGGAGGTTGGGTGGGGGTGACTGGAGAAAAAGGACCAAAAGAATGGCGGCCCAGAGTGGCAAGGATATGCTTTTGAAACTCGACCAGACGGGGTCGGGGAGTTTTCTCACCGTGGCGGGATTGCGTACGCGCAGTCTCAATTTCAATGCGGCGAGCGTGGATACGACCGACCAGGAAAGCGCCGGGCGCTGGCGGGAGCTGCTTGCGGGCGGTGGGGTGAAGCGGGCCTCGGTATCCGGGTCGGGTGTGTTCAAGGACCAGACCTCGGACGGGGTGATCCGGACGCTGTTTTTCGCCGGGACGATCCGGGACTGGCAGCTGATTCTGCCGCATTTCGGCACGGTCGAGGGGCCGTTCCAGATCGTGGCGCTGGAATTTTCCGCCGACCATGCCGGGGAAGTGGTGTTCGACCTGGCGCTGGAGAGCGCGGGCGAAGTGAGTTTCACGGCGACCTGAGGACAAAAATGCCAAACATCCATCGAGGTGAAATCGCCGCCAATATTGGTGGCGAGGTGCGGACGCTTTGCCTGACGCTGGGGGCGCTGGCGGAGCTTGAGGCGCGGCTGGGGGCCGGGGATCTGGCGGGGCTGGCCGAGCGCTTTGCTGGAGGAAAGCTGTCGGCGCGGGATCTGACGGCGATCATCGGGGCCGGATTGCGCGGGGGTGGGAATGCCATTTCCGACGACGAGCTGGCGCGGATGAGCGTCGAGGGTGGGCTGCGCGGGGCGGCCGAGATCGCGGTGAAATTGCTCAAGGCGACGTTCGGGGACGAGGCATGACGCCGTTTCCCTGGAAGGAAGCGATGCGCTTCGGACTGGGCGTGCTGCGCCTGCCGCCGGAGGCGTTCTGGCGAATGAGCCCGCGCGAACTGGCGGCGGCCTGGGGCGCGGTGATGGGGGATCGGGCCGGGCCGCTCGACCGGCAGGGGCTGGAAACATTGATGGAGCGTTTTCCCGATGGCTGCTGATCTTTTTGGCTCTGACTTTCGTGAGGAGTTGGGCGATGTTTCCGTCGAGCTCGAGCGGATCGGCAATCTCGCCGATGGCGTGGCGCGCTCGGTGAGCAATGCGTTTCGCGGGGCGCTGACCGAGGGCAAATCCTTCCGCTCGGTGCTGGGCGATATCGCCAAGGCCTTTGCCGATATTGCGCTCAAGGCGGCGCTGAAGCCGCTCGGGAACATGGTCGGTGGGTTCGTCGAGAATTTGTTCACGGCGGCCAATCCGGCGCTGGGCGGGATAAAGCCCTTTGCCAAGGGCGGGGTGATCGCGGCGCCGAGCTATTTTCCGCTCTCGCAGGGGCTTGGGCTGGCTGGTGAGGCCGGGCCGGAGGCGATCATGCCGCTGGCGCGCGGGCCGGATGGGCGGCTGGGTGTCGCCGGGGGCGGTGGCGCGGTGCAGGTGACGTTTAATGTGACCGCGCAGGACGCGCGCAGCTTTGCCCAGAGCGAGGCGGAGGTGAGCGCGATGCTGTTACGGGCGGTGCGACGCGGGACGAGGGGCGCATAGGAGCGAGCGCGGTGGCTCTTGGTCACCCCCTCCCATCCTCCCCCTTAAAGGGGGAGGTGCCGGGCGGTGGTTGGGGAGGGGTGGGTGCAAAGACCCCCACCTAACCTCCCCCTGAAAAGGGGGAGGGATAGCATCGGGTTTGCGGAGACGTCTGAGAGCCACTGAGGCGCTCCTCCCCCTCCTTCAGGGGGAGGTTGGGTGGGGGTGGAAGGAGCAAAAGAATGGCATTTCATCATGTGCGGTTTCCGCTCGATATCGCGCTGGGGGCGCGGGGTGGGCCGGAACGGCGGACGGATGTGGTGACGCTGGCGGGTGGGGGCGAGCAGCGCAATGGGCGCTGGGCGCAGTCGCGGCGGCGCTACAATGCGGGCTATGGGGTGAAATCCCGGGCCGACATGCAGGCGGTGCTGGCCTTTTTCGAGGAGCGGCGCGGGCGGCTGCATGGGTTCTTGTGGCGCGACGGGATCGACCATTCCTCGGGCGGGAAGGTGCCGGCGCCGATGGACCAGGCGATCGGGACAGGGGATGGGACGCGGACGGAGTTTCAGCTGACCAAGACCTATGGCGCGGCGTTCGATCCATATGTGCGGGTGATCGTGAAGCCTGTGGCCGGGTCGGTGCGTGTGGCGGTGGACGGGGTCGAGGTGATGAGCGGCTGGAGTGTGGACGTCACCACGGGGGGCATCGCCTTCGCCAGCGCGCCGGCGGATGGCGCAGCGGTGACGGCGGGTTTTTTGTTCGACGTGCCGGTGCGCTTCGATACGGACCGGCTTGATATCGAATGGTCGAATTTTGACGCGGCCGAGGCGCCGAGCATTCCGCTGGTGGAGATTTTACCATGAAAGCGATTGGGGCCGAGCTCGCCGCGCATCTGGCGCAAGGCGAGACGACGCTGGCGCATTGCTGGCGGATACTGCGCACGGACGGGGTGGTGCTGGGTTTTACCAACCATGACCGGGCGCTCGAGGTGGAGGGGACGATCTGCGCGCCGACCTACGGGCTGGATGGCGGGGAGAGCCCGGCAAAGCTCGGGGCGCAGGTGGAGACGGGCGAAGTGCTGGGCATTCTCGACCATGCGGCGCTGAGTGAGGACGATATTCTGCTCGGGCGCTATGACGGGGCGGAGGTCGAGACCTTTGTGGTCAACTGGATGGCGCCGTCGCAGTGCCTGCTGCTGCGTGTGGACACGATCGGCGAGATCGTGCGCGAGGATGGCATTTTCCGTGCCGAACTGCGTTCCGGACAAGCGGCACTCAATGTGACGTGCGGGCGGCTCTATCAGGGGCTTTGCGATGCGCAGGTGGGGGATAGGCGTTGCGGCGTTGATCTGGCCGCGAGCGAATTTCGCGGGACCGCAAGTGTGGTGGCGGTGGCCGATCCGTTCCGGCTGGTGGTCGAGGGGCTCGAAGGTTTTGCCGAGGACTGGTTTGCCTTCGGCATGGGCCTCTGGGGTGATGGCAAGCGCGCGGGGCTTGCCGATGCGGTGCTGACCCATCGCAAGGAGGCGGCGGGCGATGTGCTCGGCTTTGGCCAGGCGGTGGGTGAATGGGTTGTTCCCGGCGATCTGCTGGTGGTGACGGCGGGGTGTGACCGGCGCTTTGTGACCTGCCGGCACAAATTTGCCAATGCCGCCAATTTCCGGGGCTTTCCGCATGTGCCGGGCAGCGATTTCGTGCTGCGGCATCCACGTGACGGCGATGCGCTGGATGGCCGAGCGGTGGTGCGATGAACGCGGATCGAGTGGTGGCGGCAGCGCGCGAATGGCTGGGCACGCCCTATCGGCATCGCGCTTCGACACTTGGCGCGGGGTGCGATTGCCTGGGGTTGGTTCGCGGGGTGTGGCGGACACTTCACGGGGACGAGCCGAACAAAATGCCGGCCTATCGGGCCAGCCCGCGCGACCCCGAAAATGCCGGGGCGCTGCGGGCGGCGGCGGAAAAATTCCTGGTGCCGGCGGCGGGAGAACTGGCGGCGGGGCAGGTGGTGCTGTTTCGGCTGGCGGGGCTTTCCGAGGCCAAGCATTGCGGGATCATGGTGTCAGGCGATCGGTTCATCCATGCGCAGGAAAAGCTGGGCGTGGTGGAGGCGAATTTGACCGAAGGCTGGGCCCGGCGGGTGAGCGGGCGGTTCTGGTTTCCCTCTTCCTTCTCCCCTTGAGGGAGAAGGTGGCGCGCAGCGCCGGATGAGGGGTGGCGGACCTTGGGTAAGCCCGAAAGGAAAGTGACCCCTCACCCGTCTCGCGCTGCGCGCGATCCACCCTCTCCCTCAAGGGGAGAGGGGAAGAGGGCTTCGTGCGAAGACCAAAATCCCACAAAACCAAAAAGGAAAAAGACATGGCCACTATGGCTTTATCCCTGGCGGGGCAGTTTGCCGGGGCGCTGGTGGGTGGGCCGTTCGGCGCGACCATCGGGCGGGCGCTGGGGGCGCTCGCCGGGAGCGCCGTCGATGGCTGGCTGTTCGGCGAAAAGCGCGAGGCAACCAGTTTTGATGTGCGGCTGGTGGGTTCGGTCGAGGGTGCGCCGATCCCGAGGCTTTATGGCTGGGGGCGGCTGGCGGGTAACATCCTCTGGGCGCGCGAACTGGAGCGGCTGAGCGGCGAAACGGCCGGGGCCAAGGCCATGGGCGGGCCCGAGGACGAGGAAATCGGCGCGAGCTTTGCCATCGGCTTTTGCGAGGGCGAGGTGGCGCGGCTGGGACGGATTTGGGCGGACGGGCAATTGCTCGACACCCGCGGGCTGAATTTTCGCTTTTATGGCGGGGGCGAGGATCAACTGCCCGATAGCCTGATCGAGGCGACGCAGGGGACGGGCAATGCGCCGGCCTATCGCGGGCTTTGCTACATCGTCTTCGAGAATTTGCCGCTGTCGCGCTTCGGCAATCGCATTCCGCAGATTTCGGCGGAGCTCTGCCGGGTGGTGGGGGAACTGGAGCGCGATATCCGCGCCATTACGGTGATCCCGGGCGCGACCGAGTTTGGCTATGACCCGGTGCCGCGCTTGCTGGTGCTGAGGCCGGGCGAGGGGCGCGGGGAGAATGCCCATCTGCTTCCGGGTGTAAGCAATTGGACGGCGTCCATCGACGAACTCTCGGCCCTTTGCCCGAATTTGAAACATGTGGCGCTGGTGGTCAGCTGGTTCGGCGACGATCTGCGCTGCGGGCAATGCCGGATCACGCCGCGGGTGGAAGCCTATGGGCGCGAGATCGAGGGCGTCACCTGGAGCGTTGCGGGTTTGTCGCGTGAGGATGTGCCGGAGGTGAGCTATCACGATGGCGGGCCGGCCTATGGCGGCACGCCATCGGACGCCTCGGTGAAGGCGGCAATCGCCGATCTCAGGGATCGCGGCTATGCGGTGACGCTCTATCCGTTGATCATGATGGATGTGCCGGCCGGAAACGGGCTCGACGATCCCTATGGCGCCGAGGAGCAGGCGAGCTATCCGTGGCGCGGGCGGATCACCTGCCACCCGGCGCCGGGGCAGGCGGGATCGCCGGATGGCGGGGAAGATGCGGCCGATCAGGTCGCGGCGTTTCTCACCGATTATCGGGAAATGGTGCTGCACTATGCCGGGATCGCCGCGGAAACGGGCGTCGAGGCACTGCTGATCGGCTCGGAAATGCGCGGGCTGACGACAGCGCGGGGGGCGGGGGACAGTTTTCCCTTCGTCGATGCGCTGGTGGAATTGGCGGCCGATGTGCGGGCCGTTGTCGGGGCGGGCACGAAGCTCAGCTATGCGGCCGACTGGAGCGAATATTCGGGCTATCAGCCGGATGGGGCGAAGTTTTTCCACCTCGATCCGCTCTGGGCTTCGGACGATATCGATGCAATCGGGATCGACTGCTACATGCCGGCGGCCGATTGGCGGGATGGCGAGGGACATCTCGATGCTGCGGGTGCGGATGGGCCGCATGATCTCGGCTATCTCGCCAAAAATATCGCGGGGGGCGAGGGCTTTGACTGGTTCTATGCCAGCGATGCCGACCGGGCGGCGCAGATCCGCACGCCGATCACCGATGGAACACACGGCGAGCCCTGGATCTGGCGCTACAAGGATATCGAGGCGTTCTGGCGCAACGAGCACTATGACCGGCCGGGGGGTGTGCGGGCGGAGACACCCACAGCCTGGGTGCCGCAGAGTAAGCCGATCTGGCTGACGGAACTGGGCTGTGCGGCGGTCGACAAGGGCGCCAACCAGCCCAATATTTTTGGCGATCCGAAAAGCGCCGAGGGCGGTCGGCCCTATTTTTCCTCGGGCATTCCGGACCTGCTTATCCAGCGGCAATATCTGCGGGCGCACTTTCGCCACTGGAACGATGGGGGCAAGAACCCGGCCGGGATGGTCGATCCCGAACGGATCTATTGCTGGACCTGGGACGCGCGGCCCTATCCGGCGTTTCCGGCGCAGGACGCGGTCTGGGCGGATGGGCCCAACCACAATACCGGCCATTGGCTGACCGGGCGGCTGGGCGGGGCGGCGAGTGACGAGATCCTGGCGGCGGTGGCGGAGGAACATGGGTTTGCCGTGGATGCGAGCCCGGCTGCGCCACTGATTTCCGGCATGGTGCTGCCTGGACCAGCGCGGGCGCGCGACGCCATCGAGCCTGTGCTCGACGTGACGGGGCAGAGGCTGGCCGTGCGGGATGGCGTGCTGACGACGCGGCCGCTCAGCCGCAATGTCAGTGCGGCGCTGGAGGAAGATGGACTGGCCAAGGTGGATGCGCCGGTAATTTCCCGTCGGCGGTCGGCGGCCTCGGAACGGCCGGCGCGGCTGGCGCTGGGCCATCTCGACCGGGCGCGGGATTATCTCGGCGCTTCGGCGACTGCGATCCGGCCCGGCGAGGGGCCGATGCTGCAAGAGAGCGTTGGCATGATGCTCGACCCGGCCGGTGCGCGACTGGCGGCCGAGCGGCTGCTCGATGGTCGGGCAAGAGCCGGCGACAGCGTTGAACTGGCGGTGCCGCCCAATATGCTGGCGCTCGAGCCGGGGGATCGCATAGCGATTGAAGGGCTGGCCGAGGGGCCGTTCGAGATCACCGAAATCCGCGATGGGCTGGTGCGGCGGATCACGGCGCGGGCCTTGCCGATGGGCGATGCGGTAGCGACGGGGGTCGACCGGCCCCCTTCCATTCAGCCGATGGTGGCAATGATTGCTGCGCCGGTTCTGGCGGCTGCGTTCCTGCCCGGGGCGGAGGCGGGCGGCCGCATGGTGATCGCGGCGCACGCAAAGCCATGGCCGGGGCCGGTGCGGGTGACCGATGAAACCACCGGGGCGGTATTGGCCGAGCTCAATCGGCCGGTCTTCATGGGGGAAGTGCTCGAAGGGATTGGATCGGGGCCCGACGCGGTTTGGGACCGTGGCAATGTCCTGGGCATCCGGCTCTATGCCGGGCATTTGGCCGATGCAGGCGAAAATGCGGTGTTGGCGGGCAGCAATCGGCTCGCCATCGAAACCGATAGCGGCGATTGGGAGGTGATCGGCTTTGCCGAGGCGGAGCTGGTTGGCCCCGGCGAATATCGGCTGAGCCAGCTCTTGCGCTGGCTGGAGGGGAGCGGTCACGCCGGCGGCGAAATCGTGAGGGGTCGTCGCGTGATGGTCCTCGATACACGCGCCCAAGGGGTTCCGATCGGGATGACTGCCCTGGGCGAAACGCGGCGGCTGCGGGTTTTCGCAGGCGCTGCAGATGTGGTGGGGCAGGTGCTCGACGTGACCCCGGACACGGCGCCGCTGCGCCCGCTTGCGCCCGGGCATATACGGGCCAGCCGCGCGGAGGATGGAGACATCGTCTTTTCCTGGGTGCGGCGCAGCCGGCTCGATGACGGGGGCTGGGGCACCGTGGAAGTGCCGCTGGATGTGGTGCCCGAATGTTATGCGCTGCAGATTTTCGAGGGCGATACGCTGAAACGCCGGGTCGAGAGCGGCTTGGCTGCGGTCCGCTACAGCCTTGCTGACCAGATGACGGATTTCGGCGGCGAGGCGGCGAATTTTGCCTTCGGTATTGCCCAGTTGAGCCCGGTGCTCGGCGACGGGCATTGGGCGAGAGGAGAGTTTCATGACTGAAACGAGGTTCGACGCCTGCCTTGCGCAGGTGCTGGCCCATGAAGGCGGCTATGTCGACCATCCCGCCGATCCCGGTGGCGCGACCAATATGGGGATCACGCGCAAGACATTGGCGCGCTGGCGAAACATCTCGCCCTGGACAGAATTGCCGAAATCGGCGGTTGAAAATCTCACACGGGAAGAGGCGGCGCGGATTTATCGGGCGCGCTACTGGAACCCGTGCCGTGCCGACCACATGCCGGCGGGGCTCGACCTCGCGCTCTTCGATTTTGCCGTCAATTCCGGACCGGACCGGGCCATCCGGACCTTGCAGGCCGGGATCGGCGTCGCCGCCGATGGCGTGGTTGGGCCGGTAACCCTGGCCGCGGCAGAAAAGGCTCGACCCAATGAAGCGATCAACGATCTCTGCGACCGTCGCATGCGGTTTCTGCAGGGCCTTTCCACCTTTCCCACCTTCGGACGCGGCTGGACCAGCCGCGTTTCCACCATCCGCAAGACGGCCCTGGCGACGGTGCCGAAGGCCGCCCTGCCGACACTGCAGAGGAGAACCACCATGTCTATTCTGACCGGCTACCGGACCTATGTCGTTGGCGCCTTCATGCTGATCGCTGGACTTGCCCAAGTGCTGGGCATCGATCTGCCGGCGCTCGATGGCAGCGCTGCCGGGCATCTGATCTTTGAGGCGCTCGCCATCATCTTCCTGCGTAAGGGCCTCAAGGGCGATCTGGTCGCGCCAAGATGAACGCATTTTGCACCTGGCCTTCTTGAGCCTTGTGGAGGGACTGGCTAGTGTAGGCGAACGGCTCCCCAATGGAGCCGCTCCGTCAATCCCGCCAAGTTTGCCTTATTCATGTCCCATTCAGCATCGCGTCACTAGAGTTGGGATCATGAGAACACATGCTCCCAAACCATCTGCAGCTGCCGCCCTTGCTTTGGCGCTGGCCCTCGCTCTTTCGGGAACCGGAGCCTCGCAGGCCCAGGCCTGCCTCGACAAGCGTCAAATCCAGGAAGCGGTGGCCACTGGCGAAATCATGTCGCTGGATGCGGTTCTGGCCGGCGCCGGTGTCGACCCCAGCGCCGATATTCTCAACGTTCAGGTTTGTGACCAGGGTGGCAGGTTGGTGTATGTAATCGGGGTGCTCAGTGCAGACGGTCAGGCGCAGAACCTCGTCCTGAGTGCACAATAGCGTCCTGGCGGGGGTATAGATGCGGGTTCTGGTCGTTGAAGACGATATCAATCTCAATCGTCAGCTCAAGGAAGCCCTGACCGAGGCGGGCTATGCCGTCGATGTCGCCATGGATGGCGAAGAGGGGCATTATCTCGGCGATACCGAGCCCTATGATGCGGTCATTCTCGATATCGGCCTTCCCCAGATGGACGGGCTTTCCGTGCTGGAAGAATGGCGCCGGGCCGGCAAGACCATGCCGGTGCTGCTGCTGACCGCCCGCGATCGCTGGAGCGACAAGGTGCAGGGCATCGACGCGGGCGCCGACGATTACGTGGCAAAACCCTTCCACATGGAAGAAGTCCTCGCCCGGGTGCGGGCCCTGGTGCGTCGCGCTGCGGGCCATGCCAGCAACGAGATCGTCGCCGGCCCGGTGCGGCTCGACGCGCGCTCCGGCAAGGTGACTGTGGACGGTCAGGCGGTCAAACTCACCAGCCATGAATTGCGGCTTCTGAGCTATCTCATGCACCACAAGGGCAAAGTGATTTCCCGCACCGAGCTGACAGAACATCTTTACGATCAGGATTTCGACCGCGACAGCAACACGATCGAGGTGTTCGTCGGCCGTCTGCGCAAGAAATTGCCCGAAGACTGCATCCAGACCGTGCGCGGCCTGGGCTACCAGATCGCTGAAGACTGAGCGTCCGGCTCTTGGAAAACAAGGCCGCAACAGCGCCGGTGGAGCCGAACAAGCCGGCCCATTGGTTGCGAAAGGGATCGATCGCCGTTTCGCTGTTCTGGCTGACGGCCGGATGGCTGGTAATTGCCCTGGTGGCGACCGGGTTCCTCCTGACCGACCTCTATTCTCGCGCGCTCGATACCACGCTTTCCGAAACGCTCGACTTTCATGTCGAAGGGCTCACAGGCATACTTCTCGATGAGGGCGATCCGCAGGCGCCTGACATCGCGCTCTCCGATCCCCGCTTCGACCGGCCGCGCTCCGGCTGGTACTGGATCATCCGGGACGGGGACGGGCACCTCATCAATCTCTCCACCTCCGTGGTGGGGATCGACCTGCCGCAACTGGATGCCGTTCCGGATATCCAGGGGCGCCGGACAGGGGTGGTCAGCGACGCTTTCGGTACGCAATTGCGCATCGTGGACCGGGTCGTGCGGCTGGACGGGCAGGATTATCACATCGTCGTCGCGGGCAATCTCACAGAAATACTGGGCCTAGTCGGCGAATTTCGGGGCCAGGCCTTCATCGTGCTGGGCGCCGTTGGCGCCATGCTCGCGATCATGAGCGCCATTATCGCCCGCATCGCCCTGCGCCCCATCGGGCGATTGCGCGCCGCCATCGAGAACGTGCGCGAGGGCGAAACCCCCAACATTACCGGCACTTACCCAACCGAACTCGCGCCCTTGGCCGAGGAGGTCAACGAGCTTCTGCGCTCCAATACCGAAATCATCGAGCGCGCCCGCAATCAGGTGGGCAATCTGGCCCATGGGCTGAAGACCCCGATTGCCGTGCTGCGCAATGAAGCGGCGGCGAAAAAGGGCGCGCTGGCCGATGTGGTGCAGGCCGAGACCGAAAAGATGAGCACCATGGTCTCGACCTATCTCGAACGGGCCCGGCTGGCGGCGCGCACCTCCGTGGTCGGCAAGAAGTCCGATGCGACCATGGTCATGCTGCGGCTCACCCGCGTCATGCGAAAGATCCATCCTGACGTGACGATTGCCTTCCAGCGACCGGACGCTTCGCTCGCCTGGTTCCGGGGCGACGAGGCCGACCTCGAGGAAATGGCCGGCAATCTGCTCGACAATGCCTGCAAATGGTCAAAGGGGCAGGTCGGGGTACGCCTGTCGAGCGAGCGAACGGCCAAGGGCAATCTGCTTCTTGTCCGGATCGACGACAACGGCCCCGGTCTTTCCGAGGACGACGCCCGAAAAGTGTTGCGTCGCGGTGTCAGACTCGATGAGAAAACGCCCGGGACCGGACTTGGGCTGGATATCGTCAAGGAACTGGTCGATGTGTACGGCGGTAGCCTTGAACTCAAGCGTTCCGCGCTGGGTGGGTTGCTGGTCGAGCTTCGCCTGCCCGCCGCGCGGTTGGGAAGTCCGGTGCGTGGGGCAAACCCCTGACGCACTTTTGCCGTAATGGGTCAACAAGAACCGACCGTATGCTGAAAAGGTCAAAGAGATGAATCGTTTCGCCCTGTTTGCTACTCCCGTTCTGGCCCTGGTTCTGGCTGGCTGCTCCAGCACTGGCACCTCCCAGGTGGTTCAGGCCCCGGTGGCGACCCAGCCGGTGATTGCCCAGCCCATGGTTCCGAGCTCTGCCCAGACCGTGCAGCAGGCGCGCCTGACCACCAGCATTGCCAATGGTTTTGTGGATGCCACCGCGCTGTCGCTGATGAGCGCCAAGGATTCGGCTGAGGCCAACAGCGCCCAGTTCTATGCGCTGCAGTTCGGCCGCCCCGGTGCGCCGCGCCAGTGGGCAGGGGACAAGGGCTCGACCGGCTCCGTTGCCGTCGGTCCCTATGTCCGCGTCAACAATCTCGATTGCCGTGACTTCACCCACACCGTCAAGATTGGGGGCAAGGACTATGTGAAGAAGGGCACGGCCTGCCGCGAGCAGACCGGCAACTGGAATGTTGTCCAGGGCGCTGCCTGATCGCTAGAACTTGCGTCGGCCGTTAAGGATTGTTTACCGGCGCACGATAGGCTGGCTGCGTATTTCATCCCAGATCGATTGCGCAGATGACCCCGCTAGCGAACCGCACCGATTCCGCCGCGCCGGTACCTTCCGGCCCGGCGCACGCCCCATTCTGTGGGTTGATCGACGCCATATTGGTCCACGAGCCGGTATTGGTCGTTTTCCCTGGCGCCGTAAGCCGCGAGACCGCCCGCTCTATCTGGACCTGGGTCACGCGCGATCTTTGCCCCGATATGATCCCCCAGGACCGGATCGAAGAGGGGGTGTTGACAGCGGCCGAGATCGAGCCGCTGATGCCCGAATTGCTCGCGCGCATGAAGGCCGGGCTCGCCCAGGCCAATACCGATATCGAAGCGGGTCGTCGCCTCGCCGCCCAGCTGGGCCGTGAGGATGGACTCGATCGTCTGCCCCTCGTTATGCTGGCCCTGCGCAACCGGGCTCTCCTGGGCAAGGCGCAGGCCTTCGGCCGGGCGACAAACACCATCACCGACGATGCGGCGCTCAGCTCGGCAATCAATGCCATGCCCTTGGCCGATCCGGCCCTCGCGGCCCTCGTCTTCCAGGCCGCTCTCGGGCAGGTGGCCAATCCCACCCTTCTCATCACGGCCGCAATCAAGCTGGCGGGCGCGCCCTCCGAAGTGGCTATCTCGCGGGTCGGCCTGTCGCCGCTGATCGATGCCCACATCGCCCATGCCCAGAACCAGTTGCGCTTCCTGCAGTTCAACGGTCCGTTCTCGGACGTCGATCTGGTCTGCCGGGCGCTTGAGCGCTTCCACAAGCTCGTGCGGTCCCTGACCGGCTATATCGAGTTTTCCCGCGGCAGCCAGGCGACGGCGGGGCTCTCCACCATCACCAAATATGTGTCGGACCGCCTCGAGCCACGGCTCAAGGAGGTGGTAACCGATCTCAATCAGGCCATGCGCCGGCGTGAGGGTGCGGATCGTCTCGATACGGACAGGCTGCTGGCTGCCGTCAGCGGCGTCTATCTCCTCGCCACCGTGCGGGATTGCCGCGATTCGCTGGCGCTGAACGCCGTGTTCGACCAGGCCTGGGGCCAGTCCGGGCAGGCGCTGGAAGTCCATATCCAGCGCAATATGGAGCTTTACCGGGAAAACCCGGAGGACAAGAACACGGCCAGCCGCCTCGATGCCATCATCAAGATGGCTCAGCTCCGCTTCTCCAGCGATTACGCCGACACCTTGAAAAAGGCGCGTCTCGCCGCCGAGCGCGCCCGCTAGGACAAGCCGATTTGGGCTATTGGGCCTGCGCGAGTGTGACGGTCACGATCTGGCCGTGGTCGCGCACATGCAGCGGCCCATTTGTGGCCGATGCCTTCAGCACCCCCCGAATGCCCGACGGCGTCTTGCGCAGCACCACGCCAATGGCGGCAAGGGCGTCGGCAGTGTCCGCATTGGAAAATATCAGGGCCCCGGGCGTCAATCGCCGCCCATCCTGCGGCATGATGGTCACAAGCTCAGCGTCGGGTCCGAACCGGTTCTGGAGATAGGCCGGAATGTCGTCATCGCTGATGGCGACCGAGGCCGGGCGATCCTCCCCCTGCGGCCCGACAATCAGCGGAATGAGGGCCACGCGCTCCTGAGCGACAATCCCCGCCGATTGCGGTGGCACCAGCCCCAGCGTCACCCCTGCTGCGATCGTGCCCAGGGTAAGCGATTGCGAGGCTTCCGACAGGGCGGGTAGCTCCGGCTCGGTCCGCCGCCGGAACCGGTCATACCACCGGCGCGGTGGCAGGCTCGGTCGCGTCAGCAGCGATACGCCGCCATCGAGATAGGTGATTGCCGCACTTTCCCTCTCGCCCAGATCGGCAAGGGCCGCGTCAGGCGTTTCGTAAAGGGGATCGATCACCGGATCGGCGATCGGTCGGCGGGTGCGGCCAAGAAGCCGGTCGACCGCGTCCGCGCCGCTCTGTATGCAGCCCTGGCGGGTAAAATATCCGGCGGCGCTGCCGGCCAGCGCAATGCCCTCGAGCGCGCCGGAGGCTTCGATTCGCTGGTGCTTTTCGTGCCAGGCGCTGGTGCCGCCGGCGACATGCCACAGTGTCAGGTCAGGCTGCCAGCTGCCGCTTACGATCAGATGCTCGGCCACGATCGGGGCTTCATCGCCGATGTCGATTTGAAGCTGGTTTCCCGACCGGTTGGTCCGCACCTCCTGCGGCACACGGCCCGTCATCTGGCGGATGCCATAGGCCTTGGCAAAATCGATGAAGCGGGAATTGGGTCCGGCTCGCGCATCGATGATCGCGGCGACGGCAATGTCATTGTCCCGTGCCAGTGTTCCCAGCCGGTAGGCGCAATTGCTCGATGTCGCGATTGCCAGCGAATGCCCGCGCCAGATGCCGTGGCGGCTGGCCAGTTCATAGCTTTCGAGCGCGCCCATGACACCGGGCAGGCGATTGCCTGCAAAAAGCGGCAGTCGCTCCTGGGCGCCGGTGGCGAGCACGATCCGCTCGGCCGGGCAATCGAACATCTCCCCCCGCGCCATGCTCCCGTCAATGCCGACAGTGTGGGCGCGCAGCAGGCCAGCCCGCACGGCGATGACTTCGGTACGGAGAAAAACCGTGATGGCCGGATTGGCTTCGACCTCCGCGCTGAGGCGCGCCATTGCCTCCTCGGGCCGGTCTTCGCCATCCTGCGTGCCGAAAAGCCCCGAATGCCCTCCCAGGTAGGCTGCGCTTTCGAATATTGCGATTGAAAGCCCCGCTCGCGCCGCGGTCAGCGCCGCGCTGAGCCCGGCCACGCCCCCGCCGATGATGGCGATATCAAACCCCTGGCGCCGTTCCCCCACCATTGCCAGCCACGGCCGATCGAGCGCATGCGGATTGTCGAGATCGAGCCCAAGCGTGCGGCGCCGAAGCATCAACTCGTCCCAGCGGGGCCACCGGCGTCTTCCCAATGTCACCAACTCGGCGCCATCGAGGGCGGGCATGCGATCCATGGGCAGGGCACGGTGCGGATCGCTGGTGCCGGCGACGCAAATTGGCGGCGCGGCCTGCCGGGTCAGCCCGATCTTCTGGCCGAGATGGCTGCCCAGAATATCCACACCCGAGGCCAGCAGGGCGCTGAAAACGCTGTCTCCCGCAAAGCCGCCGAACTGTTTGCCATCGAGCTTGAACTGGATCGGCCTGGTCCGGTCGATGGCGCTGCCGAGGCTCTTCGGTGCGTCCGAAGGCAGCCTGTTGATCTGAGCCCTCATGCCGCCGTCCTGCGGAGGGAAGGGTGAAATTCCGCGACGGAATTCTGGGACGAATCGCGCCCCACCAGTCTCTCCCCAAACCATGAATCTTCATTGGGCGCGGCCTCGCCCGCCAGCCACCGCGCCAGGGCCGGGGCGATGAAGGTCCCTGTCGGGCCGAGGCCGATGATGATGTCGGCGCCAATTCCTGCGGCCTTGCCGAAGGCCGGCGCGCCGTCGGCGGTTACGAGTGTCGGATAACTCACCTGGCCTGCCTGCTGCAGCTGGCGATCGTCGGCGAGGAGGCGTGACAGCCGGGCCGCCGCGCTGCCGAGATCGCCTGGGCCGATGGCAGCGATTCCTCCTTCGTCCTGCTGCGCGAGCAGTGTGCCGCTATCGAGATGGGCCATGATCTTGGCCACGAGGGGCTCCGTGGGCGTGGTCAGGACCGAAGACATGGCGCGGCGCGCCAAAAGGCGCGGCCATTGCGGCAGCGGCAAATGCGCAATGATCGCCGCATCATCGGCAAGGACGGCGTGCCGGGCAGAATATTCGGTCTCGCCCACCCAGATCCCTGCGCTTCCGCCCGGCTCGATCTCCACCCTGTCCGGCTGGAGCCGGAGCACTCCGAGTTCGTCCAGCCAGTGATCGAGCGCCGGTTCGATGATCGGCCTTTGCAGCCTGACGACGTCGCGCAATCTTATCCCTGCGCGGTCTCGTCCCAGCTTCGACGGTGCCACCATTTCGGTCGCGATACCGAAGGCGTTGGCCATGTGCTGGACATGGCCAAGTGCCTCCTGCGCCCATTGCGCATCGGCGAAAAATACCGGATCCACATGATGCCAGGCATGGCGGCCGGCTATTTTCGAGAGCAGTCGCGTGGTTTCCGGCACGATTTCGTCGAGGAGAGCCCAGCTCTCTGGCCGCGTGATTGGTCCGACCGACAGGTCGATTTCGCGCGGCAGCCTGTAGCGCGCATGGCTGGCCCCGACGAAGACCACGGATTTCCCGTGCACCTGACGCAGGAGCCCGGCGAGCAGGCGCGACAGGGGTGACGAGCCGAAGATCGCCAGGTCGGCAGCTTCTGCTGTCATGGCCGGGTCTGGCCGGCCTGTGGCAATGCGTCCGAGCAGAACACGCGTCTTTTTGTGGCTTTTCCGCGCGTTAGGCTTATACAGGGCCATCCCTTTCCCTGCGCGGGAAGCAAGTGTCTGGGACCCATGATTTTCTGGTCAATCGTCATCGCCATCACCGCTACCTCTTGCGCCGCGTTGTTTTACGCGGCGGCTGGTCGCCCGGTCAACGCAAGCGCGACACAAAGCGCCGATCACAACCGCCATTTCCGGCTTTTGCTGACGGGAATCGAGGCCGATCGTGCCGCCGGCAAGATCGGCGAGGCCGAAGCCGAGGCGGCCAAGGCGGAGCTGGCGCGAGAAATCCTGCGTGCCAACAAGGACAAGGGGCCCAATCCGGGCCGTGACCTGGGGCGCCTGCCCTTGTTTGCAGGCCTCGGCGCTGTCGCGGCGATCTCGATTGGCCTTTATGCCTTTCTGGGCAGCCCGGACCTGCCGTCGCGCCCTCTGGCGAATCGCCCCGAGCTTGCGGCTCAGCGCCTCGATCTCGACGACGCGATCGCCCGCATCGAGAGGCAATTGGCCGCCAACCCCGGTGATTTGCGGGGCTGGATCGTCATTGCTCCCGCTTTTGCCGAACTGGGTCGCTTTGGCGACGCCGCCAATGCCTATCGCCGCATCATCGCCCTCGATGGGCCCACGTCAGAGCGTCAGACAGACCTCGCCGAGGCCCTGCTGCTCGAGGCTGGCGGCGCGGGGTCGGACGAAGCGATGGATATCCTTCGCGCCGTCATCGCGAGCGATCCGCAACACACCCGCGCCCACCTCTATCTCGCCTCCGAGCTGATGCGGACCGGCGACTATGACGCTGCGGCCCGCGCCTGGCAGGCCGCCATCGATCTGGCCCAGGGGGATGAGCCCTGGCTCGCAGCCGCCCGTCAGGGCCTTGCCGTCGCCAATAATGACGGCGTCGACACTGCGGCCGACCAGGAGGCCGAGATGATCCGGTCCATGGTCGATGGGCTTGCCTCGCGCCTTGAAACCTCCGGCGGCACGGTCGCAGAATGGATCCGATTGGTGCAATCCTACATCGTGCTGGGGGATCTCGCCAAAGCCCAGTCGGCCTATGATGCTTCGGTCGCTGCCTATCCGGCTGCATTCGACCGCGGTGAACTTGATACGATCGCGCTCGGTGCCGGTCTCAAACTGAATGGAGAAACGCCATGAGTGTTCAGGGTGCTATCCGCCGCAAGGGGTGGTCGCGCAAGCAGAAGCGCCTGGCCGTCATTGCCGGCCTCGCTATCGTCCTCGCCATAGCCACGACACTGGTGCTGGTGGCCCTGCGCGACCAGATCGTGTTCTTTTATTCGCCCACCGACGTGGTCACGCGCGCGGTCGAGCCCGGCCACCCGATCCGACTTGGCGGCCTCGTCAAGGAAGCCAGCTGGACCCGCACCGGCCA
Source organism: Devosia sp. FJ2-5-3 (assembly GCF_029201545.1). Taxonomy (NCBI): domain Bacteria; kingdom Pseudomonadati; phylum Pseudomonadota; class Alphaproteobacteria; order Hyphomicrobiales; family Devosiaceae; genus Devosia; species Devosia sp. FJ2-5-3. The sequence goes on along the minus strand of NZ_CP104007.1, from coordinate 3,203,135 downwards.
GGAAAATGTCTTCACCATCACCGATGGGGCAACAGAGCGCGTCGCCCACTATACCGGCATTCTCCCCGATCTCTTCCGGGAAGGGCAGGGTGTTGTGGCCGAAGGCAGCCTCGGTCCCGATGGCACATTCATGGCCACCAATGTGCTGGCAAAACATGACGAGACCTACATGCCCAAGGAAGTCGTCGAAGCGCTGAAGGCGCAGGGCGAGTGGCGGCCGGAGGCCAATACACCGTGAGCATAGAGCTTGGCCATTTCGCCCTGATTCTGGCCTTCGCCATTGCCGTCGTCTCGGCCTTTGGCGGATTGGTGCTGTGGCGGCGAGGCCAGCGCCTCGCCAATGTCATGAGCCATGCGGCCATCCTGCAATTCGTGCTGGTTGCGGTGGCGTTTGCTGCCCTGGTCCACGCCTTTGTCGTCTCCGACTTCAGCCTCTTGCTGGCCGTCAACAATTCGCACTCGCTCAAGCCGCTGATCTTCAAGATCTCCGGCGTCTGGGGCAATCACGAGGGCTCGCTGGTCCTCTGGATCCTGATTCTCGTATTGTTCGGCGCGCTCGTGGCCGCGTTTGGCCGCCGCCTGCCGGCCGATTTGCTCAATCTCGTCATCGGCACGCAGAGCCTGCTCACGGCAGCCTTTGCCGGCTTTACCCTCTTCACCTCCAATCCCTTCCTGCGCGTGGCCAATCCGCCGCTCGAAGGCGGCGACCTCAATCCGATCCTCCAGGATATCGGCCTCGCCATTCACCCGCCGCTTCTCTATGCGGGCTATGTCGGGTTTTCGATCTGCTTCTCCTTTGCCATTGCCGCACTGATCTCGGGCCGCATCGACCAGGCCTGGGCGCGCTGGGTGCGCCCCTGGACCATGCTGAGCTGGATCTTCCTCACCCTGGGCATCGCCATGGGCTCCTACTGGGCCTATTACGAGCTCGGCTGGGGCGGCTGGTGGTTCTGGGATCCGGTGGAGAATGCCAGCTTCATGCCCTGGCTTTCCGGCACGGCGCTGCTCCATTCCGCTCTCGTGATGGAAAAGCGCAACGCGCTGAAAATCTGGACGGTGTTCCTCTCCATCATCACCTTTTCCCTGTCGCTGCTGGGCACGTTCCTCGTGCGCTCGGGCATTCTCACCTCGGTGCACACCTTCGCCAGCGATCCGGCGCGCGGCCTTGTCATCCTGGCGATCCTGGCCATCCTGATCGGCGGCGCCTTCACGCTTTTTGCCATCCGCGCCGGCGCCTTGCGCCAGGGTGGACTGTTTGCGCCCATCAGCCGCGAAGGGGCATTGATCCTCAACAATCTGTTCCTCGCCACCGCCGTGGGCGCCGTTCTCGTCGGCACGCTTTATCCGCTGGTGCTCGACGCGATTGCGGGAACCAGCATTTCGGTTGGCGCACCCTTCTTCAATTTCACCTTCAGCGCCCTCATGGCGCCCTTGCTGCTGGTCCTGCCTTTCGGCCCGCTTCTGGCCTGGAAGCGCGGTGATCTGGTTGCCGCCGGCCAGCGCCTGGTAGCGGCGGCGGCGCTGGCCGTCTTCCTCACCATCCTGATTTCGGCGCTGGGTGGCGTTTCCATCTCCATGGTCCCGATCGGGCTGCTGCTCGGCTTCTGGGTCAGCTTCGGCTCCATCGCCGAACTGATCGAGCGCAGCCGCCTGGGGCGCATCCCCTTGCGCGAAAGCCTCCGCCGGCTTGCCGGCCTGCCGCGTTCGATCTGGTCCACGGCCATCGGCCATCTTGGCCTCGGGATCACCGTGCTGGGCATTGTCTCGGTCTCGGCCTGGGAGACCGAGCGCGTGACGACGCTCAATCCGGGCGAAACCACCGAGCTCTCCGGCTACACCATTGCTTTCGACACTTTTGAAAAAGTGCCGGGCCCCAATTACGTAGCCGAAACCGGCTATTTCACCGTCACCGCCCCCGGTGGCTCGGTCGAAAAGCTCGAGGCCGAGCGGCGCATCTATGTCGCCAGCGGCATGCCGACCACCGAAGCCGCGATCCAGACCTATGGGTTCTCCCAGCTCTATCTGCAGCTCGGCGAGCCGCTGGAGGATACTCATGTCATCCGCGTCTGGCACAAGCCTTACATCCTCCTCATCTGGCTTGGCGCTCTGGTCATGGCGGGGGCGGGCATGCTGTCCCTGACGGATCGCCGCCTGCGGGTGGGCGCGCCGCGCCCGGCCGCACGGGCAATTCCGGAGCCTGCCGAATGAAGCGCATCCTGGCAGCTCTTGCCCTCGTCTTCGTCATGCTGACGCCTGCACTTGCGGTCTCGCCCGACGAAGTGCTTGACGATCCGCAGCTCGAGCAGCGCGCCCGCGATATCTCGGCGGGCCTGCGCTGCCTCGTCTGCCAGAACCAGTCCATCGATGACAGCGATGCCGATCTGGCGCGCGATCTGCGCATCCTTGTGCGCGAGCGCCTCGTCGAAGGCGACAGCAATGACGAGGTCGAGCAATATCTCGTCGATCGCTACGGCGAATTCGTGCTGCTCAATCCGCGCCTCAGCGCCAACACGATCGTGCTGTGGGTCGCGGCGCCGCTGCTGCTCGCCATCGGGCTGATCGGTATTTTCGTCGCTCGCCGGCGTCAGGCCACGCCCACGCCCGCCGGGCTCACCCCGGAAGAGGCAGCCGCCCTTGCCGCGCTCGAGGACGATACCGACAAGCGGTCCTGATCGGTCCGCTTGTCGCCTCGCTGGCGGCGCGTTATGCCTCAGCAATGAGCATTTCCCTTTCCGCCCTGCCGCCCATTCCCCATCCTGCCTTTGATGCATTTGTGGCCGCGCTGGCCGATGCGGATCGCGCTGCCTTGATGGAGGCTGGACCGCTCCTGGGCCCGCTGCTGGACTCGGCGCCTTATCTGCTCGATCAGGCCAATGCCCATGCCTCCTGGCTGGTCGCTGCGCTTGCACAGGGCCCCGACGCGGCCTTCGAGGCAATCATTGGCGAATTGCGCGCCTCGGGCCAGGCCGCCGATGAGAGCGCGCTCTCGCAAATCCTCCGCATCGGCAAGGGGCGCACCGCGCTCCTCGCGGCCATTGCCGAAACCGGCGGCCTCTGGACCACCGCGCGCGCCACCGAGGCCCTGTCCGACCTCGCCGATGCCGCGCTTGAGGCGGCGCTCGATTTCCTCATGCGCGAAGCCTTCGACAAGGGGCGGCTCGTCCTCTCCCGCGACGAGGCCCGCGCCGCCAACTCCGGCCTCGCCATCTTCGCGCTCGGCAAGCACGGCGGACGCGAGCTCAACTATTCCTCCGATATCGACATCGTCGCCTTCTTCGATCCGCAAAAGCCCGTGCTCGCCGATCCGGCCGAGGCGACGAAAACCTATTCCCGCATGATCCAGAAGCTGGTCGCGCTCATGGAAGAGCCGCGCGCCTATGGCTATGTGTTCCGCACCGATCTGCGCCTGCGCCCCGATCCCGGCTCCACCCCGGTCGCCCTCTCCGTCGATGCCGCCATGGCCTATTACGAAGTGCGCGGCCAGAATTGGGAACGCGCCGCCTGGATCAAGGCGCGCCCCTGCGCTGGTGACAAACAGGTGGGCGAAGCTTTCATCCGCGAACTCGCGCCCTATGTCTGGCGCAAGCATCTCGACTTCGCCACAATCGCTGACATCCAGGCGATGAAGCGCCAGATCAATGTTTCGAAGAATGTCGGCGATATCCGCGTCGAGGGCCACAACGTCAAGCTCGGCCGCGGCGGCATCCGCGAGATCGAATTCTTCGCCCAAACCCAGCAGCTGATCGCTGGCGGCCGCGACAAATCCCTGCGCGTGCGCCCGACGGCCCATGCGCTGCGCGCCCTGGCCGAGGCCAACTGGATCAGCCCAACCACGGCTGCCGAGTTGACCGAGACCTATTGGTATCTCCGCGCCGTCGAAAACCGTCTGCAGATGCTGCGCGACGAGCAGACCCACATCATGCCCGCCACGCCAGACGGGGTTGCTGTCATCGGCCGGCTGATGGGCCAGGCCGATCGGGACAAATTCGAGGCCGAATATCGCGCCGCGCTCACCCGGGTTGCCCGCTACTATTCCGAACTCTTCACCGAGGGCGAGACGCTGGGGGCAGGGGGCGGCAATCTCGTCTTCACCGGCAGCGACGACGATCCGGGCACGCTCGAAACCCTCACCGCCATGGGCTTTGCCGATGCGCACAAGGCTATCGAGACCGTGCGCCGCTGGCACTATGGCAGCTATGCCGCCACGCGGGCGTCAGCGGCCCGCGCCCATCTCACCGAATTATTGCCTGCGCTGCTGACCACGCTCGGTCGTGCCGGCAATGCCGATGAAGCGCTGGCGCGGATGGACAATTTCCTCTCGCGCCTGCCCGGCGGCGTGCAGCTTTTTGCGCTTCTGCGCAACCACGAGCAATTGCGCACCCTGCTTGTGCAGTTCATGGCCTCGGCCCCCCGCATGGCCGAAGCCGTCATCCATCGCGCCCATGTGGTCGATGGCCTAATCGACCCAGCCTTCGCCAATGATGTCACCCATAGCGAGGTGCTCGTCGCCAAGGTCGATGCCTTCCTCGCCGATGCCCGTTCCTATGAGGAGCTGATCGATCGCGCCCGCATCATCGGGCAGGAGCAGAAATTCCTCGTCGCCGCCGGTCTGCTTTCCGGCACGGTCAGCGCGACGATGGCGGGAGAGCAGTTCACCGCGCTCGCCGAAACGCTCCTCAATCGCCTCTTCATCAGCGTGCAGGCCGAATTCGCCCGCCGCCATGGCCGCATCGAGGGCGCCACCGTCGCGCTCCTCGCCTTCGGCAAGATGGCCAGCCGCGAGATGACCTTCACCTCCGATCTCGATTTCTTCCTGCTCTACGACGCACCTGAAACCGAATCTGACGGCGAGCGCCCGCTCTCCACCTCGCACTATTTCGCCCGCCTCACCCAGCGCCTCGTGGCCGCCATTTCCGCGCCCACGGCCGAAGGCGTGCTCTACGAGGCCGACATGCGGCTCCGGCCCTCGGGCAATGCCGGCCCGCTGGCCACCAGCCTCTCCGGCTTCCGCGCCTATCACCGCGACAATGCCTGGACCTGGGAACATCTCGCCCTCAGCCGCGCCCGCATCATCGCTTCGACGGGCGAACTCGGTGCGCTGGTCGATGCCGAAATCGCCGAAGTCATGAATCGTCCGCGCGATGTACAAAAGACCATCGACGACGTGGTCTCCATGCGCGCCCTCATGGCCCGCGAGCGCAAGCCGCGCCATCCCTTCGATCTCAAGCTGGCGACCGGCGGCCTCGTTGATCTCGAATTCATCGCCCAGTCGGCCCAGATCATCGCCAGCCGCCAGATTGCGCTGCCACAGGCGCCCACCGTGCAAGTGCTTCGGCGTCTCGAGGCAGTCGGCCTCGTGCCCAACGGCAATCGCCTGGCCGACATCCACACGCTCTATGCGACGATCCTGCAGGTGATGAGCTCAGCCCTTGTCAGCCCTTTCAAGGACGAAGCCTGGTCTCCGGCCTTCAAGGATCTGCTGGCCCAGCTCTGCCACTACCCCGACTTTTCGCGGCTCGAGCTCGACATCCGCGACATGCTTGCCGAGGTGGAGACATCGGCGACCGCCTGGTACGCCAAGGCTGTCGCACACTTCTCAGGCCAATAGCGGCTACGCTGAAAGCATCGCTCGATCGTCGCGAGCCACAGACCTTCTCCTCCCCCTACCAGGGGGAGGCCGGGTGGGGGTCAACAAGCCCCGATAGACGGCGGTTCAAGCCGCGTCCTGGGCCGTGCTCGTTTCGATCGGCAGGGAGATGGCGACCGTCGTGCCCATCGAGATCGTGGAATCGATCGCCATGTGCCCCCCGCTCAGCTCGGCAATGGCGCGGGATATCGAAATCCCCAGCCCCGGGCCGGCGCCTTCTCGGGTAAAAGTGGCGTCGCCCAGTGCGAAGGGCTGGCTCAGCGTATGCAACCGCTCTTCGTCCATGCCGATGCCGGTATCGGAAACCTCGATGACGACGCCGTCCTCTGCCGCATAGGTGGCCAGCGTGATCCTGCCGCCACGCGGGGTAAAGCGCACCGCGTTCTCGACGATATTGCCCACCATGCGCACAAAGCCCAGCCGGTCTCCGCGCACCGTTGCGCCACAGGGCTGGCCATGGCTCAGCTTGATGCCGGCGCGCTCGAGCTGGCCCTTGAAGCGCCGCGCGACCGCTGCCACCACATCGTCCACCGGCACGAGATCGCTGCGCAGGACCTTCTGCCCGCCTTCCAGCTCGGCGAGATCGAGAATGGCCGCAAACGAGGCCAGCAAATGCTCGCCGGAGGTCTTGATCGACTGCACATACTCGCCATAGCGCTCGTCCCCGAGTGGCCCGTAGGTCTCGTGGCGCATCAGCTCGGCAAAGCCGATAATGTGGTTGAGCGGGGTGCGGATATCGTGGCTGAGATGGGCGAGGAAACTGGTCTTGGCGCGGCTTGCGGCCTCCGCCTTGATCTTTTCCTCGTGATAGCGCCGCGCCAGCAGGCGCTGTTCCTCGCGGATGCTGCACAGCAGATCGTCGGTGCGCTTGCGCTCGGTAATATCGGACACCAGCACCATGAACCCGCCATCGGGCATGGGTCGCTCGTCCACCAAGAGGCAGCTGCCATCCTCGCGATGCAATTCGAGCAGGCGCGCCTCGTCATCGACGCGCACCAGCTTCATATATCCGCCCACCACCATGCGGCAGAGCATCTGCTCATAGTCGATATCGAGGTCCAGCTCGCCGATCTGCTGGCGATAATGGTCATTGCACATGATCAGCCGGCCACTGGCGGTCCAGCAGGCGACCCCGTGCGGAATCGAGGCGGCCAGTAATTCATAGCCGAGCCGGCTTTCGTCCGAGGGCAGGCCATCGGTGCGGCGGCGGCGCGCGCTGAATGCGGTGACAAGGCCCGCCAGCGCAAAGGCGGCAGCGCCGCGCCCGGCAATTCCGGCGATCGCGGCGTTCTCTGCCCCGGCGCCCGGCGCGGCGAGCGACTGGGGCGGCATGGTGGCGCCTGACGCCGATAATGTCGCCTGCGCAAGAAGCCCTTCGGGCAATCCGGACGCGGCGTGCTTTTGCCTGACGGTTTCGAGCGCCGCGTTGAAATGGATGGGCGCGACATCGTCGAGCTCGGCCGAGATCAGCGCGCGAACCAGTTCGACGTCCCGGCGCGCCTGGCCGAGGCTGGTCTGCGCGTCATAGGCGACGAAGAGTGTGGCGGAGATGAATGCCGTCGCCGCCACGGCCAGCGTGGTTGGGTTGATGCGGTTGCGCAGGCCCTTGGCTCTGCTGCCGGAGGTTCGCCCCTGGAGACGGGCAATAATGTTTCCTTCGCCAGTACGCGCGGCACGCGCACTGGCGTCGGATACCTCCGACGACAACATGAAATTCTCCGCAGTTTGAAGGGTTTAACCCCGAGCTGATTTGCTCTGTCCAACTAATGAATCATCCGGACCATGCTTGTCCAGAGCGTCCGGAGGCCCCGATTCCGCCTTCGGCAAAAACACGAGTCTCTTGAATCACTTAGCGGTGAAGAAAAATCCTTCTCTTAATGGGTCGTTAAGGAACGTGCCGTGAACGCTTCTGTGGACAAGTGATTTGCCCTCCCAGCAATCCCGGGGCTCACCGGCGCAAACCGCATCCGGAGAACCCCTCTAATAAGGCTAAGCCCTTAGCCTGCAAGGATTCGTTGCAGGATGTCCTGTGTATTGCGGCTGAGACCGTCTTGGCTGCGAAGTGATTCGAGGGCGGCCCTTGCGGCGACGCGACGGCGCTCTTCCAGCATCGGCAAAACCCGGAACCCGGTCAGGATGCGCGCGGCAACCTGCGGATTGACCTTGTCGATTTCCGTCACCGCCTCGCAGATGAAGCGGAACCCGCTGCCATCTTCCTTGAGGAACTGGGCCGGGTTGTTCATCACGAAGCTCCCCAGCAGCGAGCGCAGGCGGTTGGGATTGGTGCGCGGGAAATCCGGCGCGGCCAATATGGTCCGCATCCGTTCGATGACCCCGTCATCGCCGGCCTGGGCCGACGCCACCAGCCATTTGTCGAACACCAGCGCGTCGCCCGAATAGCGCGCACGGAAATCGCCGAGCAGGGCCGGCGCGTCGCGGGTCCAGTTGCGCGCCGAGATGGCGAGGGCTGCGGAGCGCTCGGTCATGTTGCCGGCATTCGCATAAAGCCGCTCCGCCAGCGCCGCGCCTCTGCCGCTCCCGGCCACCAGCAGCGACAGCAGGGCCGTCCGCAGCGCGCGCCGACCCGCCTGTCCGGCGCCGGGGCTATAGGCGTCCGTGATCGCCAGGGACGCGAACAGCGCCTCGAGCTTGCTGTCCATCGGGCCCACTAGCGCGGTGATGAACTCTTTGCGCACGCGGGCGATCGAATCGGGGTCGATATCCCGGCCGATATGGCGGCCGATGACCGTCTCGTCCGGAATGCCGATGGCCTGGGCCTTGAACGCGTCGTCCAGATGGGCGTCGTCCAGCGTGTCGAGCAGCGCCTGGCGCAGCGCCTCGATATTGTCCGCATGCCACGGCCGCCCCTGCGCCGCGTCGGCGAGGAGATGGGTGGACACGCTCTGCAGCGCATCCCATCGGTTGAACGGATCGGCATCGTGGCGGGCGAGGAACAGCAAATTGTCCTCTCCCAGTCCGGAATTGAGCCGGACCGGCGCCGAAAAGCCTCGGAACAGCGACGGCACCGGCTTGTTGGCAATGCCCTCGAAACTGATCGTCACGCTCTCCTTGTCGAGGATGATGAGATCGTCGTGCACGGTGCCGCCGCTGACCGCGCTCCAGCTCATCTCGCTGCCATTGGGGCCGAGCAGGCCGAACCGCACGGGAATGACGAACGGAGCCTTTTCCGGCTGGTTGGGCGTGGGATTGGTCTTCTGCGTCAGGGTCAGCCGATAGGTCTGGCTTGCCGCATCATAGTCCTCGCTGACGGTTACCTCGGGCGTGCCGGCCTCGGTATACCAGCGCGAGAACTGGCCGAGGTCGACACCATTGGCCTCCTCGAACACTTTGAGGAAGGCCTCGATGGTCGTCGCGTCACCATCATGGTGCTCGAAATAAAGGTCCATTCCCTTGCGGAAACCGTCTTCGCCGAGGATCGTCGCCAGCATGCGCACCACTTCGGCGCCCTTCTGGTAGACGGTCGTCGTATAAAAATTGTTGATCTCGCGATAGCGGTCCGGACGCGGCGGATGGGCGAGGGGGCCGCCATCTTCGGGGAACTGGCTGACCCGGAGGTTCTCCACGTCATGGATGCGCTGCACCGGGCGGCTGCGCTCGTCCGAGGAGAATTCCTGGTCGCGATAGACCGTCAGCCCTTCCTTGAGGCAGAGCTGGAACCAGTCGCGGCAGGTGATGCGATTGCCCGTCCAATTGTGGAAATATTCGTGGGCGATCACCCGCTCGATGCTGGCGTAATTGGCGTCGCTCGCTGTTTCGGGCGAGGCAAACACCAGCTTGTCGTTGAAGATGTTGAGGCCCTTGTTTTCCATCGCGCCGAAATTGAAATCGGAGACGGCGACGATATTGAAAACGTCGAGGTCGTATTCGCGCCCGAAGCGCTTTTCGTCCCAGGCCATGGAGCGCTTGAGGCTGTCCATGGCGTAGAGGCACTCATTTTCCTTGCCATGGCTGCAATAGATGCCGAGCTCGACCTCGCGCCCGCTCATCGTGGTGAAACTGTCCTTGATCACGCCGAGATCGCCGGCAACCAGCGCGAAGAGATAAGCTGGCTTGGGGAAGGGGTCCTCCCAGACGACATAATGCATGCCGTCCCCGGCCGCGCCTTGCTCGATGAGATTGCCATTGGAGAGCAGCACCGGAGCGACACTCTGCGGGGCGGTGATCCGCACCTTGAACGGCGCCAGGATATCGGGCCGGTCGAGGTAATAGGTGATGCGCCGGAACCCCTCGGGCTCGCACTGGGTGCACCAGGTGCCGCTGGAGCGATAGAGCCCCATCAGCTTGGAGTTGGTTTCGGGCTTGAGCAGCACTTCGGTATCGAGCACGAAGCGCCGGTATGGCGGCTCCACCACGGTCAGTCCGGTTTCGTCGGCGGCATAGGCCGCCAGCACCAGCGGCGCGCCATCGATGGCAATCGAATGCAGACTGATTCCATCCCCGTCGAGCACCAGCGGCGTACCGGGGGCGGTCTCCTCGCGCGGCTCGATGGTCAGTTGCGCCCGGACACGGGTCATTTCCTCGGTAATCCTGAAGTCCAGATCCACCGAGACAATGCGGTAGGGCGTGGGCTCGTAGTCGCGAAGGAAGATTGTCTGCTCGGTGTCCGTGCGCATGAAGCGGTCCAATTACAACGTTATTTCTGGCAATCGACTGTGGCCGTCCGGTAACAGCCGTTCCCCGTCATTTGTGTATGCTACCGGGCTCCTGGCTCATAGCCTCTTCTTCGCCAGCAATTGGGACAGCATTGCGGAGAACAGGCGCCGGGCCAAGCTGGACGATGCTCCTCTGCGCCGGTGCGGGCGTATTGAGTGTCATTTTTTTGATTTCCGGTTCGTCATGTTCCTGGATGCGAGCTGCTGACCGCATGTGTCACGACGCTCGCATAAGCATCGGCCATGGTGAAGAACTTACGGAATTGAGCGGTACACGAAATGCTGAGCTGGTTTGAAAAGCGGCTGAACGCCTACCCCCTGTCAGAGCCGAGCGAACCCCCCAAGGGTCTGTTGGCCTTCTGCCTTCACTATAGCCACGGCGCCAAGAAATGGCTGGCGGCGATGACCGTGCTGGGCGCGGCAATCGCCCTGCTCGAAATCCTGCTCTTCGGCTTCATGGGCTCCATCGTCGACTGGCTGAGCAATGCCAATCCCGAGACCTTCCTCGCCAATGAAGGCTGGAAGCTGGCCGGCATGGCCGCGGTGCTGCTCATCGTCATCCCGTCGCTGCAGCTGATCGATTCCATGATCATCCACCAGACCCTGCTCGGCAATCTGCCCCAGCGCATCCGCTGGATGGCGCACCGCTACCTCATTCGCCAGTCGATGAGCTATTTCCAGGACGAGTTCGCCGGCCGCATCGGCGCCAAGCTGATGCAGACCGCGCTGGCCGTGCGCGAAGTGGTGATGAAGCTTCTCGACGTCACTGTCTATGTGGTCGTCTATTTTGCCGGCGCCGTGGTGCTCGCCGCCATGAGCGATCTCTGGCTGGCCGTGCCCTTCATCGTCTGGCTGGTCTGCTATATCGCGCTCCTGCGCTATTTCATCCCGCGCCTTGGCAAGATTTCCGAGGCCCAGGCCGATGCCCGTTCGATGATGACCGGCCGCATCGTCGACAGCTACACCAATATCGCCACGGTAAAGCTCTTCTCCCATTCGCGCCGCGAAGAGGGCTATGCCCGCGAGGCCATGGATGGCTTCCTGGGTACCGTCTATAAGCAGATGCGCATGGTCACCGGGCTCCAGGTCATCATCACCCTGATGAACTGCACGCTGCTGTTCGCGGTCTTTGCCGTGGGCATCTGGCAATGGCTCAATGGCAATATGACCCCCGGCGCCATCGCCGTGGCCGCCGCCCTCGTCCTGCGCTTCCAGGGCATGAGCCAGTGGGTCATGTGGGAAATGTCGGCGCTGTTTGAAAATATCGGCGTCGTGCGTGATGGCATTTCCTCCATCTCGCTGCCCCGCGTCGTCGCCGACAAGCCCGAAGCCAAGCCGATCGGCACCGTCACTGGCGACATCAAGTTCGACAAGGTGTCGTTCCACTACGGCAAGTCGTCCGGCGTCATCGAAGGGCTCGACCTCCATATCCGACCCGGCGAGAAGATCGGCCTTGTCGGTCGCTCCGGCGCGGGCAAGTCGACCATCGTCAATCTGCTCCTGCGCTTCTACGACCGCCAGGGCGGGCGCATCCTCGTCGATGGCAATGACATCGCCGAGATCCAGCAGGATAGCCTGCGCGCCAATATCGGCGTCGTGACGCAGGACACCTCGCTGCTCCACCGGTCGGTGCGCGAAAACATCGTCTACGGACGCCCCGACGCGACCGAGGAAGAAATGATCGAGGCCGCCAAGCTCGCCGAGGCGCATGACTTCATCCTCGGGCTCTCCGATCTCAAGGGGCGCAAGGGCTACGATGCTCATGTCGGCGAACGCGGCGTAAAACTCTCCGGCGGCCAGCGCCAGCGCATCGCCATCGCCCGCGTCCTCCTGAAGAACGCGCCGATCCTCGTGCTCGACGAAGCTACCTCCGCGCTCGACAGTGAGGTCGAAGCCGCCATCCAGGGCCAGCTGCAATTGCTGATGAACGGCAAGACCGTGATCGCCATTGCCCACCGCCTCTCCACCATCGCCATGATGGACCGACTGGTGGTGCTCGATAAGGGCAAGATCGTCGAACAGGGCAGCCACGCCCAGCTCGTCGACAGCGGCGGCATCTACAGCCAGCTCTGGCATCGCCAGTCCGGCGGCTTCATAGACGCCGACCAGCCCGAAGAGGCGGCGCAGTAACTTTCTTCCCCTCTCCCCTTGAGGGACTTCGAGGCGACCCGGAGGGTGCAATCGCTCCAGTGGAGCGATTGCAGGCGAGAAGGCCTGAAGGGCTTTGCCCGAAAGGCAGGAACACAGAGGGGTGCTGCGCCATCCCATGCTTCAAATCCGAGGGGAAGCGCAGTCCCCTCGATCCGACCCGAATTCGGCAACGCGTTCGGTGTCCCAAACAACGCAAAGGAGAACCCAGATGGGTGACATCATTCAGATTGAACTGGCGAGAAATCCCAATCCCGCTGCGGGCGCCACGATCCGATCCAAACCCATTGACCGTCACCGAACCTGATCCGGACCCGTTCCATCAGGCGCGGCTCAAAAATATGAGCACCAAATGTTCAACCGCGTCGTCGACTTTTTCGACAATCTCTATTCGCCCATCGCCCTGGCCAAGAACCGCCAGCCGCCCATGGGCCTCAATGCCTTCGTTGGCTATTTCGTCCGCCAGTTCAAGACCGCCTTCGCGCTCCGCATAGGCCTTGTCGCCATCGGCTCCGTCGCCGATGCGCTGATGCCCGTCTTCGTTGGCCTCATCGTCGGCATGCTGGCCACCACCAATCCCGGCGAAATCTTCGATGTCCACGGGCAGACCCTGCTCTGGATGATCTTCGTCGTCGCCGTGGTCCGTCCGCTGACCTTCCTCCTCGACACGCTGATCCGCAACCACGCCATCGTGCCGAACCTCGTCGATATCATTCGCTGGCAGAGCCATTGGCACGTCATCCGCCAGAGCTGGACCTTCTTCCAGAACGACTTTGCCGGCCGCATCGCCAACAAGGTCATCCAGGCCGGCGAGGCGGTGGAAATCGGGGTCAATCTCACCATCGACGCCGCCTGGTACGCGCTGATCTTCGTCATCGTGGCGATTGTCGTGCTGGCCCAGCTCGATCCGGTCTTGCTGGTGCCCATCGGCGTCTGGCTGCTGCTCTATGCGATCCTCTTCGCCATGACCATGCCGCTGATCGCCCGCTATTCCGAGGACCTCTCGGAGGCAAAATCGGTGATGACCGGGCGCATCGTCGACAGCTACACCAATATCCACACCATCAAGACCTTCGCCACCGGCGGCCACGAAGATCAATATGTGTCCGACAGCGTTAGGGATCACGCCATCAGCTTCCGCAAGCTGATGCGGGTGTTCACCTATATGTGGTCGGTGCTGTTCCTCCTCAATGCGGGCCTCGTCGTTTCCGTCACCTGGCTGGCGCTCACCGGCTGGAACGATGGCGTGCTCACTGCGGCCGCAGTGGCCACCGCCGTGCCCTTCGCGCTCCAGATCATGAACATGAGCGGCTGGATCCTCGAGATCGGGTCGAACATCTTCCGCCAGATCGGCACGACGCGGGATTCGATGGAGACCATCGCCCAGCCCCTCACCATGCTCGATACGCCCGAGGCCCAGCCCCTGGCCGTGCGCGAAGGCGGGCTCGTCTATGACAAGGTCAGCTTCAATTACTGGCGCGGCAAGGAGGGCAGCGTCATCGACGATTTCAGCCTTGCCATCCGTCCGGGCGAAAAGATCGGCCTTGTCGGCCGCTCCGGCTCGGGCAAGTCGACGCTGGTCAATCTGGCGCTGCGCATGTTCGACGTTCAGGAGGGGGCGATCCGCATTGATGGGCACGACATCCGCAATGTCACCCAGGAAAGCCTGCGCGGTGCCATCGGCCTTGTCAGCCAGGACACGTCCTTGCTCCATCGGTCCGTCCGTGAAAACCTCAAATATGGCAATCACTTCGCCAGCGACGATGCGATGATCGAGGCGGCCGAACAGGCCAGGATCCACGATGTCATCACCACCCTCTCCGATCCCCAGGGCCGGAAAGGCTATGATGCCCATGTGGGCGAGCGCGGCGTCAAACTCTCGGGCGGCCAGCGCCAGCGCGTCGCCATAGCCCGCGTGCTGCTCAAGAACGCGCCGATCCTCGTGCTCGACGAAGCCACCTCCGCCCTCGACAGCGAGGTGGAAGCGGCCATCCAGGAGCAATTGACGAGCCTGATGCAGGGCAAGACGGTGATCGCCATCGCCCATCGCCTCTCCACCATCGCCGCCATGGATCGTCTGGTTGTGCTGGAAAAGGGCCGCATCGTCGAGGAGGGCACCCACGCCCAATTGCTCTCCACCGGCGGGCATTATGCCATGCTCTGGGAACGCCAGTCCGGCGGTTTCCTTGACTTGGAGGCGTCCTGAAAGGTCAAACGCGCGCCAGTGGCGCGTTTGAAGCCGACAAGGCCATGAGAGCTATGCTCGAATGGCGGGGCGTCCTGAAAGGTCAAACGCACCAGTGGCCGTCCTGAAAGGTCAAACGCGCCAGTGGCGCGGGCGCCGGCCCAATAAACAAAGGGCGGGGCCAATCGGTCCCGCCTTTTGCTTATCCAACGGCTTCGAGGCTTGCTCGGCCCCCGTTGAGCCGCTGCCGCTCGTGCCCGAGATGGTCGCAGACCTGGCTCACCGCCATGGGGCGGCCGAAAAAATAGCCTTGCATCACCGTGCCGCCGAGATCGACCAGCGCTTCCAGCTGGTCCTCGGTCTCGATCCCCTCGAAGACGCAGGACATGCCCAGGTTTCGGCAGAGATCGACCATGGTCTTGACGATGGCGCGGCTCGTGACGTCGCTGGTCACCTCCGCCACGAAGCTGCGGTCGATCTTGATCCGGTGCAGCGGCAGGCGTTGCACATGGGTAAGGCTCGAATGGCCCGTGCCGAAATCGTCGAGCGAAATCCGCGCGCCCAGGGCCAGCAGCGTCAGCAGCGCCTCATTGGCCTGCGCCAGATCGCGCACCACGGCGGTTTCGGTGATTTCGAAGTCGATCCGGCACGGCTTGGGCGCGGCCGCGATCTGTGCGGCGATGGCCTGGATCGCGGTGGTCGAGCCGATGTCATTGGCCGAAAGATTGACCGAGATCCGGATATGCGGGGGCAGGGTGCGGCACACGGCGAGCGCCTTGCGCACCACGGTCTGGGTGATCTTGCTGATGCAGCCCGTGCGCTCGGCCATGGGAATGAACTCGGCCGGCGAGATTTCCCCGAGCAGGGGGCTGCGCCAGCGCGCCAGCACTTCGAAACCGGTGGTCATGCCCAGCGTCATGTCGAATTGCGGCTGCAGCAGAATATAGATTTCCTCATCGAAATTGGCTGTGTGGAGCAGGTGCTCCATGCGGCGGACCTTGGTGATTTCGATTGCATGGCGCTCGGAGAAAACCACTGCGCTGCCGCGCGCCTGCTGCTTGGCGCAGGATGTCGCGTAGTCGGCCCGGTCAAACTGGGTATCGGCGGAATCGCCCGGTCGCGACACGGCAAGGCCCGTCGATGCGGTGAGGCGTACGGTGCCCGCGGTGAGCTCAAAAGGCAGCTTTATAGCCTGGCAAAAAATCTCCCCGCATCGCTCGAGCGTCCGGGCGTCGGCCGGCGCTGGAATTATCATCGCAAAGCCGCTGCCCTCGAGCCGGGCGAGGAACATCCCGGTGTTGTTGAGCGCCTCCAGCCGGCGCGCCGCCTCGATGATGACCCTGTCGCCACACATCTGGCCGAAAATCGCATTCACCGATTTGAGGCCGTCCAGATCGATCCGCGCCACGCCGACGGTCTGGCCGGTCAGGGCGGACTGTTCCAGCGCCTTGTTGAGGTGGCGTTGGAAATTGCGCCGGTTCGGCAGGCCGGTGAGCGTGTCCATATTGGCAAGGCGGTGGTTCTCTTCGAGCAGGCGCTGCGTTTCCACCTGCCGGCGCGCCATTTCGCTGCGCGACGCCACCAATGCGCTGAAATCCCGGTAATTGATGAAGAGGATGACGGTGAGAGCCGAAACCACCAATGCCAGATTGATCGAGATCGCCACGAAGGCGGGCTGGCCCGCCATGCCGAAAAAGGCGATGAATGGCCCCAGCACGCAGAGGCCCATCCACAGCGCTGCCTTGCGCACATGCATCAGGCAGAACATCGCGCCGATCGTGGTGATGCTCATATAGAAGGCTATCTGAGATTTCTGATAGGCGTCGCCAAAGGGAAACAGGCTCAGCGCCCACGCCGTGTACCCCAGGGCCAGGCCCGGCCCGAGCCAGACCAGTGTGCGCAAATCTACTCTGACCTGCTCTATGTCCACCGGCCTGTCGCGCTTGCGCCACCACATCACCATGCGCAGCACGGAAAGCAGCAGCAATGCGCCGGGAATGTAGATCGTCAATTCCAAAGGTGCAGCGTCGAGGAATGTGCTGGCCAGGATCAGCGTATTGCACACCAGCATGCCGTACATGAGCGGCACCTGTCGGCTCAGCGCGCGCCATTGCGCCGATACCAGTTCGTGAGAGTCCGGCGGTCCGGCAGATTTGCTTAGAAAGTCGCGCACTAGAGACATTGACCTGCCCTTCTTGGTGGCAAGCCTAGAGGTGAAAATACTAACATATGTGTAAGTTTGTCGCACATTAGCTGGCGCAAATGCGACGTTGCAAAAGCCTGCGGAGAGCGGAAAAGCCCAGTTTGAAGCCTTGCCGCTTCAGGCTACAAGCAAGGATGAAATCGATTGCGCCGCGCCTTTGGGCGCGGCTGGCGGATGAGAGCCGCCCGAGGAGGAAAACAGATGACATCGATCCGCAATGACGTCCTGGATCTGGGCGGCACCTTCAGCCTGAGCGCGCCGGGGCGCGACATTGCCATCGAGATTGCCCTCCCGGGCGACGTCCATTCGGCTCTGCTTGGCGCCGGGCTGATCCCCGATCCCTATTTCGGCGAGAACGAAAAACAGGTCATGTGGGTCAATGAAACCGCCTGGACGATGGAGCGGCGTTTTACTGCCGAGCCTGATGATATCGACGGCTATCTGACCCTCACCCTGTCCGAGGTCGATTGCATCGCCACCATTCTGCTCAACGGCGAAGTGATCGCGACAACCGACAACAGTTTTGTCCGCCACGACATCGACGTCACCGGAAAAGTCAGGGCCGGCGAAAACACCCTGCGCCTCGAATTCGACATCGCCCCCGATGTCGCCAAGGCTCGGGCCGATGCCCATCCCTTCCCGATCCCCTTCACCTATAATTACCAGACCAATGGGCTGAAGGGCATCCATATGAACTTCATCCGCAAGGCGGCCTGCCATGCAGGTTGGGATTGGGGCATCTGCCTCATGCCCATCGGCGTCTACGGCACGATGAGCCTCCGCCGCTCGAGCCTCGCTCGCCAGGAAAGCGTCCAAATCGACCAGATCCATTCCGATGGCGCGGTCGATCTCGTCATCAAGACCCGCATCCACGCCTTTGCCGCCGGCGAGGTCAAGCTCGAGCACACGATAGACGGCCAGTTGATCGCGGAAACCATCCCCGTGGAAAAGGGCGGGAACGTCCTCACTCACACCATCACCATCCGCGATCCCGATCTATGGTGGCCGGCCGGGCAGGGCGCCCAGCCGCTCTATGAACTGGTCACCGATCTCGATGGCGAGATCACCACCCGCAAGATCGGGCTCAGGAAACTTGAGTGGATCGTCGAAAAAGACGAGATCGACCACTCCTTCAAATGCCGCATCAATGGCCGCGACATCACCATGATGGGCGCCAACTGGATTCCGGCCGACGCCATCCCGAGCCGCATCACCCCGACCGTCATTTGCGACCTCCTCGAGAGCGCCAAGGCGGCCAACATGAACATGCTGCGCATCTGGGGCGGTGGCCAATACGAGCCGGACTATTTCTACGATCTCTGCGACGAACTCGGCATCCTCATCTGGCACGATTTCATGTTCTCCTGCATGAGCTATCCGTCCAACCGGGAATTCCTCGAAAGCGTAGAGGTCGAGATCACCCAGCAGGTGCGCCGCCTCAGCCATCACGCCTCGATCGCCCTCTGGTGCGGCGACAACGAAGTGATCGGCTCGCTCAACTGGTATCCGGAAACCAGATCGCAGAAGGAACGCTACGTCGCCAATTACGACCGGCTCAATTCCCTTCTCCATCGCATCGTCGAGGACGAAGACCCCGCCCGCCGCTTCTGGCCGTCCTCGCCCTCGCTGGGCTACATGGACTTCTCCGATGGCTGGCATTCCGACACGCGCGGCGACCTCCATTATTGGGACGTCTGGCACTCGGCCAAGAGCTTTGACGCCTACCGCACCGTCAATCCGCGCTTTGCCTCCGAGTTCGGCTTCCAGTCCTTTACCTCGATGAATGTCATCGAGACCTTCGCCGAGGAGAAGGACCGCAACCCGTCCTCGCCGGTCATGGAAAACCACCAGCGCAACAATGGCGGCAATGCCCGCATCATCGAGACCATGACGCGCTATTTCCGTTTCCCGCGCGACTTCGACCAGATGGTCTATCTCAGCCAGATCCAGCAGGGCCTCGCCATCAAGACCGCCATCGAATATTGGCGCTCCACCAAGCCGCGCTGCATGGGCACGCTCTATTGGCAGATAAACGACATCTGGCCGGTGGCCTCCTGGTCGAGCCTCGACTATGGCGGCCAGTGGAAGCTGATGCACTACATGGCCCGTCGCTTCTACAGTCTCGTCAACGTGGTGGCCGTCCCGGATGCCGACAACACTGGAGTCACACTCAAGGCCGTCAATGATAGCAGTCTGCTAACCAATTCCCACATTGTGCTAATAGCTGTATCGATGTCGGGAGCGATGCGGACGCTGTGGTCCGGCGAGGCGCAAATCACGCCCGATGCCGCTCTCCCGGTCACCACACTCTCGCTTTCCGATCTGGCCGACGATGAGTTTCTCTCCTTCTCGTGGACAGACGACGCCGGTAACCTCTTGGGTCAGAACGACTATTTCCCTAAGCCCTACAAGGCCTACGAACTGCCCCAGCCCAATATCTCGGCCAGATGGGCCGAAAAAGACGGCGCAGCGGTGGTCACTCTCGAATCGGACCGCCCGTCGCTCTTTACGACCATCACTGTCGACGCCCCAGGCTATTTTTCCGACAATGCTGTCACGCTTCTCCCCGGCCGTCCGGTCGAGCTCACCTTCATCCCACGGCACGGAAAAACACTCTCGGCAGCCGATCTAGCGGCCTCTTCCCGCGTCCGCAATCTCTCCGAAACCTTCTGATATAACGAGAGAAAATACGTTCAGCCGCGCGCAAATGCACCGCACCCATTGACTCGGGGTGCGGTCTGAAGAAGGCTGGGCCAGGCCGAAATTGTCGCGGCCGAACTGGATCTATTATGCTTGCCCACATCCCCGGCGGTGATTTCGACCGTCCCTCCGCTGGTGGTCGCTGACCATGGCCCATCTCGTCGCGCCGATCGAAAACAAGGTAAACCTGGCCATCGGCCTAGTCCTGGTCTCCCAACTCGTCCTGCTGGTCCTCGACATCTCGGCCAAATGGCTTTCGGTGGAAGGCCTGCCCACGACCGAGATCGTCTTCGTCCGCTACGGTATGCATTTCTTCCTGCTGCTGCTCCTGTTCCTTCCGGTGAGCGGTAAAAAACTATTTCAAACCAATAATTTAAAGCTCGAACTGCTGCGCGGGGGCTGTCTCCTCGTCACCACCGGGCTCAACTTTCTGGCCATGCGCTACCTGCCTTTGACGGTCACCAGCGCCATCCAGTTTACCTCTCCATTGATCATCTGCGCCCTGTCCGGCCCCTTGCTCGGGGAAACGGTCGGCTGGCGGCGCTGGGTCGCCATCGGGGTGGGGTTCATCGGCACGCTGATAATCGTCCGTCCTGGCTCCGAAGCGTTCCAGCCGGCCGCACTGATCAGTCTGGGTTGCGCCCTTTTTCTGGCGTTTTTCGCCATCCTCACCCGCAGGCTGGCCGGCGTCGACGGCGCTTTGACCCAGCAATTCTACGCCGGTGGCGTGCCCGTTATCCTCTTGATGCCATTTGCTTTTGGCGACTGGGCCTGGCCGAGCCAACCCATTTCCTGGGTGGCCTTTTTCATCATGGGCGCCGCGGGACTATTGGGCCATTTCCTCAATTCCACGGCACATCGCTTTGCTGGCGCGTCGGCCCTGGCGCCCTTCAGTTATCTGAGCCTGATCTATCTTTCGATCGCCAGCTGGCTGGTTTTCGATCAACCGCCGGACCAGCTGTTCATTCTCGGTGCCGGGATCATCATCGCCAGCGGCCTTTATATCTGGCTGCGCGAAAGGTCGCTGCATAAAGCCGAGAGCGTCGTCGATCCAGTGCTGGAGCGTTGAATAACCAGCACTATTTCCCCTCCGTCACCTCCTTGATCGGGGCCCGGGCAGGGGCCTGGCCATGGGTGATCAGCCGGTTGCGGTGCTGGCCGGTGAGGTAAATCCAGAGCCAGTTGAGGGTCACGAAGACGCGGTTCTTGAGGTCGACCAGGAAATAGATATGGGCGATGCCCCATACCCACCAGGCCAGCGCTCCCCTAAGCTTTATGCGGCCGAAGTCGATAACCGCCGAGCGCTTGCCGATCGTCGCCAGATCGCCGGCGTGATTATAAGCGAAAGCCCGATTGCCTTCCCCGCCCGCCAGCCGTTCGAGGATCATGTTGGCTGCATGGAGCCCCGCCTGCTTGGCGGCGGGCGCCACGCCCGGCACCGGCTTGCCGTCGTCTTTCTTGATGCTGGCCGTGTCCCCGACGACGAAGATTTCGCTGTGGCCATGAAGGGTTAGGTCCGGCTCGACGATGACGCGCCCCGACCGGTCCATCTCCGCGCCAAGCCATTTCCCCGCCGGCGACGCCGCCACTCCGGCCGCCCAGATGATGGTCTTGGTGTCGAGGCGCTTGTCGCCATAACTCACCCCATCCTCGTCAATCGCCTTGACCATCTGACCAAGCTCGATCTCGACCCCCAGTTTGCGCAGAGCGTCCAGCGTATAGGCCGAGAGTTCGGGCGCGAAGTTGAGCAGCACCCGGTCTCCACCCTCGATCAGGAGGACGCGGATATCGTCCGGCGTAATCGTCCTGAACTGCCCTTTCAGGCTTGCTCGCCCCAATTCGTTGACCGCTCCGGCCATTTCCACGCCGGTCGGCCCCGCCCCGATGATCGCAAATGTGAGCAATGCCCGGCGCTTGGCCGGATCCTCCTCCCTTTCGGCCGCCTCATAAGCCAGCAACAGCTTGCGGCGTATGGAGGTCGCGTCCTCCAGCGTCTTGAGGCCCGGCGCGAATTCCGCCCATTCATCATTGCCGAAATAGGCGTGCTGCGCGCCGGTCGCGAGGATCAGATAGTCATAGGGCTGGCGCGTGCCGTCCTCGAGCAATACGGCCCTGCCGGCGATATCCACGCCCGTCACAGTGGCCAGCAACACCCGCGCATTGGCCTGCTTGCGCAGAATATGGCGAATGGGCCAGGCAATTTCCGAAGGGCTGAGGGTGGCGGTGGCAACTTGATAGAGCAAGGGCTGGAACAGATGATGATTGCGCCGGTCGATCACCACGACATCCGCATCAGCCCGCTCCAGCCTCTGGGCCGCTGCCATCCCGCCAAACCCAGCCCCGACGATCACGATGCGTTTGCGGGCGGTCATGGCGGGCCTCCATATTTTTCAAAGCAGACTGAGATTTACGTCGAAACGCGTCAACCTCAGTTCTGGCTTCGTGCGCGGTCACGCCATTTGGCGGCATAGTCATCGAAGCCGGCATATTCGAGCGGCGGGATTGATTCCCCCAGCGCAGCTTCGCTGCCGCCTCCGAACAACAGGCTGGCGCCCATGCTGGTTCCGGTGCTGTCACCCGACGCGTGGATGGGCACGCCACTCAATCGTCCCAATGCGGCGCAGAACAGGCGGTTGCGGGCGAGGGGGCCCTCGACGATGATCATCCGTCCCAACCCGCAGAGCCCCAGGCATTCCCGGGTCATCAGCGCCAGATAGAGCGATGCGGCGGCCGTGCGCGCGCCGTCCGACAATCCATCGGGATCGACACTCCATCCGCCCCTGGTCACGCCAAATGGGCCGACGCCTGGAACGAAACTTGGCAGCGCCCGCACATCTGCCGCGATGACCGCAGCGATGTCGTCGAGGCTCGGCTCGACGATCCGTGGCACCAGGAGGTCAAATTCCCGCCCTCCCATGAACCGCGCGGTGGGCACGGGGCGGCCATGGGCATCGACATTGGAGAGGCTATCCCGGGCTTCATCGAGACCTGCCGTATCCCCGCCGACCGTCATGCAGATCGTCCAGGTGCCGGCCGAGACCACTGAAAACGGCGTATCCTTGCGCGCGAGGTGCGGCACCAGCGATGCGTTGGAATCGTGGATGCCGCAGGTCACCGGAATGTCGGCGCCAAGACCGGTACGCGCCGCGACATCGGGAAGGACGGTGCCCAGTACGGACGCCGCCGGCCTGATTTTGGGGAAGAGCGGACGCCAGCCGCTGCGCGCGACAAGGCTGGAGAAGTCGTTCTTTTCGGGCGACCAGAGATCTGTATGGCAGCCCAGCGACGTCACTTCACTCGCAGCGATGCCGGTAAGCCGCCACGCCCAGTATTGGGGATAGGCGAGGATCCGCGTAACCGCTGCAAACTCGGCGGGAAACGTCGCCTGCTGCCAGAAAATCTGCGCCCCGAGATTAAGCCCGTTGGGCAGGGGCGGAGACAGTGTTTCGGCAAAGCCTGGTCTCACCTGCGCATAGGCTGGGCGCGATGCCTCTGGCCCGGCATGCTCATAGTCCAGCACCGGCAGGACCAGGCCTGTCTCGTTGACGAGCGCGGCGGTGGCCCCATGCGTGGTTATGGAAATCCCGTCGATCCTATGCGCACCCTGGAGCGCGGCGAGACTGTTGAGGATGAAGTCCCACAACCCCTCGACATCGGCATGCGGGTACAATCCGTCCCGCACCACCTCGTTTGGTCGGCTGAGCGCCTCGATCTGCGCGCCGCGCTCGGCGTCGATCAGCACCACCTTGGCATTGGTCTTGCCGATATCGATGACGGCGATGTGGCGGGGCAGGGCATTGCTCATGGCGCATTTCCTCTGGGCTCATCGCGCAATAGCCGAAAATGAGCCCACCCGCCACATCTGACATGTTAGTGCCGAAGGCTATTTGACGATCAGCACCGGCGTGTCGGAATGAGCCAGCACCTCCGCGGCCTGGCTGCCGAGCAGCAGGCGGCCGAGACCGCGGCGCCCATGCGAGCCCATGACGATCAGATCGGCATTGATGTTCTTTGCGGTCGTGACGATGCCCTCGGCTGCGTGATGGCCGGGCAGATAGACTGGATTGACCGCAACGCCCTCATCCTGGGCGATGCGACCGGCATCGGTCAGGATACCCTTGGCCGACTCTTCCTTTGCCTTGTCGAGATCGGCGAGAATGCTGGCCGTGTCGACCATCATGATCTCGGCACCCGGTGCCACGATCACGGATGGGTCAGTTACGGTCAGCACGGAAAGCCGGGCGTTAAAAGATTTGGCCAGGGCAAGAGCGTGGCGCAGCGCCTTGGTGCTGAGCTCCGAGCCGTCGACGGCGCAGACGATATGAGTATACATTTACAATGACCTCTCGCTCGGGTTGATGCCGGTACTGATACATATAAGTGAGGGGGGTGGCTTTGATCCAGATCACACCCGCCATTGCCCCCACCGGCGGGAAACGCTATGGCACTCACCAAATGAAAACTCTTGGAAGTGACGTACCCATGACGCTAGAGGCGCCAGGCTCCGTTGTCTCATTGACCACGGCTCGCCGGTTCTCCGTTGCACCGATGATGGAATGGACGGATCTGGCATGCCGTCACCTCCATCGCGTCCTGACGCGCCATAGCTTGCTGTTCACTGAAATGGTGACAAGCGCCGCCATTGTTCATGGCGATGCCGAGCGTCACCTTCGTTTCGAGCCCTTCGAGCAGCCCGTCGCCGTGCAGCTTGGCGGCTCCGACCCCAGCGAATTGGCCGCGGCAACCCGTCTTGCCGACGCTTTTGGCTACGACGAGATCAACCTCAATGTCGGTTGTCCGTCTGATCGCGTGCAATCGGGCCGTTTCGGTGCCTGCCTCATGGCCGTGCCCGATCTCGTAGCCGAATGCGTGCGCGCCATGCGCGATGCAACCGACCGGCCTGTCACCGTAAAGTGCCGCATCGGCATCGACGACCAGGACATTGAGGAAAGCCTCGACCGCTTTGCCGACAAGATGGCCGAGGCCGGCGTTGCGGCGCTTTATGTCCACGCGCGAAAGGCCTGGCTCCAGGGCCTCAGCCCCAAGGAAAACCGCACCATTCCGCCGCTCGACTATCCGCGCGTTTACCGCCTGCGCCAGCGCATGGCGCCACTGCCGATGATGATCAATGGCGGCATCGAGACGATCGACCAGGCGCTCGAGCATCTTGAGCATATGGACGGCGTCATGCTGGGCCGCGCCGCCTATCACAATCCGATGATCCTTGCCGAAGTGGACAGCCGCATTTTCGGCGCCACGACGCCCGCGCCCGATCTTGCGCGGGTCATGTCCGAAATGACGGACTATGCCGAAACCCATCTTGCCAAGGGCGGTCGGCTCAACCAGGTGGCGCGCCACATGCTGGGTCTGGCCAATGGCCGTCCGGGTGCCCGCCTGTTCCGGCAGATTCTCAGCGTCGACGCCTGCCGGCCCAATGCGGGTCCCGAAGTGTTCGAGCGCGCCCTTGCCGCCGTCGAGACGCAGGAAATTGCGGTCGCAGTTTGAGGTTAGTCCTGCAATTCGAGCGAATTCTGCGTCACGCTGTAGCGTGACAGGGTCTCGAGGAATGTCATCCCGAGCAGGCTGGTTTCAAGTGCCCCGCTTTCGGTGACGAAGGCCGTCAAATTCTGCCTCACGATGCCACCGACTTCGATCGTGGCAAGCCGCGTCCGCGCGGCCATTCCGGTGCCGTTGGCGGTTGAAACCGGCACCGCGAAGCGCAGATTGCTGACATCGATTCCCGCTGCGATCGCGTCGGCCTGGGTGAGTACGACGGCGCTGGCGCCGGTATCGAAGATCATCGGGGTTTCGTGCCCGTTGATCGTGGCATTGATTTCAAAGTGCCCGCCCAGGCCGCGCCGGAATGTTGCGGATTCGCGCTCGCCATCGACAATGGCGACGCCCGGTCGCAATTCGCCGCTCACCCGGCTGACAACCCCCAGCAGATCGTCGCGATAGGCATAGCCTACGCCGACCACGGCGAAGATGCCGACCCACAGAAACAGCGCTCCGATCAGTTCTCCCGCCTGCCGCCGCCGCGAAAACAGACCGCCCGCGAACACGATGAGAATAATCAGGAGCGGGATCAGCTGGGCAGTCTGCGTCTGCGTCAGCCCCACCAGCGTGCCGGCATCGGCGCTGATCAGAAGCGCGATGCCGACAGCGATCAGCAATGCCAGGCCAATAAAGATCATCAAATCAATCCCTCGGGGCTGTGTCCCCGGTTCCGATTAAGGGGCAGGCTGCGGCGATTTCAAGGTGCAACGCTGAAGATCACCAATGCGGTGAGCGCCGCAACCTCCCCCAGCGCGCCCGCAGCGCCGATCAGGTCGCCCGTCTGTCCGCCCACGAGGCGCCGGCAAAGAGCGACCCAGCCCAATACCGTCAGGGCGATCGCCACGGCCGCCGACCCCACTCCGACAAGACTTGTCGCCGGGCCACCCACGATGACCATGATCAGGAGGGCAAAGCCGGCGCCGATGAAGAACCGCGACTTCGGCAACGGCCCGGCTGCCGCCGCAGCACCGTCGGGTCGGGCCGGGGGCAGGGCAGCGGCCACCCAAAGCCCGCCCGAGCGCCCGCCGATATTGGCGGCAAGCCATAGCCCCGCGGCAGCAAGCGGATTCACCGCGGCCACGCTGCCGAGCGCCGTGATGCGCAACGCGAGAAACAGACACAGTGCCGCGACGCCATAGGTCCCGTGGCGGCTGTCCTTGAGGATTTCCAGCCGACGCGCCGGCGTCCACCCCCCGAACAGCCCGTCAGCCGCATCGGCGATGGCATCCTCCATCATGCCGCCGCCGACGAGGACCATGGCCGCGCAGGCCAGCGTCGCCGCGAAATAGGGTGGTAGCCCCAGCCAGATGCCGGCCACGAGCAGAAACATGGGGATAATGCCCATCAGCACAGCGGCAAATGGCAGCGCCATGGCGATCCGCCCCAATTCCGGCCTTGCGTGCGTTCCGTCCCCTGTCGGCAAGCGCGAAAAAAACCGCAGCGCCATCAGGAGGTCGTCCAGAAGGCCCATGCCGCCGTGGTTCGGACCGGCAATTTTGTCAGTGTCCGCCTGCGGGCGAATGCCATTGTCCTCGGCCTTAGGCGTCAATTGCAATTCGCTCCGTTCTGGGCAACAAGTCCGCACCTCCCTACCACATCACGCTGGACCTGCCATGCCCGCCCTCAATCCTGCTTTTGCCGATATCGTCGAACTGCTCGTCGCCGTTCCCGAGGGGGATGAGACTGCGGTTGCGGCGGTGAGAGCGCGCGATGGGCAATTGACCAAGCCGGCCGGCTCGCTTGGGCGCCTCGAGGAACTCGTCGAGTTTACCGCCCGCTGGCAGCATCGCTCGCTCCCGCGCCTCGACAATCCGATGGTCACGATCTTTGCCGGCAATCATGGCGTCACCGACCAGGGCGTTTCCCCTTACCCGCGCGAAGTCACTGCCCAGATGGTGGCCAATTTCACCAATGGCGGCGCGGCCATTTCCCAGATCTGCGCCCTGCACGAGATCAATCTGCGCGTCTTCGAGCTGGCGCTGGAATTGCCCACCGGCGACATTACCAGGGAGCCGGCACTCGACGACCAGATGTGCGCCGCCACCATTGCCTATGGCATGGAAGCGGTGGCCGGTAAGCCGGACCTCGTCGGCCTGGGCGAAATGGGTATCGGCAACACCACCATCGCCGCTGCGATCTATGCTGCACTTTATGGCGGCACCGGCGCTGATTGGGTCGGCCGGGGAACGGGCGTCGATGATGCGGGCCTGGCGCGCAAGGCCGATGCCGTGGACCGGGCGCTTGCGCTCCACAAGGATGAACTCACCCATCCTCTCGCCATTCTGGCGCGCCTTGGCGGTCGCGAAATCGCCGCCATGCTGGGTGCACTCATCGCGGCGCGGCATCAGAAAGCGCCTGTGGTCGTCGATGGCTTTGTCGCGACCGCCGCTGCGGCCATCGCCCATGCGGTCAATCCTGCCGCCATCGACCATTGCCTGTTTGCCCATGTCTCGGCAGAATCCGGTCACGCCCGCGTTCTGGAGCATCTGGGCAAGCGCCCTTTGCTCGATTTGGGAATGCGCCTTGGCGAAGGCAGCGGCGCGGCAATGGGCATGGTCATGATCAAGACCGCAGTGCATCTGCACACCAATATGGCCACCTTTGCCGACGCATCGATCAGCGGTCCCGGCAACTAGAACGTTCGCTCGAAACGCGACGGCACCAGTGATTTGATCGCGTCAACGACGCGGTGCAATGCTCTGGTGCGCCCAGATGGCGGCGGCGCGGTCCCTTATCGGCCGCTCGGCCGCCTTTTCGGCTCGAACCCGTTGGGTCCCGGCACCAGCGCCAGCAGGTCGACACCCATCTGCTGCTGGAAGCGCGCTGCCGAGGCCTCGGCCAGAGCCTGCAGGGTGGCGATGTCCTTGCGCGCCACTGCATTGTTCAACGCAGCGTGCTCCAGCAAAAAATTTAGCATATAGCCCTCGGCCATCTGCTGACGCGCCTGGTCGCCCAATTGCTGGAAGTTCGTGTCCTGTGACAGGGCAAGCCGCAATTGCCGCTGCACTGGCCCATTGTCCACCTTCTGGCCATAGGCGCCATTGGCCGTCACCCAGTTAAGTACCCAATAGGCGGCGAGGGCGTCGGCTACATTGCCGGTGCTCAACCCGTCCGGCTGCACCAGTTCCTGCCAGATCTCGGTATGGCTGCGCTCGGCAAAGCTCGCCGCCAGGTGATCGCGCACCTCGGTCCCCGCCGACCAGCGGATCTGGTCGAGGAAACTGCGGCGCAAACGCACGGAAACTCCTTCCGAGAATCGATAGGCACTGTTTTCCGGGCCAGGCACGGCGGGCATGGCCAATGCCGCGCTGATAGGCTCCTGTGCGTGCACAGTCCAAGCCAGCGGCAGGGTCAGCAGGGCAATCACGAACGGCAAGAATTTGGTCGGCATACGCACATGGTCCTCCGGCGGCGCCACTCGATCTGCCCAAGCCGGCGAAATTTGGACCGGCTCCTCCCCCAGGGGATCAACCAGCTGCGGAGTAGATTTCGAGCTTGTTGCGGCGTTCGGTAACCGGGGCCAGTGCGTCCATCACCCGGGCTCGCGGGAAAGTGGCGATCACCTCGGTGCCGAAGCGCAGCTTGGAGAACAGGTCGAACCGGCCCTGGTGCAGATCCATGATCTTCTGAACGATCGGCAGGCCGAGGCCTGCCCCCTGTTCGGCTGTCTTGTGTGCCAATGAGCCCTGGCCGAACGACGACAGCACGGTTTCGATTTCGCCGTCGGGAATGCCCGGGCCGTTATCCTTGACCGAGATCAACTGCCCGCCATCGCCGCTACGCGCCACCACCAGGGTGACCTTGCCATGCTGGGGCGTGAACTTGATGGCGTTGCTCATCAGATTGAGGATCACCTGGCGGATGGCCCGCTCGTCGCCCCAGATTTTCGGCAGATTGTCGCCGGTACTGAACACCAGCTCGATCCCCTTGGCCTTGGCGCGCAATTCCATCATGCGGCGGCAATCGTCGGCGATGTCGATGATAGATACCGCTTCCTCGTGCAATTCGTACTTGCCCGCCTCGATGCGGCTGAGGTCGAGAAGCTCATTGATCAGATTGAGGAGATGCTGGCCGCTAGCGTGGATGTCGCCGGCATATTCCTTGTATTGCGGCACGTGATGCGGACCCAGCAGCTCCGATTTCAACACCTCGGAAAAGCCGATGATCGCATTGAGCGGGGTGCGCAGTTCATGGCTCATCGTCGCCAGGAACTGGCTCTTGGCAATATTGGCCTGCTCGGCATGTCGGCGGGCCTCGTCCGACATGTGACGCGCTTCCTCGAGTTCGGAGATCAGCGAGTCCTTTTCCGACTGATGCGAGATCGTCTCGAGTTCGGAGGAATAGAGCTGGCGCGCCAGGAACAGGAAGAATATCTCGCCGCAGATCACCACAGCCGCGAGGGTGTAGTTCACCGTGCCACCGAGAAGCAGCAAATTGATTGCGACCGTTGCCGTCACCGGCAAGGTGCTCATCAGCGTGGCGTGGGGCAGGGTGTGCGTGGCCACGGCATTGGCAGCGATGCTCACCAGCACCATGGCAAACATCACCGGCACGACGTCGCTGGGATTTGCGACGACTGTGCACAGGGCCAGCAGGGACAGGGCAATGCCGTAGAGCGTCTCTGCGGCTATGAAGCTCGTCGTCCATTTTGCGGCGTTGAACTTTGCGGGTTCGCTGCGGGCAAAGCGGCGCGCGACCAGCACCACGACGAGAAGGCTGGAGATGACGAGTGCGGCCCAGAAAGCCGAGAAAACGACCGGAACCCAGAAACTGGCGACGATGGCCAGGATGCACACGATGGCCGCCATGGGCAGCGCGGCGCCACGACGTGCGGCCGCATAGTCGTGCATCAGCTCGAAATCGAATTCAGCGCGCGTACCAGAGCTGCTGGTCAGCCGCTGACGCGCTTCCAGAACAGTCTTTTGGGCGGCGCGCTTGCCGTCGCGGCCCATGAGGGCACGGACGTCCGCGTCAATGGCCGAACGAGGCGGCATGAACTTTTACTCATTACTAACTCATGCGTCGGCACCAGGCCGCCGCTACGCACATGCCTGAACACTAGGGGAGCCGTGGTTAATAGGAGGTGAAGTTGCCGCTGCGAGCCGCAGCGCAGTGGCGCAAATGGCGAAATCATTGGTTAACGATGGGTAAGGGCAGGGCTTGATCTTTTCAGGCGCAATTTTATTGCGCTCGCCTGTCCAATATGGCACTAACTTGTGCGTGAACGCGGGATAAAATGCCCGTTTGGAAAATCTCATTTCGCTGGGGGCGATATGGCGCTCGACAAGATTGATCGAAAAATTCTGACGCTCCTGCAGAAGGATGCCACCATGCCGGTGGCCGAGATCGGTCGCAAGGTGGGGCTGTCCACCACCCCGTGCTGGCGCCGCATCCAGAAAATGGAAGAGGACGGCGTCATCCAGCGCCGCGTCGCCGTGCTCGACCCGGTCAAGGTCAATGTCGGCGTCACCGTCTTCGTCTCGGTCAAGACCAATGAGCACAATGACGGCTGGATGCGCAAATTCTCCGGCGTCATCGACGAATTCCCCGAAGTGGTGGAGTTCTATCGCATGAGCGGCGAAGTGGACTATCTGATGCGCGTGGTCGTTCCCGATATCGGCGCTTATGACGCTTTCTACAAAAAGCTCATCAGCAAGATCAATCTGACCGATGTCAGCTCGGCTTTCGCCATGGGCCAGATCAAATACACCACGGCGCTGCCGCTCGACTTCGCCATCGTGGTCGACGACGATAAATAAGCGCCGCGTTGCAGCTCTAGAGCGTTTCCAGGAAAAGTGGACACCACTTTTCCGGTTCGGAAGCGCGACAAACAGGGACTTGGAGTGATTTCATCGCGTCAACGACGCGGTGAAATGCTCTAGCCCCCCGTCACGCTCATATAGCGCGTCACGGCGGGCTCCGGTCGGCTGCGGTCGAGCAGGAAATCGTGGCCCTTGGGCTTGATCATCATGGCGTGATCCAGCGCCGCATCAAGCGCTTCCCGTCCGCCCTCGCGCAGGGCATGCCGCAGATCGACCTGATCGTCCTGCCCCAGGCACAGGAACAATTGCCCTGTCGCGGTCAGGCGCACGCGATTGCAGCTTTCACAAAAATTATGGCTCATCGGCGTGATGAAGCCCAGCACTCCGCCGGTCTCGGCCACCTGGACATAGCGCGCTGGGCCGCCCGTCCGTTTGTCGAGCCGGGTCAGGCTGTAGCGCTTTGCGAGGCTGTCATGCAGTTCGCGCAGCGGCAGGTAGGTATCGACCCGATCGATCCCGACCTCGCCAAGCGGCATGCCCTCGATCAGCGTCAGCCCCATGCCACGACCATGCGCCCAGGCCATCATCGGCTCGATCTCGTCGTCATTGACGCCGCGCATCGCGACCATGTTGATCTTGAGCTCGAGCCCGGCCGCCTGCGCCGCCTCGATCCCGGCCATGACGTCGCCAAGCCGGCCACGCCGGGTAATTTGGCGAAAACGTGCGTCATCGAGGCTGTCGAGCGAAACATTGATCCGCCGCACGCCGGCGGCGCGGAGCGCTGCGGCAGTCTTGGCCAGCTGGCTGCCATTGGTGGTGAGCGTCAACTCGTCCAGCCCGCCTCCGATATGGCGGCCGAGGCTTTCCACCAGCGCCATGATATCGCGCCGCACTAGCGGCTCGCCGCCCGTCAGCCGGATCTTGGTGGTTCCGCGCGCGATAAAGGCGGTGGCGATGGTTTCGATCTCCTCGAAACTCAGCACATCGCGCTTGGGCAGGAAAACCATGTCCTCGCCCATGCAGTAGACGCAGCGGAAATCGCACCGGTCCGTCACCGAAATGCGGAGGTAGCTGATGCGCCGGCCATAGGTGTCGATCAGGGGCCGGGCGGGGGCGAGGGGCAGGGGCGAATTCATGCCCTGAGTTTAGTGCTCCGCGGGCTCCCTGCAAAGGCCGGCGGCAAAACAAAAGGGCCGCCCCGAAGAGCGACCCTTTTCGTGAATTCTCGAAAGACTAGTGGTTGACCACGATCGTCGCGCCGACCTGCACGCGCTCGTAGAGATCGGTGATGTCGTCATTGGTCAGGCGGATGCACCCGGACGATACGGCCTGGCCGATGGACCATGGCTCGGAAGTGCCGTGGACGCGATAAAGCGTGGAGCCGATATAGAGCGCCCGCGCACCGAGGGGATTGTCAGGACCGCCGGGCATGAAGGCCGGAAGGTCGGGAACGCGCTTGCGCATGGCCGGGGGCGGGGTCCAGCCGGGCCACTCGGCCTTGCGGGTAATGCGGTGGGTGCCGGACCAGGTAAAGCCGTCGCGGCCCACGCCAATCCCATAGCGCATCGCCTTGCCACCCTCGAGGACCAGGTACAGGCGGCGCTCACCGGTTTCGATCACCAATGTGCCGGGCTTGTGACGGGTCTCGTAATCGACGACCTGCTTCTTGATCGCACTTCCGCGGCGGTTGCGGGTCTGAACTTCAGACTGTTCTTCCCACATGCTGGTGTCGAAATTGTACACTCTGGCTGCCCAGGTTGGCGTGACCAACCCCACAGACAACAGGATCGACAGCCCCACTGCCATCACTGTCTTAATGAACTTCATGCTTACCCTCGGCCTCTGCAGGAATGCGACCATCTGATTCGGGATGGTGCGATTGCGCTCATTACGCCCACTGACTGTAGGCGAAAAGTGTTAAAGGACATGTTTTCGCCATAACCGTGTCAGGCTTGCCATATTGTGTTGCTGGCCAGTTACACTCCAATTCACCATTACGTGAGTGTTTCCCTGGGGGCGGTCTTGACAGTACAGCGTGCCGTAGTCATTCACGGCCCAGTTCAAGGGGATTGCAACGATGAGCGAAACACTCAAGCGCGAGGCGGCCGCAATGGCCCTGACGGAAGTTCGGGAGGGCATGCGGCTCGGCTTGGGCACCGGCTCTACGGCGCGCCACTTCGTTGATCTGCTCGGCGAAAAAGTGGCCCAGGGACTGCAAGTGATCTGCGTTCCGACCTCTGAGGCGACCGCACGCCAGGCTCTGGAACTGAACATCCCCCTTTCCGATCTCGACACGCTTGATCGCCTGGATCTCACCGTGGATGGCGCGGACGAAATCGATCCCGACTTCAACCTCATCAAAGGCGGTGGCGGCGCGCTGCTGCGCGAAAAGATCGTCGCGGCGGCCTCGGACGCCATGATCGTCATCGCCGACGCCAGCAAGCTGGTGGAAACGCTGGGCCGGTTTCCGCTGCCCATCGAAGTCAACCGCTTCGGCCTGCGCGCGACGCGCCACAGCGTCGAGCAAGTAATCGCTGCCCACGGGGCAGAGGGTGGCCTGCGCTTGCGCGGTGAGGATCAGGGCTCGCCATTCGTCACCGATGGCGGCCACCTCATTCTGGACGCTTTTTTTGGCCGTATTTCACAGCCAGAAGCGCTTTCGCGCGACCTGCTGGACATTCCGGGCGTAGTCCAGCATGGACTTTTCCTCAATATGTGCAGCAAGGCTTATGTGGCGACGCCAGATGGCGTAAAAACACTCGTCAAAGGCAACTGACCGAGCGTGGATCGGCAAAAGATGGGCAATTGGATGACTATGGATTTGATGCGCGGCGCCAAGACAATCATTGCCGCAGTTATGACAGCTGGTTTGATCGGTCTTTCTGTTCCGGCCATTGCACAGGAAGTGCCGCCCGAACAGCTGGCCTTGGCGCGCAAATATATCGACCTCACCGACCGCGCCTCGGTCTATGAAGTCGCCGTCGTCGAGACCGGCATCGAAACGATGCAGCAGATCGTCACGCAGAACCCTGAAATTCTGCAGCAGACCGACGAGGCCATCACCAAGGTCATCCAGGAGTATAATGGCCGCAAGGGCGAGCTCCTGGATCAGTTTGCCCGCGTCTATGCCACGCGCTTCTCCATCGACGAGCTGCGGGAAATTGTGGCCTTCTATGAATCGGCGACCGGCCAGAAGCTGGCGCAGGCCAATTCCGAGCTGAACACGGATCTGCAGCGCGTCATGCAGGTGTTCAACAACAACCTCAAGCGTGAATTCTTCGCCAAGGTGCGCTCCGAACTGCGCACCAAGGGCATCGAGCTCTAAGGCCCGTCGCGGTCACCGGACCCCGCCTTGTGCGGGGTCTTTTTTTATGGCAAGCCGACGCCAATATATATCGGTAAGAAACGATGAAGGAGCTTGGCCGCGATGGCTTATGATTACGATCTTCTGGTCATCGGGGCGGGATCGGGCGGTGTGCGCGCCGCGCGAATGGCCGCAACCTATGGCGCTAAGGTCGCCATCGTCGAGGAATTCCGCATTGGCGGCACCTGCGTCATTCGGGGTTGCGTCCCCAAGAAGCTCTATGTCTACGCCTCGCGTTTCCGGGATCAGTTCGAGATTGCCGACAGTTTTGGCTGGCAGGTCGATGCCAGCTTCGACTGGCCGACCCTTGTCGCCAACAAGGAAAAGGAAATCACCCGGCTCGAGTCCGCCTATACCGCGAACCTGGAAAAGCCCGGCGTCGAGATCATCCGGGATCGGGCCGTTGTCACCGGCACCAACGCCATCCGCCTGGCGGGAGCGGGCCGCGACCTCACGGCGAAATATCTCCTCGTCGCCACCGGCGGGCGTCCCTATTTCCCCGATATTCCGGGTGCCGAGTTCGGTATCTCTTCCAATGAAGCCTTCGACCTGCCGAAACTTCCCAGGTCCATCCTGATCGAGGGCGGGGGCTATATCGCGGTCGAGTTCGCGACCATTTTCGCCGGGCTGGGCGTCGACACCACAATCGTCTATCGCGGCGATTGCGTCCTGCGCGGCTTTGACGAGGACATGCGTCGCGGCCTTGAGGCCGGCCTTACCACGCGCGGCGTCCGCCTGACCTATCAGACCAAGATCGCTTCGCTTTCCAAGATGGGCGACGCCATCCACGCCACCTTCAGCGACGGCGTCACCGCCCCCTATGATGTCGTGATGTTCGCCACCGGCCGCGTCGCCAATGTCGAGGGCCTCGGCCTCGAAACCGCCGGCGTTGCGCTCAACGAAGACGGCACCATCGCTGTCGATGCCTATTCGCAGACCTCCGTGCCCTCCATCTACGCTGTCGGCGACGTCACCGGGCGGGCACAACTGACGCCGGTCGCCATTCGCGAAGGCTGGTACTTCGCCGAGACCGTCTTCAACGACAATCCCCTGGCCGTCGATCACTCAGTGATCCCGACCGCAGTCTTTGCCGAGCCTGAAATCGGCGTCGTCGGCCTCACCGAGACCGAGGCGGCAACGCATGGCGATGTCGATGTCTATCTCGCCCGCTTCCGCCCGATGCAAAATACGCTCTCGACCAAGTCCGACCGGATGATCTTCAAGCTGATCACCGAGAAAGACGGCGGCAAGGTGCTCGGCGTCCACATCCTGGGCCCTGGCGCGGCCGAAATGATCCAGCTCGTCGCCGTCGCGGTGGGCATGGGGGCGACCAAGGCCGATCTCGACCGGACCATCGCCCTGCATCCTTCGGCAGCCGAAGAACTGGTGACGTTCAAGGCTCCGAGCTACGTCTATCGAAACTGTCAGAAGATTGGCGGCTGATCCTTTGCGCTTGGCAGGGCGGCACCAGCTTGCTAGACCGCCAGCAAGCGCCAATGCACCTGTGTGAGCGAGACTGAACATGACCACTTGGACCCCCAGCAGCTGGCGCGATAAGCCCCTCCATCAGGTGCCGGCCTATCCCGATCCCGTCGCCCTCGCTGAGGCCGAGCGTCAACTGGCCACTTTCCCGCCGCTGGTCTTTGCCGGCGAGGCGCGCGAACTCAAGGCGCGGCTTGCCGCCGTCGCCCGTGGCGAGGCCTTCCTGCTCCAGGGCGGCGACTGCGCCGAGAGCTTTGCCGAACACGGCGCCGACCACATCCGCGACTTCTTCCGCGTCTTCCTGCAGATGGCCGTGGTCCTGACCCATGGTGCCGCCAAGCCCGTGGTCAAGGTCGGCCGCGTCGCCGGCCAGTTCGCCAAGCCGCGCTCGGCGGATACGGAAATCATCGATGGGGTCGAGCTGCCGAGCTATCGCGGCGATATCATCAACGCCATCGAGTTCACCGAAGCCTCCCGCGTTCCCGATCCGGACCGCATGCTGCAGGCCTATCGCCAGTCGGCGGCCACGCTCAATCTGCTGCGCGCCTTCTCTATGGGCGGCTATGCCGAGCTGACGCGCATCCACGAATGGACCATGGGCTTCATGAAGGGGTCGAACTGGAATGTTCGCTTCGAGGAAGTGGCGCGCAAGATCGACGACGCCATCACCTTCATGTCCGCTCTGGGCATCAATCCGGAAAATACTCCGGCGCTCAAGCAGACCAGCTTCTACACCAGCCATGAGGCCCTTCTCCTCGGCTATGAGGAAGCGCTGACCCGTCGCGACAGCATCACCAATGACTGGTACGCCACCTCTGGTCATATGCTCTGGATCGGCGACCGTACCCGCCAGCCCGATGCCGGTCATGTCGAGTTTTTCGCCGGCATCAACAATCCCATCGGCCTCAAGTGCGGCCCAAGCCTGAGCAATGACGATCTGCTGCGCCTGCTCGATCGGCTCAACCCCACCGACGAGGCCGGCCGCATCACGCTGATTTCGCGTTTCGGCGCTGACAAGGTCCAGGAGCATCTGCCGCGCCTGATCGAGACCGTCCAGCGCGCCGGTCGTACCGTCGTCTGGTGCTGCGACCCCATGCACGGCAACACCATCAAGGCTTCCACAGGCTTCAAGACCCGTCCGTTCGACCGCGTCCTGGGCGAGGTGAAGAACTTCTTCCAGGTTCACCGCGAGATGGGGACCTATGCCGGCGGCGTTCATATCGAGATGACCGGCGACGATGTCACCGAATGCGTCGGCGGGCTCTCGGCAGTCACCGAGGCAACTCTGTCGGACCGCTACAACACCTATTGCGACCCACGCCTCAACGCCAGCCAGGCCCTCGAGCTTGCTTTCCTCGTGGCCGAGGAAGTCCATGCGGAAAAGCCCGTACCGCATCGATTGGCGGGCGAATAGGCGGGCCATCGCCTGAACTTAAGATAGGGCCGTGCGTTGTGAAATCTGCGCGCGGCCCAAATTCTTGCCGACTTGCCCCCACCGATCGCTCTTGATGTGAGTAGTTGATGCCCAAGTCTCTGTTTCCAAATGCTTCGCAGGAACGACGCGCGGAGCTGGAGCGTGATCCCACAGTAAAACTGCTGAACGAATTCGACTGGGGCACCACCTCGCTCGGCGCCATCCCCGATTGGCCTGAGAGCCTCAAGGGCGCTGTTCGCCTGGTCATGGTCGGGTCGACCGCGATGGTCATGATGGTGGGGCGTGAAGGCCTGCTCATCTACAATGACGCCTATGCCCGCTTTGCCGGCCAGCGCCATCCCGACATTTTCGGCATGCCGGCGCTCAAGGCATGGCCGGAGATTGCCGAGTTCAATCACAACAATATCGAGCGCGGGCTGCGCGGCGAGTCCTATGCCCTGCGCGACCAGGAACTGGTCCTCAACCGCCACGGCCAGATGGAGTCGGGCTGGATGGACCTGCACTACTCCCCCATTGTCGGCGACGACGGACAGTCCATGGGCACGCTCTGCGTCGTGCATGAAACGACTGACCGCGTTCTCGCCAAGAAGGCCCTTGCCCGCAGCGAGGAGCGGCTGTCCATGGCCCTCTCCAGTTCCGCCCTGGTGGGCACCTGGGACTGGAATGTCATCGACAATATCGTCACCTCCGACGATCAGTTTGCCCGCATGTACAATGTCGACCCGCAGCAGGCCGGGCTCGGCGTCCCGATAGAGCAATATCTCCTCGCCATCGATCATGAGGATCTTCCCCGCGTCGGCGCAGAATTACGCCGGGCGGTGGATGAGGTTGGCGATTTTCAGGTCGAATATCGCGTTGTCGCGCCCGACGGCACGCGGCGCTGGCTGATGACCTCGGGTCGGCCCCGGGTCGATGCCGAGGGTCGGGTCTATCGCTTCCCCGGCGTAGCGATCGACGTGACGGACCAGCGTCGGGCCGCCGATGCATTGGCCGAGAGCGAATTGCGTTTCCGCACGCTCGCCGACACCATGCCGCAAATGGTGTGGTCAGCGCGGCCGGACGGTTACCATGAATATTTCAACGCCCGCTGGTACGAGTTCACCGGGGTCAACCCGGGCCATACCGATGGCCACGGCTGGCGTGAGATCTGCCATCCGGACGACCGTGCGCATAGCGACGCGGTCTGGGCCCGCTCGCTGGAAACAGGCGAGCCATACCAGGTGGAATATCGCTTGCGCCACCACTCCGGCGAGTATCGCTGGGCCCTTGGCCTGGCCCTGCCCATTCGTGACGCCAACGGCGAAATCACCCGCTGGATCGGCACCTGCACGGACATCAACGATTCTCGTCGCGCCGCTGAAGAGCGTGAGCTGATCGCGCAGGAGCTCAGCCACCGCATCAAGAACATCTTTGCCGTGCTCATCGGCATTGTGAGCCTGTCGGCGCGTGGCCAGCCCGCGGTAAAGGAATTTGCCGACCAATTGCGCCACCGCATCTACGCGCTCGGCGAAGCCCATGACTTTGTGCGCCCCCAGGGCCATATCACCGGATTGGCAGCGGGGGAGGGGACCTTGTGGGCCCTCACCGCCCGTCTGATGAAACCCTATGAGGTCGATGGCGCCAGCCGGATAATTTTCACGGGTGAAGACACGGCCATCGACGATGCAGCCGCCACCCCTCTCGCTCTGCTCTTTCACGAACTCGCGACCAACGCGGCAAAATACGGTGCCCTAAGCCGGGGCGAGGGGCGGATCCAGATCACCGGACGCAAAGAGGGCGATAACTATTGCCTGACATGGACCGAGCTGAATGGCCCGACGATCATCGAGCCTGTCAATGAGGGCGGGTTTGGTTCGAAATTGATCGGCCTGTCGGTTGAAGGGCAATTGCGCGGTTCAATCGTGCGGCACTGGAACCGGGAAGGTCTGGTTGTCGATCTGATCCTGCCGCTGGATTCGCTGACCCGGTCCAATCGACTGCAGCCACGACCGACCCCCTAGCGGGAGCGCGTCAGTTCGGCAGAATATTGTTCATGTCCGACCAGTTGAACAGCTTGAGCCGGCGCGGAGGGGCCGCTGCAGCGGCGCGACGCCTCTGGATAGCGTAGTTGATCACTTCCTTGAGGTCCGCCTCGGCGACCGGCTTGGACAGGACGCCCACCGTGCCGGGGACGCCAGCACCGAGCTGTGCGGGATTGGCGGTGAGGAAGACCACGGTCACGCCGTGGGTCTGCGCCAGGATCTTGCCGATGTCCTGGCCGGTGGGGCCGTCCCGCAGATTGAGGTCGACAAGAGCGATCTCCGCTTGCGGAGCCAGACGCAGCGCCGTTCGCTGGTCGCCAGCAATCCCGACGGATTGATGACCCATATCGGCGATGATTTCCTCGATTTCGGAAGCGACGATGAACTCGTCTTCTACAATCAGGACACGGCTGGACATAGTGACAGGCTTTGGTTCTTCAACGGACGTATCTTGGGCAACTCACTAGCGCGACTAGGGTTGCGTCACGGCGGCGATTTGACGCGATTTCCCCAGATAATGCTCTTCTCGTATTACCAAAACACCAATCCCCCAATTCGTGCACCTTAGGGGAACATTAACCCTAATCGTTCAACTATTGCAAAGATATCGAGCAAGTATGGGCGCCGGAGGATCAGATGAAATTGGTGGCAAAATCCACGGTCGCGCTGTGTACACTCGCACTGGGCGGTCACGCTCTGGCGGCGGACTATTCCCCCCTTCGGCCTTCTTATCCCGATCAGTGGGCCACCAGCGAAGACAATCCACTGCGCTTCGAGATGGGTGTCCGCTATTGGTATTCCCTTGGCCGCCAGGAACATTCCATCGGCAGCTATACCGAAACGATGGATACCAAGACCCATTCGGGCGAAGCGTTCGTGCGCATCGACGATCAGTCCACCCGCTCCTATCTCGAGGCCACCGGCGGCTACGGCATTGCCCATGAGGGCACCTACGCCACCAATGGTGGGCCGGGAATGACCCTGCCGGCCGCGCGTCTGGGCTATGTAGGTGCCGATTTCGGCTGGCTGCCCCTTGGCACGGACGAGGCCAGCATCGGCTTTGTCACCGGCTATCAATACACCAATGACTCCCCCGATACCGGCCGGGCCAATTTCACCACGGCCAGAACCGCGACCGACATCACCTGGTCCGACACGACTGGCGCCTGGACCGTCGGCGGCGACAGCGAAATCAACAATTTTGACATCCATGCCCTCAAGATCGGCCTAGCCGGCAAGATCGACATGGGTGGCTTCGACATCACCGGCGAGGCGACGGCGACGCCCTATGCCTGGGTCAACGGGACCTACGGTGCCTATGGCCAGCCGCGCACGACCAATGGCGTCCAGACGGCGATCCAGTCCACCGCCACCCAGATCAATGGCCACGCCTATGGCGTCGGCGGCAAGCTGATGATGGGCTTCCGCCCCACGGACAATCTGGTTCTGCGCGTCGGCGCCAAGGCCTCCTATCTGCAGGGGCAATACGACGCCACCTATGAGCGGGCGACGATCACCCATCCGGTTGCCAATCCCAATCCGCCGCCCAATTACCTGGCGCCGACGCTGGGCCAGCAGACCTACATCATCAACAACAATCCGTTCTCCATGCTCCGCTACGGCGCGCTGTTCGAAATCGCTGGTCGCTTCTAGGCAGGCCGCCTCGCAGCGCTTGCCCTCAACCGGCCCAACGGCTAAGTCTTGCGCGCGACTGGCTTTGGTTGGTCGCTATCCGCAATAGTTAGGCCAGTATCGCCGTGACCGACCAGCTTCGAATTGCGCTCGCCCAGCTCAATCCCAAGGTGGGGGACCTCACCGGCAACCTCGCTCTGGCCCGACAGGCGCTCGCCGACGCGACCGCTGCCAAGGCCGATATCCTGCTGCTCTCCGAGCTCTTCCTGACCGGCTATTTCCCGGACGATCTGCTGTTCAAGCCGCAATTCGTTACGGACGCGATCGCTGCGGCCCATGCGCTGGTGGCCGACACGGCCGGCACGGATGTGACGCTTATCCTGCCCACCATCTGGCAGGATGGCGATCACCTCTACAATGCGGTGGTCGTCGCCGAGCGCGGGGCGATCACGGCCACGCGCTACAAGCGCGAACTGCCCAATAACGACGTCTTCTACGAAAAACGCTATTTCAAGGCCGGTCCCTTGCCGTTCCCGGTGACCATTAAGGGCATTTCGGTCGGCATTCCCATCTGCGAGGACATCTGGCATTCGTGGGTCTGCGAGCATCTCGTGCGCGAGGGCGCCGAAATCCTGCTCTGCCCCAATGGCTCGCCCTATTGGACCAACAAGCAGCATGGTCGGAAAAACCTCGTACGCGCCCGCGTCGCCGAAGACGACGTGCCCATGCTCTACCTCAACCAGATCGGCGGCCAGGACGAGCTCGTCTATGACGGCGCCTCCTTCGCCATCGAGCCGGGCGATCGCCTGGTGTTGCAGGGCAAGTCCTTCGAGACCGACTTCATCGTCTCGGACTGGGCGCGCGGTGAAAACGGCTGGACCTGCACCAATGGCGTGGTCAACGAACTGACCTCTGTCGAGGAAGCCCCATGGCGCGCCGCCGTTCTCGGCCTGCGCGACTATGTCCACAAGAACGGCTTCTCCGAAGTGGTGCTTGGCCTTTCCGGCGGCATCGACAGCGCCGTGGTCGCGGCCATGGCGGTGGATGCCTTCGGGCCTGAAAAAGTCCACTGCCTCATGCTGCCCTATCGCTACACCTCCGAGGCAAGCCTCGCCGATGCCAGGGATTGCGCCGACGGCCTCGGCGTTCGCTATGACGTGGTGGCCATCGGCGCGCCGGTGGATCATGCTCTGGCCGAACTCGCGCCCGTCTTCGGCAATCGCCCGCTCGATCTGGCCGAAGAAAACATCCAGTCGCGCATGCGCGGCACCATTCTCATGGCCGTCAGCAACAAGCTGGGGTCCATGCTGCTCACCACCGGCAACAAGTCGGAAATGGGCGTTGGCTACGCCACCATCTATGGCGACATGAACGGCGGCTACAATCCGCTCAAAGACATGTTCAAGATGCAGGTCTATGCGCTGGCTGACTGGCGCAACAAGAACCTGCCGGGCGATTGCCTCGGCAAGTCCGGCCTCGTCATCCCGCAGTCCATCATCGACAAGGCGCCGAGCGCCGAACTGCGCCCCGACCAGACTGATCAGGACAGCCTGCCGCCCTATCCGGTGCTGGACGATATCCTCACCTGCATGGTCGAAGAGGAAATGGCCCTCGGGGATATCGTGGCGCGCGGCCATGACCCGGCGCTGGTCAAGCGCATTGAGCGCCTGGTCAACATCGCCGAATACAAGCGCCGCCAGTCCGCGCCTGGACCAAAGCTCTCGCCCAAGGCATTCGGCCTCGGGCGCAGATACCCGATTACCAACGGCTATAAGGATTTGACCGTCTGATGACAGTCGTACGCTGGGCACCGTCCCCCACTGGCCGCATTCACCTTGGCAATGCGCGGCCGGCGCTGCTGAACTGGTTCTTCGCCCGCCGCAATGGTGGCCGCTACATCCTGCGCATGGATGATACCGATCACGCCCGCTCCACCCGAGCCTTCGCCGATGGCATCGAGGAAGATCTGGCCTGGCTCGGTGTCGTGCCGGATCTGCTCGTCCGCCAGTCCGAGCGCACCGATCTTTATGACGCTGCCCGCGACAAGCTGATCGCCTCCGGCCGGCTTTATGCCTGCTACGAAACCGAGGAAGAGCTCGACCGCAAGCGCGCCCGGGCCCGCCTCCTCGGCAAGCCCCCGATCTATGATCGTGCTGCGCTCGAGCTCAGCGCCGAGGACCGCGCCCGCCTCGAAGCCGAAGGCCGCAAGCCCCATTGGCGTTTCAAGCTCGATGGTCGTCCGGTTCAGTTCAATGACCTGATCAAGGGTGCCCAGACGGTCAACACCGCGTCCATGTCGGACCCGGTCCTGATCCGCGCCGATGGCAGCTATCTCTACACGCTGCCCTCCGTGGTGGACGACATCGACCTTGGCGTAACCCATGTCATCCGCGGCGAGGACCACGTCTCCAATACCGGTACGCAGATCGAGATCATCGAGGCCCTGGGCGGCGCGATCCCCCAGTTCGCCCACCACAATCTCCTCACCGATGCGCAGGGGCAGGGCTTCTCCAAGCGCCTCGGCTCCCAGTCCATCGCCGATTTCCGCGCCGAGGGCTACGAGCCGATGGCCATCGCCATCATGGCGACCCTCACCGGCACCAGCCTGCCCATCGAACCCTATGCCGGCCTCGATGACATTGCTGCTCGGCTCGAGCTTTCCATGATCTCCCATGGCGCTGCTCGTTTCGATCCCGCCGAGCTCGATGGGCTCAACGCCCGCCTCGTCCACGCCTTGAGTTACGAACAAGCTGCGCCACGTCTCTCCGCCCTCGGTCTTGAAGGCGAAGCCATCTGGATGCTGCTGCGCGAAAATCTTGTGCGCTTCGGCGACATTGCCGAGTGGTCAAAGCTCGTCACTGGCCCGGTCGAGCCGGCCTACGCGCCGGAAGATCGTGACTTCCTGGCGCTTGCCAAGGCCCTGCTGCCGCCCGACCCCTGGGACGACACCACTTGGAGCAAATGGACCGATGCGCTCAAGACCGCGACCGGTCGCAAGGGCAAGGCACTGTTCATGCCGCTTCGCCTGGCGCTGACGGGCCGCTCGGATGGCCCCGAGCTCAAGAGCCTGCTCGTCCTGCTTGGGCGTACGGAGTGTCTGGCCCGACTACCCTGACGGCCTTCTCGCCGAAATGGACGATCCGCAATTCGGTTTCGTTCGACGCCGTGTTGGCCGATGGCCGCACGGCGATTTCGCCGGGACCGGCCGGACGCGGGCGGGGCAGGGGCACATCCACCAGCGCCACCGTGTCCACGGCAGCGGGCGTCGCCACTGCGGCCACCGTCACAGGCACGACACCGCGCGGATCGCGCAGGGGCAGGGGGAAGCTTGCCCCGGCAATCTCGATCATCGCCCGGCCGCTGCCGTCCTCGCCATCGGCCAGCGTCACCGTCCCGTCCGATTTGGGCGCCACCCGGCAGCTCGCATCGCTGTCGAATTTGGTGCGATAGGCAAAAGCCGTCCCCAGCGATGTATAGGGCGTGCCG
This sequence comes from Devosia sp. FJ2-5-3, assembly GCF_029201545.1. Taxonomy (NCBI): domain Bacteria; kingdom Pseudomonadati; phylum Pseudomonadota; class Alphaproteobacteria; order Hyphomicrobiales; family Devosiaceae; genus Devosia; species Devosia sp. FJ2-5-3. Next base: position 3,158,841 of record NZ_CP104007.1, on the reverse strand, counting down.
CCCATATTGCGCATCTGCTCCGGCTCCTGGCCGGGATTGTCGTAATAATAGAGTTCTACTGGGGTATTGGGACACATCGCCTGGCATTGCTGGGCGTCATTGCCGATATAATCGGTCAGCGTCGAATAGCTGATGGGCCAGAAATACCCGTCGCTGAGGCGCACGCAGACGGTCCGCACCGTGGAGTAGCCCTGATAGCCCCAATAGTCCCCGCCATCGACGAAATCGCCGTCGGTGAAATCGCCTTCCGAGGTCGTGCCGAAAATGCGGTCGAAAACCGACTGCCGGTCCTGGTTGAAGGTCGCGCTCGAGCCGGCATTGCAGCCGAATCGCGCCATTTCCTGCAGGATCGCTTCACGCTGCTGCGCCACGGCGCCGGCCGTTTCAACCGACTGGGCGACCTGCGCATATTGATCGCGCAGCCGCAGCACGGCCCGTCCGACGTCCTGGCATTGGGGCGTCAGCGTCCGCCCCGCCTTGGCATCGTCATTACAGCCCTGGCGGATATACTGGCTTTCGGCATTCTGCACCTGGCGGGCCAGGTCGCGCACCGCCTGCGAATTGTTCTGCAGCTGGCGGAAATCGCCATTGCGGTCGAACTGGCGCAAGGCGCTCTCGAGCTGGCGGCATTGGGCGGCCTGCGCATGGGCAGTCTGGACGTCCAATGTGAACATGGCCGCTGCCAAAAGGAGAAGCACCAGGGCGCGAGCGCCGGTAGAACTGAAAATCACTGTGTCGTCCTGTTCGCCAGCCGCAACTTCTGGCCTTGTGCCGCCTTAAGACATCGCTAGGGCAGATGGCAACATTATAGCGACGAGGTTGCACGGCGATATCGCCTGAGAGCAACACTATTCCGGGAGATGTGCCCCTTATGAAACTCGCAACGTTGCGCTCCGCGCGGCCCGATGGCCAGCTCGTGGTCGTCTCGAAGGATGGAACGCGCTTCGTTTCCGCCGGGCGCATCGCGCCTTACCTCCAGGCCGCCCTCGATGATTGGGACAATGCCGCGCCCGCGCTCGAGGCCCTTGCCGTCGAACTCGACACCGGCGCCATCGCCGGCCAGGCTTTCGACAGCGCCGCTGCCCTTGCGCCTTTGCCGCGCGCCTATCAGTGGATCGATGGGTCCGGCTATATGGGCCATCTCGAGCGGGTACGATCGCTCAAGGGCAGCAAGGATGAGGAGCTCCAGTCCGTCCGGCCGATGCTCTATCAAGGCGGCTCGGACACCATGCTGGCCCCGACCGATCCCATCATCGTTCCCGAAGACGACCTCGCCCTCGATTTCGAGGCGGAAGTCGCCATCTTCATCGGCGCCGTTCCCATGCGGCCAAGTCGGGAAGAGGCCGAGGCGGCGATCCGCCTTGTCACCATCTGCAACGACGTTTCCCTGCGCCGCCTCGTCGCCGACGATCTTCAAAACGGCTTTGGCTTTTTCCATGCCAAGCCATCCACAGTTTTTGCGCCCTTCGCCATGACGCTGGCCGCACTCGGCGACAATTGGCGCAACAACCGGCTGCACCTGCCTCTCCGCGTCGAGGTCAACGGCACGCTCTATGGCCAACCCAATGCCGGCATCGACGTGCATTTCGATTTCATCGACATGATCCTCGAGGCCGCCCGCACCCGCCGCCTGTCCGCGGGAACCATCATCGGTTCGGGCACGATCGCCAATCGACACGACGAAACCCTGCCGATCAAGGAAAACGGCATCGGCTTTGCCTGCATCGCCGAAGCGCGCACATCGGAAAAGGCCAAGTTCGGTGCCGCCCGCACGCCTTTTCTCAAGGCCGGCGATCGCCTGCGCATCGCCGCCATCGGCAAGGACGGGCAGTCGGTTTTCGGCGACATGGATAATCTCGTCCAGACGGCGGGATAGGCAGCGCTTGCGACGATAACATTCCCGTGTGGCCGTTGGGCGTTTCCCCTCGCCGTGCAAACGTCATCGCAGAGCATGTCGATGGGTGGCGTTGTCCCCCGGCGTGGCAAAGCCATCATCCCCCAAGGGTGATATTCGCCTCCAAAGCGAAATGGGCGGCCTCCGGGCCGCCCTCTTTTTGTTTTGAGCTTGATTTCTTGGGCGCGGGCGGTCACTCTCCGCCCCATGAAGACCCTTGTCGTTCAGATTACCGACTGCACCATTATTATCTGCTAACTGGAAATGTTGGCGGAGCGGTCTTCTTCATCCCGATAGGTTTTCAAGGATAGAGGCTCCCCGCCAGGACACCACGTCTGGCCATCAGGAAGCCTTCCATGAATTCGGCAAAGCCGCAGCTTTCTCTCTACAATACGCTCACCCGCACCAAGGCGCCCTTCGAGCCCATGGATGCCTCCAATGTGCGCATGTATGTCTGCGGCCCCACCGTCTATGACTTCGCCCATATCGGCAATGCGCGCCCGGTCATCGTCTTCGATCTGCTGTTCCGCCTGCTGCGCCATGTCTATGGCGAGAGCCATGTCACCTATGTGCGCAACATCACCGACGTCGATGACAAGATCAACGCGCGCGCCCTGCGCGATTTCCCCGATCTGCCGCTCAACGACGCCATCCGCAAGGTCACCGAAAAGACCGAGACGCAGTTTCTCGCCGACGTGAAGGCGCTGGGCACGCTCGATCCCACCCATCAGCCTCGCGCCACCGAGAACATCGTCGAGATGCAGGTCCTGATTTCGGCCCTGCTCGAGCGCGGCCACGCCTATGCAACCTCGGGCGAAGTCCTGTTCGACACCCAGTCCATGCCTGATTACGGCCAGCTTTCCGGGCGTAATCTCGAGGACAATTTGGCCGGCGCGCGCATCGCCGTCGAGGCTCACAAGAAAAACCCTGCCGATTTCGTGCTCTGGAAACTCTCCTCCGACAATGAGCCGGGCTGGGACAGCCCCTGGGGCCGTGGCCGTCCCGGCTGGCACATCGAATGCTCGGCCATGTCCGAGCGCTATCTCGGCAAGACCTTTGATATCCACGGCGGCGGGCTCGACCTTATCTTCCCGCACCACGAAAACGAGATCGCCCAGTCCCGTTGCGCCCATGGCAGCCACTCCATGGCCAATGTTTGGATGCACAACGGGTTCCTGCAGGTCGAAGGTCAGAAAATGTCCAAGAGCCTGGGCAATTTCGTCACCATCAACGATCTGCTCCAGACCGGTGCCCTTGGCGGCCACGCCTGGCCCGGCGAAGTCCTGCGCCTCGCCATGCTGATGACCCATTACCGCGAGCCCATCGACTTCTCGTCCCGTCGTCTGGAGGAAGCCGAAGCCAAGCTGCGCGACTGGCAGCGCGCCGCCCGCAATGCGGACGCCCCGGCCTCCGAACCCGACGCCGACGTGATCACCGCGCTCGCCGACGATCTCGGTTTTCACCGCGCCAGCGTCGCGCTCGATGCTCTCGCCCGCCGTGCCAATCGCGGCGAGGCCGATGCCGCTGGGGCGCTCTCGGCGTCCCTCGTTTTCCTCGGCTTCACCCTCGATTCCGTCATCGGCTCCGATGAGAGTTGGGAGCCGCCCCAGCACATCGCCACCGCCATCGCCGAACGCCTTGACGCCCTCAACGCCAAGGATTTCTCCCGCGCCGACGCCATCCGCACCGACCTCGCCGCCCAGGGCATTGCCCTGCTCGATTACAAGGACGAAGCTGGCCAGCGCCAGACAAAGTGGGAAGTGAAGCGGTAATGACACCTGCCTCCACCCCTCACCCGTCTTGGCCTCCGGCCAATCCGCCCTCTCCCTCAAGGGGAGAGGGAAAGACGGTGCGTGGTGTGCATGCAGTGCTCCCTTCTCACTATGCTGCAAAAAATCGTAGTGTCCTCGCCACACACTCGGTGCCCCCTTCTCCCCTCGAGGGAGAAGGTGCCCGAAGGGCGGATGAGGGGGCTCTTATGGCTGATCGTAATCCATTCCGAACGCCAAAAACAAACGTGCTTCGCAAGTTCGCCAAGAGCATGCGCCATGCCCCAACGGAAGCTGAGGCCAGACTATGGTCCCTTCTCAGAGGCCGCCGATTTGCCAGCTACAAGTTCCGCCGGCAGATGCCATGTGGCCCCTACATAGCCGACTTCGTCTGCCTCTCTGCCAAGCTGATCATTGAAGCCGATGGCAGTCAGCACGCAGACGATGTCCGCGATCTGACCCGCGATGGCTATTTCAAGACCCAAGGTTTTCGGGTCCTCCGTTGCTGGAACAACGACATCCTCGCCCAGCCAGATCCGGTTATGGAGACGATCTGGGCCGCACTGCAGAACCCAAGCCTCCTGACAACTCCTGACGCTTCGGCAAACTCCTGTGGTGCTTCCATCACCAGAGGAGACCACCATGCTTGATCACGTCGGAATTCTTGTCGCGGACTGGAACAAGGCCAAGGCCTTTTACGATGCGGCCTTGGCCCCGCTGGGCGTCACCCTGCTCAATCAGGTGCCGGAGGAATATACCGGCGGCCTCAAGGTCGGAGGCTATGGCCGGGACAAGCCCGATTTCTGGCTGACCGAGAGCCGTGAGCCCGGCCCCGGTCGCCACTATGCCTTCTCTGCCAAGACCCGCGCCGAAGTCGACGCCTTCTATGCCGCTGCCATGGCCAATGGCGGGCGCGACAATGGCGGCCCGGGCCTGCGCCCCGACTACCATCCCAATTACTACGCGGCCTTCGTGATCGACCCCGATGGAAACAATGTGGAGGCGGTGTGCCATGCCCCAGGCTGAGGAGCATACAGGCGGCTGCCAATGCGGCGCCGTGCGTTTCAGGGTGACCCGTCTGGGTCGCCCGTCCATCTGCCATTGCCGCATGTGCCAGAAGGCATTCGGCGGCTTTTTCGGCCCGCTGGTCACCGCCCACAACGCCACATGGACCCGCGGCCAGCCCAAATGGTTCCAGAGCTCAAACGCTGCCCGCCGCGCCTTCTGCGGAGAATGCGGCACGCCGCTCGCCTATGAAACGCGTTTCGGGCTGGAACTGGCCATCGGCACGTTCGATGACCCCACCGTCGCTGCGCCGGAAATCCAGGTGAACCCCACCGACAAGCTGCCCTTTTTCGACAGCCTCACCAGCCTGCCTGTCCGGACCGAGGTCGGCGACGAGTGGCGCGATTTCATGGCCGGCATTCACTCCAACCAGCATCCGGACCACGACACCGAGGACTGGCCGCCGCGCGAGGAGCATCAATGAGACGCTATGCCATCGAGGTCAGCGGCGGCTGCCAGTGCGGCGCCGTGCGCTACCACGCCACCGAAATGCTCGACAATGCCCACATCTGCCACTGCCGAATGTGCCAGAAGGCGGTGGGCAACATCTTTGCCGCCCTCGTTGCCGCCCCCCGCGAGGCCATCAGTTGGACCCGCGGCGAGCCCGCCCGTTTCCGCAGTTCCGACCATGTCGATCGCGGCTTTTGCCGGGATTGCGGCACGCCGCTCTTTTACGAAGACCTCTCCGGCGACCGGGTCAATTTCACCATCGGCTCGCTCGACCACCCGGAAAACTTCCCGCCCGGCGCCAACACGGGCAATGAGGCGCGCGTGCCTTGGTTCTCGACGCTCCTGAGCATCGAGGATGGCGGGATCACCGAACAGCCCGACGACCGGGATTGGTGGAGCGCCATCCAGTCCACCAACAACCAGCATCCGGACCACGACACCACTGTCTGGCCCCCGCACAAGCAAGACTAGACCGACAAGGCCCGAAAATGTCCCGAGAACGCCTCTATCTTTTCGACACGACCCTGCGCGACGGTGCGCAGACGGCCGGCATCGAATTCTCGCTCGAGGACAAGATCGCCATTATTGACCTGCTCGAACAATTGGGCGTCGACTATATCGAAGGCGGCTATCCCGGCGCCAATCCGGTCGATACCGCCTTCTTTGAAAGCCGCCGCACCCGCAAGGCGACCTTCACCGCTTTTGGCATGACCAAGCGGGCAGGGCGCTCCGCCGCCAATGACCCGGGCGTGCAGGGCCTCGTCAACTCCGCCGCCGACGCCACCTGCTTTGTGGCCAAGGCCTGGGACTATCAGGTCGAGCTCGCGCTTGGCTCCACCACCGAAGAGCATATCGAGGGCATCGCCGATACCGTCCGCACTGCCGCCGCCGCCGGCAAGGAGGTCCTGATCGACCTCGAGCATTTCTTCGACGGGTTCAAGGCCAATCCCGAATATGCGCTGACCTGCATCACCACGGCCCTCGACGCCGGTGCCCGCTGGGTCGTGCTCTGCGACACCAATGGGGGCACCATGCCCTCCGAAGTCCGCGAGATCGTCGGGAAAGTGCTCAAATTCGCCCCCGGCGACCGCCTCGGCATCCACCCGCATGACGATACCGGCCAGGCTGTCGCCAATGCACTCGCCGCCATCGAGGCAGGCGTCCGCCAGGTCCAGGGCACGCTCAATGGTCTCGGCGAACGCTGCGGCAATGCCAATCTCATCACCCTGATCCCGACGCTGGCCTTAAAACCCTTCTATGCCGAGCGTTTCGAAACCGGCATCACCGCTGACCATCTCGAGCGCCTCACCCATATTTCTCGCGCTTTCGACGATCGCCTCAACCGCGCTCCCGCCCGCCAGGCGCCCTATGTCGGCGCCTCGGCCTTCGCCACCAAGGCGGGCATCCACGCCTCGGCGCTGCTCAAGGATTTTTCCACCTATGAGCATGTGCCGCCGGAAAGCGTCGGCAATGAACGCTCCATCATGGTCAGCCAGCAGGCCGGCAAGTCCAATCTGCTGACGGCCCTGGCCCGCCACAACATCGCCCTCGAAAAGGACGATCCGCGCCTCGAAAAGCTCCTCGCCACCGTCAAGGAACGCGAAGCCCGCGGCTATTCCTATGATGGCGCCGATGCGTCCTTCGCCGTTCTGGCCCGCCGCGTCCTCGGCACGCTGCCGAGCTTTTTCGACGTCGAGCATTATCGCGCCATGGTCGAGCGCCGCCACAATGCCCAGGGCGAGGAAGTCACCGTCACCGAGGCGGTCGTAAAACTCCGCGTCCAGGGCGAGCTGCTCATGTCCGTGGCCGAAGGCAATGGCCCGGTCAACGCGCTCGATCTCGCCTTGCGGAAGGATCTGGGCGTCTATTCCGCGCGCATCGAGGATCTCGAACTGGTCGATTTCAAGGTGCGTATCCTGGACGGCGGCACGGGCGCGGTCACCCGTGTACTGGTTGAAAGTCGCGATGGCAGCGGCGAACGCTGGGTCACCATCGGCGTTTCGCCCAATATCATTGATGCCTCCTTTGAAGCTCTGTATGAATCAATCACATACAAGCTGTTGAAGACTGATGCGGCGCAGGATTCGACACGAGGGGAACTGCATCAGCCGGCGCGGATAGCCGGCTGACAAAAGTCCGGGAGGACAAACTGGCCGAAACCACTCCGAAGCGACCTCTTGCTCTGACGATCGGGGCAGCAGCTGTCACTATTATTGCCGTCGTCGGCGTGTTGACCGGTCCCACGGTCATCAATTGCTTTTCGAGCGCCGACGGGTTTGGCCAGTGCGTCCAGACCCGCCTCGCCGATGCTGGCCTGTTGCCGCGCCCCGCAACCCCGCCTGTTGTTGCCGGCAGCGAAGAGGCAGTCGCCGCCATTTCGGAGGAAGCGGCCGAACCGGAAGAGGCCATTGCCGAGCCGGCGCTGGACGTGACCCCGGCCGAAGAGCCGATCGCCGTCCCCGACAATCTGATCGCCGCGACCTTCGGCCTTCTCCGTGCCGAGCCCGATGGCTCTGTGGTCATCGCGGGCAGCGGCACGCCCGGCAGCGAGATCGAAGTCTACGCCAATGGCTCGCTCCTTGGTCGCGCCACGGTCGAAACCAGCGGCGACTGGGTCCTCGTGCCCGACGCGCCGCTGCCGCCGGGTCCGCTCGAAATCACCCTTGGTGAAAAGGGCAAGACTGGCCAGGCCGGGCAGTCTTTCGTCGTCGTCATCAACGAAGACAAGAAGAGCCAGCCGCTGGTCGTCGCCAGCACGCCGGGAGAGGCCAGCGATATCCTACAGGGTCTCGAACGCCCGCAGGTCGCCGAAGTGGCGCAAGTCCCGGCTACCGACCCGGTCCAGCCGCCTTCTACAGCGGTTCCCTCCACCCAACCGCAGCCGCCTGCAGAAACCACGGTCCCGGCCGAGGCTCCGGCCGCTGCAATAGCTGAAACACCGCAGGCGGAAGCACCCGCAAGCGCCGCGCCGTCTTCGGCACCCGCCGCTCCGGACAGCACGCCGACCCCCGCGGAAACGGCTGCTACGCCGCAAGCCACTGTCCCGGCAACACCGGCAGCGCCGGACGCCCCTGTCGCCACCGCCCAGACGACGGAGCCGGCCGCCGCCATTGAGGCCCCGGCCGCACCGGTCGAAACGGCGCAGCCTGAAATTTCTCCCCCGGCCGAGCCGGTCACGCGCCCCGAGCTGCCTGCCGCAACGGCACCGGCGACGGAAGAAACCGCCATCGGCGACGAACCCCAACCCGGCACTGAACAATTGGCGGCCCCTGAACCGCAGACCCAGATCGCGGCCGTCGAACAGCCGTCCGAGCCCAGCACAGCCCCATCGCAGCCCTCGGCCCCGGCCAGCATTCCGCCCACTATCGACGCCATCGAGATCGAAGGCGGCAAGACTTTCTTTGCCGGTGCCGGACCCGATGGCGCCACCGTTCGGCTCTATGTCGACAACAGCTTCGTTGCCGACACCCAGGTCGAGGGCGGCCGCTGGCTGGTCGAAGCGGGTTCGGTGCTGAGCAAGCCAAGCCAGCGCATTCGCGTCGATCTGCTCCAGCCCGGCTCGGCCACTGTCATTGGCCGCGCCGAGGTCGATTTCCTGGTCGAGCTACCCCCGGGCGAGGAGCAGACGGCCATTGCCACGGCAGAACCCGCGCCCCAGGCAATTCAGCCTGAGGCGAGCCCGGAAACCGCATCCCCGGCAGCAGAGCCGGCGCTGCCCGCTACCGCCCAGGTCACTCCCCCGGCTGCAACGGCACCATCGGCTCAGCCCGCTGCGCCGGCGGACAATACCGCGCCCAACCCGGCGCCCGCAGCGCCGGCGGGGTCCACCTCCACTGCCGTCACCGAGACCCCCGCGGCCCCGGCCGCACAACCGGCAACAGCCGATGCTCCGGTCGCCCAAACCCCGGGCAACCAGCCCGCGCAGGCGGTGCCGTCCGCCGCAACGGCAAATGCCGCAATGCCGGAAACCCCGGCTGTGGCGCAGGCTCCGGCCACCAGCGCCGAAGCCACGCCGGACATCCCCACCATGGTGGCCGTCTCCATCGGTGGCGCCGATGCCCAGCGCTTTGCCGCCGGCAAGGCCATCATCCGGCGCGGCGACAACCTCTGGACCATTGCCCGCCGCGTCTATGGCACGGGCATCAAGTTCTCGACCATCTACGAGGCCAATGCCGGCCAGATCCGCGATCCGGATCGCATCTATCCCGGTCAGGTCTTCAACCTGCCCACCCAATAGCGGAAAATCTCTGCAAAACGGCGCCGCAAGGCGCCGTTTTCGTCTAGGGAGGGTGTTGGGGATTGACCTCGGCGGCGATCCTCACCATGTTCATCGCAATTCACCGATTAATTGTTCTGGCCCCATGCGCGACGACGACATAGCGACAATCATGAGAGCCATGGGCCATCCGGTCCGGCTCAACATTCTGCGCATCCTTGCGGCCCAGCAGGGTAACTGCTGCTGTGGCGATGTCACGGAATCACTGCCGCTCGCTCAGTCGACCGTGTCCCAACACATCAAGGTTCTGCTCGACGCAGGCCTTATCGAGCGCAAGCCGTACGGAACGCGAAATCGCTACACCATCCGGCACGACCGCCTGTCTGAAGTCGGTGATGCCTTCGGAGGACTTTTGGGCTGCCTCGCGCCTGTCCCCGTCCAACAGGAAACGGAACTGGCCTGATGCCCCCTGTAACCAATGAAAAGAAGCCGTCCGTTAGCGCGGACGAAGGTTCTGTCTTTGCCACCGTTCGCAATTTGTGGGCCTATATGTGGCCCGCCAATCGCCCCGATCTGCGCCTGCGCGTCATTCTGGCCATCGGCGCCCTGCTGCTGAGCAAGGTGGCCACCACGCTCATTCCCTTCGCCTACAAGGGCATTATCGATAGCCTCGATGGCAATACGCCCGACACCACCCTGGTGTTGGGGCTCGCCATTCCGGTCGTGCTGGTCATCGCCTATGCGCTGGGCAACGTCATCGATGCCGGCTTCCAGCAATTGCGCGACGTGCTGTTTGCCAGCGTCGGCCAGAACGCGGTGCGCAAGCTGGCGCTCGAAACTTTCCACCACATGCATGCGCTCTCGCTGCGCTTTCATCTGGCGCGTCGCACCGGCGGGCTCAGCCGCGTCATCGAGCGCGGCACCAAGGGCATCGAGACGGTCGTCCGTTTCGCCATGCTCAATATTGCCCCCACCATCGTCGAATTCGTCGTGGTGGCTATCATCTTCGTCTGGCTGTTCGGGCTGAGCTATCTCGGCGTGCTGGTGGTGATGATCTGGGGCTATCTCTATTTCACCATCAAGGCTTCCAACTGGCGCATCACCATTCGCCGTCAGATGAATGACAGCGACACCGATGCCAATGGCAAGGCCATCGACAGCCTGCTCAATTATGAGACGGTGAAATATTTCGCCAATGAGCAGATGGAAGCCGAGCGCTTCGACCGCTCCATGGCCGGCTATGAGCGCTCCGCCATCCGCATCTGGACCTCGCTGGGTTTCCTCAACTTCGGCCAGGCAGTCATCTTCTATGCCGGCTTCCTGATCATCTCGATCATGGCCATTCTCGGCGTCATGGATGGCACGCTGACGCTGGGCGATTTCGTCCTCCTCAACACCTTCCTGATGCAGATCTATCGTCCGCTCAACTTTATCGGCTTCGTCTATCGCGAGCTGCGCCAGGGCCTCACCGATATCGAGGAGATGTTCAAGCTCCTCGACAAGGACCCGGAAATCACTGACAAGCCCGACGCCAAGCCGCTTGCCGTCACCGGTCCGACCCTGCGCTTCGAGGATGTCACCTTCCACTACGATGCCGATCGTCCGATCCTCAAGGGCGTCAGCTTCGAGGTGCCCGCCGGCAAGACCGTCGCCATTGTCGGCCCCACCGGCGCTGGCAAATCCACCATTTCCCGGCTGCTCTACCGTTTTTATGACGTCACCGGCGGCCGCATCACCATCGATGGGCAGGATCTGCGCGACGTCACCCAGAAGAGCCTGCGGTCCACCATCGGCATGGTCCCGCAGGACACGGTGCTGTTCAACGACACCATCGGCTACAACATCGAATATGGCCGCCCCGGCGCGAGCCGCGCGGAAGTCGAAGAAGCCGCTCGCATGGCCCAGGTCGGCGCTTTCATCGCCTCCCTTCCCAAAGGCTACGACACCCCTGTCGGCGAACGCGGCCTGAAGCTTTCCGGCGGCGAAAAGCAGCGCGTGGCCATTGCCCGCACCATTTTGAAGGCCCCGTCCATCCTCATTCTTGATGAGGCGACCTCCGCCCTCGATACCAAGACCGAGCGCGACATCCAGGCCGCCCTCGACGTCGTCTCGCGCAACCGCACCACCGTCGTCATCGCCCACCGCCTCTCCACCGTGGTCAATGCCGACGAGATCCTCGTGCTCCGCGAGGGCCAGGTCGCCGAACGCGGCAACCACGCCGCGCTCCTCGCCCAGAACGGCCTCTACGCCCAGATGTGGAACCGCCAGCGCGAAGCCACCGAGGCCGAGGAAGCACTGGCCCGAACCCAGGAAGACCCAGACGGCTTCGTCAAACGCGGCATGCCTGCGGCAGAGTAAAGTCTCGCCAGACGCACCTCTTCTCCTCCCCCTTTCCAGGGGGAGGCCGGGTGGGGGGCGAGAGCCCCGATTTCACGCGCTTCCCTCGGCCCAAACCCAAGGGGAAGCTCCGCGCCTAGCACCAAGCCGCACCCAATCACCGGCCCACTGCTCCCCCTTTCCAGGGGGAGGCCGGGTGGGGGTACGCGAGCCCCGATATCCGGCCCTGATGCGACTATAACTCTCCCGGACGTCAGTAGGCTGCACAAACCCCTGTTGGCCGCTATGCTCCGGCATGACCCAAATCCACCTCGTCCCCGCAACGCCATCGCAAAAGCCGGTCATCGCCAATCTGATCCAGCTTTACCTGCACGACATGACCGAGTTCATGCCGTTCCCGGTCGGCGCCGACGGCCGGTTCAAATACGATTTCCTCGACCGCTTCTGGCGCCATCCCTATCTCATCCTGTCGGGCGAAGAGATCGCCGGTTTCGCGCTGGTCATCGACGAATGCCCGCTGACCGGTACGCAGCCGTGCTGGTTCATGGCGGAGTTCTTTGTGCTCAAAGCCCACCGGGGCAGGGGAGCGGGACGCGCCGCGCTCGACCTGGCACTCGCGGCCCACCCCGGCCCTTGGCACATCGGCGTTCCCCACGCCAATAGCGCCGCTCAGGCGTTCTGGTCGACTTCCCTCGCCACCCGCTCTCCCCAGGTCCGCGACCTCCATTTCGATGGCGACGACTGGCGGCTCCACTCATTCAGTGCCTGAACGGATAAAAAAGGCCCGCATTGCTGCGGGCCTGTTGCTTTCGCTCGGGACTGACCTATTCCGCCGCATCCCTGCGGCTGACGACCGTAACGCCATTTGACTCGTGCTCGACCAGCCCCGCCTCCTTAGAGACGATGAACCGCTTGGCGCCGTCGGCATCCTCGGGGATTTCGACGGCCATGCCGTCAAATCCGGCTGGAGCCGCGACTGACGCCTTCGGACGGAAAGGCGAGGCAATCGCCTGGCCGACACTGGCCACCCAGGCGCCGACGCCCTTGATCTGCTTCCACATCACGCTCGGGGCCGTCACCATCACCGGCACCATCACCAGGGTGAGTGCGGTGGAGAAGAACAGGCCCGAGACCAGCGCTGCCGACAGGTGGATGAACCACGACCCAGCCAGCCCGCCGATGACGATCTCGCGGCGGATGAAGTCGAACTCGACATTCGCCCACATCGGGATCACGCCCAGCGCGGTGAGGAACGCGGTCAGCAACACCGGTCGCACACGCTGGCTGACGGTCAGCAGCATGGCCTTGACCGGTTCGACACCCTGGTGGCGGTTATAGTCATTATAGGTGTCGATCAGCACGATGCCGTTCTTCACCACAATGCCCGCCAGCGCCACGATCCCGAGCCCGGTCATGATCGCCGAGAAACTCATCCCCGTCGCCAGCATGCCGAGCAGCACGCCGGCCACCGACATGATCACCGTCGAGAGCGTCACCATCACCTGGTAGAAGCTGTTATATTCGAGCAGGAGGATGAAGAAGATCAGCGCCATCGCCATGCCGAAGGCCTGGACGATGAAGGCATTGGCGTCGCCCATCTGCTCTTCCGCACCGCCAAAGGCCACGGTGACCCGGTCAGGGAAGCCCTGCTGGTCGATCCAGCTCTGCAGCTCCCGCACCTTGTCGGCGGTGTAGACGCCCTCTGGCATGTTGGAGAGGCCGGCGGCCACGTTCATCGCATAGACCTGGTTGCGCCGCTGGATATTGGCGACCTTGGGAACCGGGGTCCGCTCGATGAAATTGGCCACTGGGACCATGCCCTGTGCGGTGGCGATCCGCATCGAGTCGAGCGCATCGAATGTACGTTCCTCCTGCGGCAGCCGCACGCGGATATCGAGTTCATCACCCGTTTCCGCATCGCGATAGGTACCCAGCTTCACCCCGGAGGTGATGAGCTGCACATAGGGCACCAGTTCGCGCACGCCGATCCCGTATTTGCCGGCCTCGGCGCGGTCCACAGTGATCTGCCAGTCAATGCCCGGCGAGGGCCGGCCGTCTTCGAGATCCACCACTTCCGGCCAGCTGGCCAGATGGTCGCGGATCGCCGTTACGGTGGGCACCAGATCGTCATAGTCGCTGCTTTCGACCCGCAGATTGATGTCCTTGCCCGCTGGCGGCCCGTTTTCCGCAGCCAGGACCTGAATATCCAGTCCGGCAATATTGCCGACGCGCTGGCGGATTTCGCCGAAGATTTCCTCGGCGGGAACGCGGTTGTTCCAGTTGACCAGCTGCAGCTGGAAATTGCCGATCGTGTCGGGGGGCATGGTGCCGAAGGCGCCGGTCGTGCCGAACTGCATGACCACGTCCTGGATGCCGCGCACCTCGAGCAGCTGGTCCTCGACCTCGATCAGCATGTCGCGGATTTCTTCAGGGGAGTAATTGCCCTTCCCGACGACGGCCACGGTGGCATATTCCGGCTCCGATGCCGGGAAGGCCTCGGTGCCCGTCGGGTTCATCGCATAGGTCACGAAAATGGTCGCGATGATGCCGAAGCCAACCGCCAGCGTCGGCAGGGGCCAGTGCAGCAGATGCTCCATCGTGCGGACATAGACCCCGGTGATCCCGCCGACCTTTTTGGGGTCGAACTTGTCGGGGTACATGACGATGTCGGCTTTTTCCTTTTCCTTCTCGTCCACATGGGTGGAGGCGATCACCGAGCCGATCACCGGCATGAAGATCAGGGCGGAAATCAGCGAGGCGATCATGACGATGATCACGATCGTGGGCAGATAGCTCATGAACTTGCCGATAATGCCCGGCCAGAACAGCAGCGGCACGAAGGCGCCCAGCGTGGTGAAGGTCGCGCCCAGCACCGGCACGAACATCTTGCGCACGGCCAGGATGAAGGCTTCCTTCTTGGAAACCCCTTCCTGCAGCTTTCGCTCGGCATATTCGACGACCACCACCGGGTCGTCCACCAAGACGCCCACGGCGATCACCAGCCCGAACATCACCATCATGTTGATGGTCATGCCCAGCATTTCGGCGACGAGGAACGCCATCATGAACGACAGCGGAATGGAGAGCCCGATCATGAGGGCAGGGCGCACGCCCAGCGTGGCGATACAGGTGATGAGCACCAGCGCCACGGCGGTCAGAACCGCCGCTTCCAGCGAGCGGAAAAGGCTTGTCGTCGTCTCGGCCTGGTCGAGGAAGAAGCTATAGCTCACCCCGCCCGGCCAGTCCTTGGCGGCCTCTTCCGTCACCGCCCGGACCTTGTCCGAAACGTCGATGATATTGGTGCCCAGCTTCTTGGAAACGCCGAGGATCAGCGCGGGCGATCCATTGACCTGGGTATATTCGGTGGCGTCCGCCAGCGTGCGGGTGATGGTCGCGACTTCGCCGAAGGTGACTACAGTGTTGCCGTCGGTCTTGATCGGCAGGCTGTAGACGTCCTCGGCGGTCGTGATCAGGCCGGGCACTTCGATGTTGAACGAGCCCTGTCCGGTGTTGAGCGTGCCGCCCGGAACCACCATATTGTTGCGCGACAGCGCATCGAACAGCTGGCTGGCGGTCAGCCCATAGGCTTCGAGACGCAGCAGGTCGATGCGAACTTCGAGCTGCTCCTTGCGGGCGCCCGAGAGCTTGGCTTCGCGCACCTCGCCGATGCCTTCGATGGCGTCCTGCAGCAGCTCGGCGCGGCGGACCAGTTCCTTTTCCGGCGCCGTGCCATAGACAGCGACCGAGATGATCGGCTGGCCGACAATGTCGATTTCGTTGACGGTCGGGTCCGTTGCGTCATCGGGCAGCTTGGACTTGATGGCGTCGATCTTGGCCCGCGTGTCCGAAAGCGCCTGGTCCTTGTCCGTGTTGATGTCGAACTCGAGGAAGACCGAGGCGTGGCCCGTGGTGGAGGTGGAGCTGATATTGATCAGCCCCGGTAAATTCGCCAGTTCTTCCTCGGCCGGCTTGGCCAGGAGGTTTTCCGCGTCGCGCGGAGAAACGCCCGTCTGCGATATCGAGACGTAGAGATAGGGCACGTCGATCGCCGGAAAGCTCTCCTTGGGCATGGAGAGATAGGCGCCGGTGCCTGCCACCAGCACGATGGCCATGACGGTGAGGACGACCCGCGGCATCCTCAGCACTTTTTCGATGAAGTCGAGCATGTGAGCTGTCCTCAGCTGGCTTGCGCTTGGGCCGGCACGTCGGCCGGGCTGGCTTTAACAGCTTGTCCGGCGGTCACACTTTCCTGGCCAACGGTGATCACGTTGGAAACCAGCGGTAGCCCGGTCACCCAGACACCCTGGCGGGTATCGCTGACGATGGTGACGGGGTGGAAGGCCACGACGCCGTCTTCGACGGTGCGCACCCCCAGCATGCCATCGTCGTCCAGCGTCAGGACAGATTGTGGCAGCAGATGCCCCGGTGCCGTCCCCAGATTGACGACGGCTTCGGCGGTCACGCCGTCACGTATGGCGTAATCGCTATTGGCGATCTCGATCTCGACGGGGAAGGCGCGGGTGGCGTTGTCGGCGCGCGAGGCGATATAGGTCACCTTGCCTTCCGTGCTCTGGCCGGTCACGGTCTTGATCGTCGCCTCGAGCCCGAGCTTGGCAAGCCCGATATGGGCTTCGGGAACCATGCCGGTGAAGACGATGGGGTCGAGCTGGATAATGGTCGCGCATGGGCTGCCCGCAGCCAGCATCGAGCCGGCCTGGGCCAGCGGATCCTGGACGAGGCCCGGCACCTTGGCCCGGATTTCCGTGCGCGCCAGTTCCGCCTTGGCATTGTCGACGGCCGCCTGCGACGAGGTCACCGCAGCCTTTGCCCCGCTCAGCGCCACCTCGACCGCATTGGCGGTATTGGCTGCAGCCACGCCACGCGAGCGCAAATCGATATTGGTGTCATAGTTGAGCTGTGCCTGGGCAAGGCCGGCCTCGGCCTGTGCCAGCCCGGCTTCGGCCTGGGTCACCGCAGCGGCGCGCGTGCCCTGGTCGAGCGTGCACAATTGATCGCCGATCTCGACGCGCTGACCCTTGCTGACATGCACCTGGTCGACAGTGCCTGCAGTCTCTGCCACGGCGGTGACGGCGGCCTTGGCCTGGGTGCGCCCGCGCAACGGCACTTCGAGCGGCATCGGCTGGGCGGTGAAGGTCTGGACGCGGACATTGGGCAGGGGCGCATTGGCGCCGGTCGTCGACACATTGCGTTCGGCGATGGAAAGCTTCGGATCGGTCGCCGGTTCGGGGTGCTCGGCCAGCACGCCGGCGTCCGCCAGCGCATTGTGCAGCGGCCCATGGTCCTCGCCCTCGATGACGGAGATGATGGGCTTTTCACCATTGCCCGGGCCATTCCCGCCCACAACGAGCGTTCCGGTTGCCAGCCAGGCGCCCGCGCCGGCGAGGATCAGAAAGGCAAGGCCATAGGATAACAGTGCACGCATCGAGTAGTCGCCCCTCTATTCCGCCGCATCTTTGCGCGGATCGGCTTTCGCTAGTTTTGTTAGTTCGTGCATATGGGTGCGCAAATAGTCCTCTGCAACGCCCAATACTGCACGTCCGTAATTGATTACCCATTGGTCTGCTGGGCTGCAGCTGCCTTCACCGGCCAGGTCCGTCAATTTTCGAGTGCTGGCGGACAGGCGCTCCAGATGTTCCTTGGCCCGCTGTTCCACCAGTTCTGCCGGCAAGATCCTGGCGAACCGGGCCAGAAGCAGGAATGGGCTTCGGAAAACGTCATCGCCCAGCGGCCCCAGCAATTCTTCGGCGAAGGCGTCGCGTCCGGCATCGGTGATGGAATAGACTTTTCGGGCCGGCTTGCCCGCCTGGGGAACGGTGCGGCTCGTCACCAGCCCGTCCACCTCGAGCTTTGCCAGGGCAGGGTAGATCGAGCCAAAGCTGGCTTCGACGAAATAGGCAAACTCGCCCTCGACGCTCAGGCGGCGTATGTCATATCCCGTAGCCTCGCCCTCGTAGAGGATCGACAGGCACAGCGTCCTGACATTCATTGCGCTTATCCCGGCATATTGTCGTTCGATATATGCTCGGGCTATATATCCCTCGCGGGCATGGCGCAAGCTGCGGGCCGAAAACGTGTTCGCAGGTCAGTTAAGCGTTCGTTGCATGACTAGCCCAGAAGGCCACGCATTTCCTCTGCGGCCCGCTGCGCCAGCGCCATGCTGGTGGCGGCCACGAAATAGGGGTTGAGAAACCCCAGCTCGTGCTTGCCATAGCGCATGGGCGCGCCATCCAGCGTTACCACGCTTCCCCCCGCCGCTTCCAGTACCGCCTGGCCTGCTGCCGTGTCCCATTCGCAAGTTGGGGTAAAGCGAGGGTAAAGCTGCGCATCGCCGCGCGCCAGGAGGCAGAATTTCAGCGACGAGCCGACCGACACGTCCGTCTCGACATCGAGCGTGCGGCAAAGCTGTTCCAGCGCCGCGTGACCGTGGGACCGGCTGGCCACGATCCGCAGCCCCGCCGTCCAGCTCACCGAGATCGGGCGCCGTTCCGTGACGATGCCGTTCTTGACCAATCCCGCCCAGGCGCTATCTCCGTCACCGACGAACACTTCCCCCGTCACCGGCGCCAGCACGACACCCATCACCGGGGCGCCATTTTCGATCAGCGCGATATTGACCGTGAATTCGCCGTTCCGCTTGATGAATTCCTTGGTGCCATCCAGCGGATCGACCACGAAATAGCGCTCGCCCAGCACCGGCACGATCCCGGCGGCAACGCTTTCCTCTCCAAGTATCGGCAGGCCCGTCGCGCGCAGATGCTCGATGATGATCGCCTCTGCCGCCGCATCGGCCTCCGTCACCGGCGATCCGTCCGATTTTGCCACGGCATGGATCGGTCGCGCATAGACAGCCATGATCAAATCCGCTGCGGCGATTGCCGCCTCGACGGCGATCTCGGTCAGCGTGCGCGCCACCGGGCTCAGGGATACGCTCATTCGACACCGCCAATGGTCACGTCGAGCCCGAGATCGAGTGGCTTGGAGCCCATGGTGATCTGGCTGGTGGAGATGAAATCCACCCCCGTCTCGGCGATCGAGCGCACCCGGTCGAGCTGCACCCCACCGGAAGCCTCGAGCTTGGCGCGCCCGGCATTGATCGCCACGGCCTGGCGCAACAGATCATTGTCCATATTGTCGAGCAGCACGATCCTGGCGCCCGCCGCCAGGGCCTCTTCCAGTTCGGCCAGCGTCTGCACCTCGATCTCGATGCTGACGAGGTGCCCGGCGAAGGCCTCGGCTGCCTTGTAGGCCGCCGTCACGCTGCCGGCCACGGCAATATGATTGTCCTTGATCAGGATGGCGTCGTTGAGCGCAAAGCGGTGGTTGGCGCCGCCGCCACAGCGCACGGCGTATTTCTCGAACGCCCGCAGCCCCGGCGTGGTTTTCCGCGTGTCGCAGATTTTTGCGTGGGTTCCCGCCACTTCATCGGCATAGCGCCTTGTGAGGGTGGCAATGCCGCTGAGGTGATTGACGAAATTGAGCGCCACGCGCTCCGCCGACATCACCAGCCGGGCGGGACCTGAAACCAGTGCCACGACACCCCCTGCCTCGACGCGGTGTCCATCCGTGATCTGGGGCTCGAAACTGACCCCGTCGCCCACCAGCCGAAACGCCGCCGCGGCCAGGTCGAGCCCGGCAATAATCCCCACTTCCCGGGCCGAAAGGCTCGCCACTGCCCAGGCGTCAGGCGACAACACCGCCTGGCTGGTCAAGTCCCCCGCCTGTCCCAGATCTTCGGCCAGGGCATTGAGAATTGCACTCTCGACAAGATGGCGCGGAAGCTGGGCGGGCTGGGCAAGCATGGCACATCACAAGCAGAAGAAATCCTCCGCGTGCTTTACGCTTCCGCCCGTCCGCTGGCAATGTTTGAGGCTTAGCGCAGGAGGCTCTGCGCCCCATCGATCCAGATCGGCGAGCCGGTGATATGGCGCGACGCATCCGAGGCGAGAAACAGCACGAGATCGGCCACATCTTCGGCCTTGCCCGGCTCGCCGCCGGTCAGGGGAATGTCCCCCTCTGGAAACTCCACCGGCACTTCAGCCTTTTCGGCGTTCCGCGTCTCTGTGTTGTCCGAAATCTCGGATTCGATCGCCCCCGGGCAGATCGCATTGACCCGGATCCGGTGCTCGCCCAGTTCCACCGCCAATTGCTGCGCCATCGCCACCTGACCGGCCTTGGTCACCGAATAGGCCGTCGCGCCGGGATTGGTAAAGGTCCGAGTGCCATTGATGGAGGAAACGATGATGATCGAGCCGCCGCCCGCCTTCTTGAGGTGGGGGACGGTGTGGTGA
Source organism: Devosia sp. FJ2-5-3 (assembly GCF_029201545.1). Taxonomy (NCBI): domain Bacteria; kingdom Pseudomonadati; phylum Pseudomonadota; class Alphaproteobacteria; order Hyphomicrobiales; family Devosiaceae; genus Devosia; species Devosia sp. FJ2-5-3. The sequence goes on along the minus strand of NZ_CP104007.1, from coordinate 3,138,801 downwards.
ATGGTCAGGTAAGTCCCGCGCAGATTGACCGATATGGTCTTATCCCATTCATCGGGTTTGAGGTCGTCGATCGGCGCCCACATGCCGTTGATCCCGGCATTGGCGACCACGATGTCGAGCCGCCCGAGTTCTTTCACCAGCGTGCCGACCAGTTCCTTCATCGCCGCGTCATCGGAGGTGTCGGCGGTCATCGCCTTGGCGCGCCCACCGGCCGCTTCAATCTCCTGGGCGGTCTTTTCCACTTCTTCTGCGGTGCGGCTCATCACCACCACGCTGGCGCCGGCCTTGCCCAGCGCCAATGCCGCTGCCATGCCGATGCCCGACCCCGCGCCGGTCACCAGCGCCACCTTGCCCTCGAGAGAATGCATGCTGTGCCTCCATGTGATGAGGGCACAACGCAAAAGGGGCGCCCGATCGTTCCGGACGCCTGAAGAGTAAAACCCCTGCTAACGGACCGGCCGTTCGGTGTGGTCCGCCTCGATGATCGCGTGGGTGAGGCTCCCTGTCGACGGATAGAGCGGAATGAGGCAGGCCTGGAGCGCGTGATAAATGTCCGGCTTGCCCACGAAGAGGCGCGCGCCCGGCGTCAGGTCTTCCTGGAGTTCGCTGAGCCAGCCGCCGCGCTCATGATCGATCACATGGTTCTCGGCAAAATCCCAGAGCTTGCGATACCAGCTCTGGAAATAGTCCTCGTGGTCATGGGCCGAGATGAACGCCGCCGCGCCGATCGCCTCGGACACCGGCCACCACAGCTTTTCGCGCATGGCCGGCTGGTCGTTCCAGTCGAGCGTATAAAAGAACCCGCCATGGACCTTGTCCCACCCCAAATCGATCGAGCTGCGGAACAGGTTCCGCGCGGCGTCGGTCATCCAGCCATGCTGCTTCCGTCCCAGAACCCAGAGCTGATAGAGCAGGCGCGACCATTCCAGCCAGTGCCCCGGCGTCGTCCCGGACGGGCGGAACATCTCATTCTCGTGCTTGTAGGTCTTGTCGAGACCCCAGTTCTCGTCGAAATGCTCAGCCACCCGATGCCCCAGAGGCACCGCATTGTCGCGAATGATGCGCTGGGCGATGCGCTCGGCCTTGATGAGATAATCTTCCTTGCCCGTGGCCTCATAGGCCGCCATCAGCGCTTCGGTCAGGTGCATGTTCGAGTTCTGGCCGCGATAGCTGCTGATCGGCGACCAGTCCGTATCAAACTCCTCGCGCACCGCCCCGGCTTCCTCATCCCAGAAGCGGGTATTGATGACCTGCGTGATGTCTTCAATCAGCTGATCGGCGAGCGGGTGACCAACCAGCTTGGCGCTCGATCCGGCCAACAGCACAAAGGCATGGCCATAGGCCTGCTTGAGCCCATCGACCACACCGGTGTCATCCAGCGACCAGAAATAGCCACCGTTCCTGACGTCGCGGTGATGGTTCCAGAGATAGTCCATCCCGTGATCGATGATCTCGTCCGACCCCGGCCGCCCGATCAGGCTGCCGATGACAGCGCAATGGATCATGCGGGTGGTCGAATGAATCTGGCGCACCGCATTGTCGGTCTGCACCGGCCTGCCATTGTCATCGAGATCGAAGAACCCACCCTTGGGATTGAGCGAATTCGCCTCGAAGAAATCGAACAGATTATTGGTCTGCCGCATCAGATACTGCCGATGGAAGGGACGCTTCTGCCAGGGGCCGGCATTGGTCTTGGGCAGGGTAAAATGTGTCTCGGTCATGCTCGCTCCCATCCGGCTCTCCGCCGCAACCGCTTCTATCGCCAAGACGCCCGCCCTGCAACGTTGCAAACATTTGGGACTTTAAGGAGCGCGGATTGTATTTGGCCCCCATCTCCCCACACACCGCACCCACCCTCCCTCTTGAGGGGAGGGCAGGGGGGGGGGCTTCGGCAAGATCGCCGGGCCCCGCTTCACCGCGCCCGCCCAAAACGCGATCCGACCCTCCCCCTTCTTCAGGGGAAGGTTAGGTGGGGGTATTCTCCCTATAAAACCCCTCCACCCGCCGCACTTCCTCCACTGACCCCAAGATCACCGGAACGCGCTGATGGATTCCCGTCGGCGCCACCTCCAGAATCCCTTGCATCCCCGTGGTCGAAGCGCCCCCGGCGCCCTCCACCAGCCACGCCATTGGGTTGGCCTCATAGAGCAGCCGCAGCCGCCCGCCCTTGCTCACTGTCTCGCTGTCGAGCGGATAGAGAAAAATCCCCCCGCGCATGAGGATGCGGTGGATGTCGGCCACCATCGAGCCCACCCAGCGCATATTGTAGCGCTTGCCCGCCGGCCCGGTTTCCCCCGCCACGCTTTCGCTGACATAGCCCCGCGTCGCATCATCCCAGAACCGCTCGCGCGCCGTATTGATGGCAAATTCGCCCGAGGCCTCCGGCACCTTCGCGGCCGCCACCGTCAACACCCACTCTCCCGTGCCATCCAGCGTAAACACCGCCACCGGCCCGTTGATCCGCACGACGAGGCTGGTCGCCGGCCCATAGGCGACATAGCCGGCAGCCAGCTGGGCCGTGCCTTTCTGCAACATCCCGCCCGCCGCCGGCAGCACCGAAAAAATCGTGCCCACAGTGACGTTTACGTCGAGGTTTGAAGATCCATCGAGCGGATCGGTGGCGACGATGAACCGCCCCTGATTCTCCATCTGAACGGCTTCATCTAGCTCCTCGGAGATCAGAATCGAAACCGCCGCATTCTGCTCTATGTGCTTGAGAACAATATCGTTTGAGATGATATCGAGGGCCTTTTGCGCCTCGCCCTGCACATTGGTCGCCCCGGCCAGTCCGGTCTGCCCTTCGATGGGCGCCGCACGCAGAACATCAGCGATTTCCGCCCCGGATTGAGCCATGCTGACAAGCACGCTGGCCAGCTCCCGGTCATCGGTCTGCGTTTCGAGCCATTGGGCAAGACTGGTCATGGGCAACTCCTCTGCGTCCCCACCAGTCTCCCCAACCACCCCTCCGGCACAAGAAAGACTTTTGGGTGAGGGGGAGGGGCGAGAGACGTAACCGCTAGGCGAAATCGTCAGGCCAGATACGGGCGCCATGCATTACAGCGAGCACTTCGACCATGTTTGTGACGCGATAGACGACGATATAGGGCAAGTCAGGGAAAACGAGTTCGCGGGTGCCTTGCGCCCGTCCCAATCGTCCGGCCATCGGAGCTGCGCCCAACGTATCTGTGGTGCGTTGCACCAATCCCTGTGCAAGCTGGTAGGCGGCCCGTGGACTATCCTGAGCGACATAATCCTGGATGGCATCGATGTCCCTCAGGGCAACGCGCGTCCAGGCAATCTTCATCAGCTTGGTCGGTATTTTCCAACGACGCGTGCCAATTCGTCGTCATTGGCGAAGTTTCCCTTGTCGGCGTCATCGCGGCCGGCATCGACTCGGGCGAGAAAGCGTTCCTGCCACTCAAGCGAATGACCGTGCTGCAAGGCGTCCGAAATGACCTGCGAGGGGGTCAAATTCGACCGCTTCGCAATCGCCTCCACGCGATCGCGGAGGATGTCGGGTATGTCCAGAACGATGCTCATGGCATCACTATGTCCCAAATATCTGCACTTTGAAACCGGTTCATCTCTTCACCCCTCCCGCGCCAGATCCGCCAGCAGTCCCGCCGCCACGCTGAGCCGCGATACCGTCGCGGTCCCGTGCACCAGATCTCCGACGGCCCCGACAGTCCGCGCAATCGCCGCCTGATGCTGATCGCGCCAATTGTCCAACCCGCCTGCCGCCAGCACGTCCGATGTCAAATCGCGCAGCGCCCGGTTGAGATTGGCCAGAGCCCGGTCGAGCGCCATGCGCTCATAGCGGTCCGCCAGCACCATGCCGCGCCCAGCGTCCATGATGCTGAATATATCGAACAGCCCGGCCACGCCGAAATAGGCCCGCCCCGCTGCTTCGATCGCAACACCCGCCCGCTCGGCCACCAGCACGATATCGCTGCCATTGCCGATCACCGGCAATTCGGCGATCCGCAGGGCCAGTGCCTCGGGCACGCCATGGGTCACCATGCCTCTTGCCCGTGCCGCGATGGCATCGGAAACACCCGCTCCGGCAACCTGATCCCGCACGGCGCGCAATTGATCGACGCCGGCCCGATGCCGCGCTACCAGAGCCTCGATGTCGGTGGTGACATTGCCATTGCGCAGGAACCACAGGGTCTCGCGCTTGAGCAGGGCCGCAATCTGCCCGTAAAGCGCCAATTGCACTGCGCCCGGCACCACACCGTCCAACGCGTCGACCTCCGCATTGAGCGCCGTCAGCCCATAGACGTCTCGCACCGCCGCATAGGCCAGCGCCACTTCGCCCGCGCTGGCGCTGGTCGCCGCCGTCATCTCGGTGACAAAGGCCGGCCCGCCGCGATTGATGATGGCATTGGCCAGCACGGTCGCAATCACTTCCCGCTTCAGCCTGTGCCCGGCCACGGCCTCCGGATAGGTCCGGTTCAGCGTTTCGGGGAAATAGCGGTAGAGCTCGCCCGCCAGATAGGGCGCGTCGATGGCGCTGCCTGCGAGGAGATCATCGAACAGCGTCAACTTGGCATAGGCGAGGATCACCGCCAGTTCCGGCCGTACCAGCCCCTTGCCCTGTTCGGCGCGCGCATTCAGCGTGGCATCGCTGGGCAGATATTCCACCGCCCGGTCGAGCAGCCCCCGCGCCTCCAGCGTTTCGATGAGGGCGCGGTGGTCCGGCAACTCGCCCACGCCCGCCTGCTGGGCCAGCGACAGGGCCAACGTCTGCAGGTAATTATTGCGCAGACACAGCGCCGCCACCTCGTCGGTCATGCTGGCGAGGAATTCTCGTCTCGCCTCCGCGTCGAGTGTGCCCGCGGCCACCACCGACGCCAGCGCGATCTTGATATTGACCTCGAGGTCCGAGGAGTTCACCCCGGCCGAATTGTCGATCGCGTCGGTTTCGATGCGCCCGCCCTTCAGCGCAAAGTCGATGCGCCCCTTTTGCGTCACGCCCAGATTGGCGCCTTCGCCAACCACTTTGGCGCGCACTTCGGCCCCGGTGACGCGAATGGCGTCATTGGCCCGGTCCCCCACGCTCGCATTGTCTTCGTCCGCGCCGCGAATATAGGTGCCGATGCCACCGAACCAGAGCAGATCCACCTGCGCCTTCAATATGGCGCGGATCACTTCGGCCGGCGTCGCGTGCTCCTGATCCAGCTTGAGCAGCGCCTTTATTTCGGCGCTGAGTGGGATGGATTTGAGGCTGCGCGAGAACACCCCGCCACCCCTCGAAATCAGTCCCTTGTCATAGTCCTGCCAGCTCGACCGGGGCAGGGCGAAGAGCCGCTGGCGCTCCGCAAAACTGCGCGCCGCATCCGGCTCGGGGTCGATGAAGATATCGCGGTGGTCGAATGCCGCCTGCAGCCGGATCTGTTGGCTGAGCAGCATGCCATTGCCGAACACGTCCCCGCTCATGTCTCCGACACCCGCCACGGTGAAGGGTTCGCGCTGGATATCGCGGTTCATCTCGCGGAAATGCCGCTTCACCGCCTCCCAGCCGCCGCGCGCGGTAATGCCCATGCCCTTGTGGTCATAGCCCGCCGATCCGCCCGAAGCGAAGGCATCCCCCAGCCAGAACCCGCGCTCGATGGCAATGGCATTGGCAGTGTCCGAAAAGCTCGCCGTGCCCTTGTCGGCCGCCACCACCAGATAGGGATCGTCCCCATCCCGCCGCACGATTTGATCCGGCGGCACGAGATGACCGTCGATGAGATTGTCGGTCACATCCAGCAGCGAGCCGATGAAGATGCGATAGCTTTCCGTCCCCTCGGCCATATAGGCCTCGCGGCTCATCCCCGGCACCAGCCGCTTGGGCACGAACCCACCCTTGGCGCCCACCGGAACAATGACGGCATTCTTCACCTGCTGCGCCTTCACCAGCCCCAGCACCTCGGTGCGGAAATCCTCCGGCCGGTCCGACCAGCGCAATCCGCCGCGCGCAATGGCGCCAAAGCGCAAATGCACGCCTTCGACCCGCGGCGAATAGACCGAAATCTCCCGATAGGGCCGGGGCGCCGCCATCCCCTCGATTTTTGAGCTGTCGAATTTGAGCGCCAGCGCCGGCCGGCGGTTGCCTTCTGCGTCCCGCTGGAACGCATTGGTGCGCAGCACTGCCTCGATCAGGTTCTGGAACCGCCGGATGATCGTGTCTTCGTCGAGCGAGGAAATCGTCTCGAGCTGGGCCGCAATCTCCGACCGCGCTGCTTCGGCCGCGGCCTCCCGGTCTCTGACAGCCGGATCATGCAGCGCGTTGAACAGCGCCACCAGCGCCCGCGCCGAAGCCGCCTGGTTGACCATCACCTGGGCGATATAGCGCTGCGAATAGGAGGTCCCCACCTGCCGCAGGTAACGCGACAACGCCCGCAGCAGCGCCGCGTCGGTCCAGCCCAACCCTGCCAGGGTCACGAGGCTGTTCAGCTGATCGCTCTCCGCCGCCCCGGTCCATACCGCCATCAGCCCGCTCTCGATGGCGTCCGCCCGCGCGTCCACATCGAGCACTGCGCCATTGGCCGTTTCCATCACCATGTCGTGCAGATACCGCTCCACCCCGTCGCGCGGCACCAGCGTATAGGTGCGCTCGTCGATCACCCGGAAGCCGAAATGTTCAAGCATGGGCACGCGCTCGCTGAGCGGAATGGCCCCGGCCTGCTTGTAGAATTTGATCCCCAGCGCGCCCTCGGCGCCATTCCGGGCCCGCAACTGGATGGCGATGCCGCCGCGCTCCTGCAGCGCACGGAAAACCGAAATATCCTCCAGTGCCTCGCCCACGCTTTTCCGCGACTGGTAGGCCGCCGAGAAGGCCGAGCGATAATCGCTGATCGCACCTGGGTCGGGCGCCTCCGCCACAAGGAGATCGGAGAAATCGCGCGTCAGCGCCTCGATCCGCGCCTCCAGCTCTGCCCGCGACGGGTTCGGCGTCTTGCCGTGAATGCGCCCGATGATCACATGCAGCCGGACCAGTTCGCCTTCCGGGAAATTGGGATAATAGGCCGAAACCCGCCCCTCGTAGATCTGCGCAAGGCTGCGCGTGATGCGCGAGCGCACGGCGCTGTCGTAGCGATCGCGCGGCACGAAGACGAGCACCGAGACGAAATTGTCGAACCGGTCGATGCGCGGCAGAACCCGCACTTTCGGCCGGTCATAGAGCGCCGCAATGGCCTCGGCAAATTCGGCCAGCTGCTCGACCTCGATCTGGAAAAGCTCATCCCGCGGATAGCTGTCGAGCGCGCTGAGCAGCGTCCGCCCCGCATGGCCGCGCGGGTCGAGGCCCGATTTGCGCATCACTTCGGCAATCTTGCGCCGGATCAGCGGCACGTCGGTATGCGGCGTCGCCAGCGCCTGGGCCGTAAACAGCCCGACCACGCGCAGCTCCCCGATAACCTTGCCATCGTCGCCATAGCGCTTGATGCCGAGATAATCCATGTGCACCCGCCGATGCACCCGGCTGCGCACATTGGCCTTGGTCACCAGCAGCGGCTCTGCCGTCTTGAGGAAGGCCACCAGTTCGGGCGTACTGTCGACATAGTCGCTGCCAAGCCGCAGCACCTTCATTCCCGGGTCGCGCAAGACGCCCAGCCCGCTCTCGGGCAGCGGCACGAGGCTCTCGCCGTCGAGGCGATATTCGCACGTGCCCAGGAAGGTAAAATTGTGCTCGGTCAGCCATTCGAGAAACCGCATCGGCTCGTCGCGCAGGGCAGGGCGCAGGCCCTCAAGCCCGCTCATCGCGCTGCGCACCGTCTCGAGCATGGGCCGCCAGTCGCCCACCGCGCGGGCCACATCGCGCAGCGTCGTGGCGATTTCGGCGCGCAGCGCCTCGATATCGGCAATGGGGTCGCTGTGAATATGCAGCACGCTGAGCGGCGCGCCGCCATTGTCGACCAGGCCCTCCGGACCCAGATGCACCACCGGGTGCGCCATCAGCCGGATCACGCCACCCATGGCGCGCAATGCCGCCAGAACGCTGTCGACGATGAACGGCATGTCCGGGGAAATCACGTCCAGAACCAGCGGCGCCCCGGGTGTTTCCGGCGGCGTTGCATAAATGCGCGTCTCGTCCGAACCCCCGCTGATCAGGCGGGCATGGCTCTGCTGCAGCACCGCGAGAAAACGCGCGCCGTCCTGACGGGCAAGATCATCGGGATCGGTGGCGCGAAGCGCCGCGTCCAGGAAAAGCGCTAGGCTCTCATCCTGTCCGGCAAACATGTTCGCCTTCTCGATAAATCCCTGCATGTATTTGTCCGCCATACCCGACCCCTTAGACTCGCCCCTCACCTTAACAGGCAAAACCGGCCTGTCTTCCTTTCTGTGCGGGCCGCCTGGCTTAGACTAAAGGAGCACGCAATTTCACAATATCGTCGCAATTGGGCAAACCGTTTCCCGCCGCCCCGACCCGGCTGTTCGTTTACCTCTTGTTAAACTCGATTGATCTGGTAGTCTTTCAGCAGATCAATCTCCGGGGTTCCCGATGCCGAAGATCTCACTGATGGTTTCCTATGCGGCTCTGGCCGCCGCCCTCATTCTGGGCTTCGTGGTCACCACCCATGCCGGTGCTTTTTACTAGAAGCCCGAACGCGCCTGTCCATTGCCAATCCGCCCGCCGCATATCGCCCACGAGGGGTGTGTGCGCCAGCGCTCTATCTTTGGCTTAATGGACGCTGGCGGGTGTAATGGGCGTGCCGGGCACGGAGCCGATCCTGGGGCCTACCCAGAACACGACATAGAGCAAGTCATGGCCCTCGGCATCGGTGATCTCGATGCTGCGCGGCATGCCGGTTTCCCCGCCTTCGCCCGCGAGTTTGTCCATGATCGCCTTGCCGATTTCGGCGGCATTATGCTCGGCGGCTTCGAGATCAGCATGCTCGCTGCCTGCCTCGTCGCGGATCAGCCCGTCATCGGTACGATAATGAAAGAAAAAGCGCGGCACCTTCGCCTCCTGGTCACTCTGGAAACGAAACCCCGAGCGTGCGGTTGCAGATTACCAGTGTGACCGTCATTGCGGCATTACTCTGGCAGGTCTGGCCGTTTCCGTCGACCCGCCAGTGCTTTATTCGCCGTCCCGGGCGCTGAGCCCATGATATCCGTGCCTCTGCCACACCAGCGGCATCCGCTCCGTGCTGGTCTCCGCCTCGACAATGGCGCCGGCGAACAGCACATGCGTCCCCGTTTCCATCGAACCGATGACATCGCAATCGAGCGTCGTCACCGCGCCCACCAATTTGGGGTGTCCCGATGGCCATTTGCCCCACCGGCCGAGGCCAAATCGGTGCTCCGGCTCGATCTTGCCCGCAAAGGCGTCGGCAATCTCGGTCTGTCCGCTCGCCAGCATGGCCAGTGAAAAGCCACCGGTCTTGGCGATCAGATCGGCAAGACGGCTGACGATGTCTATGGACACCAGAAGAGCCGGCGGCGTCGCCGATAGCGACAATACCGAGGTCACCGTGCGGCCAACCATCTCGTCGCCGCGTCTTGCGGCAACCACGCAGACCGTCGAGGCCATTCCGGCCATCACGGCGCGGAACTCGCTCCTGCCCACGGGCGGGCGCCGGCTGGGGCGCAGGGCCATGGTGTCGGGAAGGTCGAAATCAGCCATTGTCATACTCACGACCCCACTCCCGTCATGTCGGGACATGCATGGTCAAATTCAATCACCCAGCATCGCCTGGAAGCGCGGCCAAATGCAATCATCGGGGGGTGGCCCGGCCCCGAAAGGCCGGGCGCAAGCGGCAGGCGCCAGACCTGCCGCACGAATGGTTAAGCCAGATTGGCTTCGGCAAACTCATAGTTCGCCAGCTTGTCGAGGAAATTGCTCACATAGTCCGGCCGACGATTGCGGAAATCGACGTAATAGCTGTGCTCCCACACGTCGAGACCCAGCAGCGCCTTGCCTTCGCCTGTTGCCAGCGGGTTCGAGCCATTGGCGGTCTTGGTGGTCTTGAGCTTGCCATCGGTGCCCAGCACCAGCCAGGCCCAACCCGATCCGAACTGGGTGGTGGCGGCGGTCTTGAAGCTCTCCTTGAAGGCGTCCACCGAACCGAAATCTTCCACGATCTTGGCTTCGAGCTTGCCCGGCAGCTTGCCGCCATTGGGCGACAGCGCGTTCCAGAAATGGATGTGGTTCCAGTGCTGGCCGGCATTGTTGAACACCGGGGCCATGTCGGCCTTATCCTTGGCGAACAGCACGATTTCTTCGAGCGACTTGCCCGCGAGCTCGGGATATTTTTCCACGAATCCGTTGAGCGCCGTCACATAGGCTTGGTGATGCTTGCCATGGTGCAGCTCGAGCGTCTCCTGGCTCATGCCGGCATCGGCCAGAGCAGAAACGGAATAGGGTAGGGCGGGTAGCGTAAAGCTCATCTCAAACTTCCTTTCGCGGCGCTCCGGCTTGCCATTCGGCGCAGTCCGGTCTAATTTCCAAGCAACGACTTTGAAAACCCTTCGCCTCATTAAGTCAAGGTCCAACTTGGAAAACCATTCGGCACAGTCCCAGTCCTGGTCGCCCCGCAACCCGGCGGAGCGCATCCTCATGCGTCTCAAGATGCATGGCACCCTGTCGGCCGCCGCGTTGGGCCAGCATCTGGGCACGACCGGCGAAGCTGCCCGCCAGCAATTGCTGCGCCTGGCCGAAGAAGGCCTCGTCGAAGCGCGCAGCCTCTCGGCCGGGGTCGGTCGTCCAACCCAGCAATGGAGTTTGACCGCCGCGGCCCAGGCCCGCTTCCCGGACACTCATGCGGCGCTCACCGTGCAATTGCTCGATATCGTGCGCAGCCAATTGGGGGAGGGCGCCCTCGATACCATCATTGCCACCCGCGAGGCCGAAACCCGCCAGGCCTATGAAGGGGCGGTGGCCAATGCCACCGATCTCAAGGACCGTGTCGCCGCCCTGGCCGATCTGCGCAGCCGCGAAGGCTATATGGCCGAGTGGTCCGAACAGCCCGATGGCACACTGCTACTGATCGAAAATCACTGCCCCATCTGCGCCGCCGCCACGGCCTGCCAGGGCTTCTGCCGGGCCGAACTCGAAGTTTTCCGCGCCGTCATCGGGCCCGGCGCCACGGTGGAGCGCAGCGAGCACATCGTCAGCGGTGGGCGCCGCTGCACCTACACCATTACCGAAGAGCCAGCATCATGAGCGTCCCCGACCGTCCCCCATTGGGCACGCGCCTCACCCGCATCGGCTGGGAAACACCTGAAGGCCTCGACCAGCCCATGGTCCGCGCCGTCGTCGATGAATTCTATGGCCGCGCCCGCCGCGATCCCCTGATCGGCCCCGTGTTCAACCGCGTCATTCCCGAAGCGCACTGGCCGGCCCATCTCGACACCATCACCGAATTCTGGAATTCCATGCTGCTCGGCACCGGCACCTATAATGGCCGCCCCATGCCCAAGCACATGGCCATACCCGAGCTCGACGACGCCCATTTCATGCGCTGGCTGCGCCTCTTTCGCGAAACGGTGGAAGAACTCTGCCCGCCCGATATTGCCGCGCTCTTCATCGAGCGCTCGGAGCGCATCGGCAATTCCTTCCGCATGAACATCGCCATGCGCCGCGGCGACGACATCACCCTGATGGGCCCGCTCAAGCGCGAGCGCAATCCCGGCTGGACACCGACTAAGACTTAGCCGCCCGCCAGAACCGGCTGCCCCAAGGGGATATTCCGGTCGCATTTGAGCACGCCGTCTTCGACCCATAGCCTTGCCTGATGCACCGCGGTGGCACGCGAGCGCGCATCCGGCGGCCCGGCCGATGGGTTCTTGGTCTCGTCCCATTCGGCATGGGTGAAGTAATACATCACCGCGCTCTCGCCGGTGACCACCACATCGGCATGCCGCGCAAACTTCTGGTCCAGCGGGTCCTCTCCGGGCTCCCCGGCGATAGTCCCCTGTCGTGTCCATTTGAGCGTGTCATCCGACCGGTAGACCGCCTGGCCCCGCCATTCGTCCGTGATCAGCCAATAGAAGCCGCCCATTTCGAAGACGTTCGGCCCTTCATGCGGCGGCGCCTCAGGCGATCCCGGCAGCACTTCGCCTTCCAGCGTCCACGTCATCATGTCCGGGCTGGTGGCGCTCCAGGTGCTCGAGCCCTGGCCTTCATCCTTGTACCACATCCGCCAGATCCCCTCCGGCGAACGGAACACACAGGCATCGATGCAATTGCTGCTCGACAATTTCAGCGGTCCCACCCGCTCCCAGTTTTCGAGATCGTCGCTGACGAAATGGGTGATGGTGCGCGGCACTTTCCAATGCGTCGGCACCCCTTTGATATAGCTGAGGAACATGTGATAGCGCCCCTCGGCGAAAATCACCTCCGGCGCCCAATGCGTATTGAGCCCGTCATTCCCCGGCGCATCGAGCCCCTTCACCGTGCCCTTGTAGGTCCAGCTCGCCCCGTCATCACTCGAAACCGCGACCCCGATCGGCGAGCCATGGATCCACGAAAACCCCTCGCCCCCGGCATTGGCCCGGCGATTGGTATAAAACATCCACCACTCATTGGTGCCTTCCCGCCGGATCACCGTCGGATCCGCCGCCCCATCCTCAATCGGATCCCGATATACCGGCGCACTCATATTTTTGGTCCCTCATTGTCGACCCCCACCCAACCTCCCCCTGACCAGGGGGAGGCTAGGAGGGGGTTCTGTCGACAAAACCACCAGCCTCGTCCCGCTCTCGATCTGCACCCTCCCCTTGAGGGGAGGGATGGGGAGGGGGTTCTCGTTAGGCAAAATCCCCGTCCTGACCCCAACCCCGATCCGTCCCTCCCCCTACCAGGGGGAGGTTAGGTGGGTGTCTTCTCCCCTCAAGCCGCCTCGTAAACCCGCACCGCGCGCCCATCCGCCCGCGTCACCAATTTCCCCGGCCGCGCCACCAGCTCGGTCGCCAGCCGCACCATTTCCGGGTCCGTAATAAGCTTGCCGTCTCCGGCATCGTCGGTCGACAGCACCGACGCCTTCAGCAGCCGCGAATACGGGTGCTCGGGATTGTCTAGCACGGTCCGCGCATCGCCCATTTCCACGATCCGCCCCCGCTGCATGATGATGAGCCGGTTGGAGATATAATAGGCCGTCGCCAGATCGTGCGTGATGTAGATCACCGAGACTTTGAGATCATCCCGCAGGCTTTTCAGCAGATTGACGATGCTCATGCGCAGCGAGGCGTCCACCATCGACACCGGCTCGTCCGCGATCAGCAGCGGTGGATTGGGGATCAGCGCCCGCGCAATGGCCGCGCGCTGCAATTGCCCGCCGCTCATCTCATGCGGAAAGCGTCCGCGCACCTCGACAAGGCTCAGCCCCACCTTCTGCAGCGCCTCATCCATCGCCCGGTCGATCGCCGCCTTGTCGGTCGTTTTCAAGAACTGCCGCGCCGTGCTCTCGAGATAGCGCTCGATCTTCTTCAGCGGATTGAATGCCTCAAACGGGTTCTGAAACACCGGCTGCACATGGCTCATGAAGTCGAGCCGCTTGTCCTTGCCGGCGTGCCGATCCACCTTCTCGCCGCGGAAGAGGATTTCCCCATCGCTCACATCTTCGAGCCCCAGGATCATCCGGGCAAGCGTCGTCTTGCCTGAGCCACTCTCGCCGATAATGGTGAAAATCTCGGGCTTTTCCGCGGACAGCGAAAAGCTCGCATCCTGCACCGCGGGCACGATCTTGCGGCCGAACAGCCCGCCCATGGTGAAATTCTTGGAAACCCCGCGCACATCGAGAAGTGTCGTCATGCCATCACTCCATGCGGTGCCGCCGCCTTGACCAGCGGCTCCACATCGCGCCAGCGCCAGCAGGCGGTGCGATGCTCCGGCCCCACTGTTTCCATGGGCGGCACGTCCTTCTTGCACTTGTCCACGGCCAGCGGGCAGCGCGGATGGAACCGGCACCCGGCCGGCGGATCGGAAAGGTTCGGCGGCCGTCCTTCGAGGGCAGGGCGCTGGGTGGTATCACCAATGCGCGGCAGGCTCGCCACGAGATGGGCGGTATAGGGATGCTTTGGCGCAAAGAACATCTCGCGCGTCGGCCCTTCCTCCACCAGCCGCCCGGCATAGATGATGCCCACGCGATCGGCGACATTGGCATGCACGCTCATGTCGTGGGTAACGAAGATCACCGAGGCGCCCATCTCCTTCTGAATGTCGCGAATGAGGTTGAGCACCTCCTTCTGCACCACCACGTCGAGCGCCGTCGTCGGCTCGTCGGCAATGATGAATTCGGGGTGGCACACCGTCGCCAGCCCGATGGTCACGCGCTGCCGCATGCCGCCCGATAGCTCGTGCGGATAGGCTCGCAAGACCTCAGGCGGCAGCTTGAGCCGCGCCAGATGCGCGATCACCCGGTCCTCGAACGCCTTGCCTGACAGCCCCAGCGGCTTGGCCGCAAAGTCATGGAACGTCTTGCCGATGCGCCGCACCGGATTGAGCACGCTCATCGACCCCTGCATGATGTAGGAGAGATGGCTCCAGCGAATGGCCTCGATCTCTTTTTCGCTGGCCTTGGCGATGTCGACCTTGCGGTCCTTGAACTGATATTTCACCGATCCGTCGACGATGCGCAGCGGTGGCCGCATGGCGGCCGCCAGCACCTTGATGAAGCTGGTCTTGCCCGAGGAGCTTTCCCCGGCAATGCCATAGACCTCGTTGCGCTTGATGGTCATGGTGATGTCGTCGACGGCCCGCACTTCGCGGTTCACGCCGAAATAGCTCATCTGGTAATAGGCCTTGAGCCCCTCGACGGTCAGCAGGTCATTCTTGGTGTCGTGGGTCATGCGCTGATCCCTCCACGGGCAGTGAGTGACTCCCTCCCCCTTGCGGGGAGGGTTGGGGTGGGGGTTCGAGAGGCAAGAGAGGTGGACCGCATCATCATGCCCCCATCCTCCGCAGGCGGCTGCGCGGGTCGATATATTCGTTCATGGAGACCGCCAGCAGGAACAGCCCCAGGAAGGTCATCACGATCAGCACCACCGGGATGAAGATCCACCACCACACGCCCACCACCATGGCGGAGTGCGAATTGGCCCAGTACAGCACCGTGCCGATGGTGGGGTTGTTGAGGTTGGTGAAGCCGAGCACGGCCAGCGTCACCTCGAGCCCGATCGACCACAACATGTTGTTCATGAAGGTCGCGAACACGATCGGCATCACATAGGGCAGGTGCTCTTCGAGCAGCACTTTTCGCGTCGACATGCCCGAGAACACCGCATGCCGGGTAAATTCGCGATGCTTGAGCCCCACCGCCACCGAGCGGATGAGGCGCGCGTCGAACGGCCACCCGAAACACGCCATGATCAGCGCCAGGGTAAAACTGTCCATATTGTTGCGCAGCACGAAATAGAACAGCACTAGGATCGGGAAGATCGGCACGGCGACGAAGATGTCGTTGATGAACATCAGCACCCGGTCGACCCAGCCCCCGATATAGCCTGAGGCGAGGCCCACCGCGATCGAGATGATGCGGCTCAGCACCGCCACGGTAATGCCGAAGATCAGGCTGTTCCGGAACGCCGCGGAAAGTTGCCAGAACAGATCCTGGCCGCGCGAATTGGTGCCGAACCAATATTGCGCCGACGGCGGCTGGTCCGGAACGGCCATGTAGATCAGCGTCGGATCGACCGGCGAAACGAAGCTGAGCGCTGCAAACACCACGACGAATGTGACCAGCACCATGCCGACGGCGAATTCGAGATTATAGCGGATGAGGTCGCGAAAGACGGAAAACATGGCCTACTCCGCACGCACACGAGGATCGAGCAGCGGATGGAGGAGGTCGACGATGAAAATCGCGCCCGCAACCGCCGTGATGGAGACGGTCGACACCGCCAGGACGAGCGAATAATCGCCCCAGTTCACCGCATCGACGAGAAGCGAGCCGATGCCGGGATAGTTGAACACCTGCTCGGTGATGATCGTGCCGGAAAATACCCCGCCCAGCGCCATGGCCAGCGCCGTCAGTTGTGGCACCATGGCATTGCGGATCACATAGCCACCGACGATGGTGTCGCGCTTGACCCCGGCCAGTTCGGCATAAGTGACATAGTCGTCATTGACCACATTGCTCACCAGCGCCCGCATGCCGAGGAACCAGCCGCCGAACCCGACCAGCACCAGCGAGGTCGCCGGCAGGATCGAGTGCTGCAACACCGAGCTGATGAAGGGCCAGGTGAAGCCGGGCCGCACATCCATGGCAAAGCCGCCATTGATCGGCAGGATGGGCAGGAAATAGCCGAAGATGATGAGCAGGATGAAAGCGACGACGTAATAGGGGATGGGCTGGATGCCCATGGAAATCAGCCCGAACGCCTTGAAGAACTTGTTGTCGGGATTATAGCCCGCCAGTGCCCCGAGCAGATTGCCGACGACGAAGGTGATCAGCGTCGACGTCACCAGCAGGCCCAGCGTCCAGGGCATGGCCCGGCCAACCAGTTCCATGGCCGGGGTAGGGAAGGCCAGCAGCGACGGCCCGAGATCGCCGCGCACGAGGCGCAGCCAGAAATTGATATATTGCTGTAGGATGGGTTCGTTGGTGCCATACATCTCGGTCAGCGCGACGCGTGTCGCCTCGATAGCCGCCGGTGGCAGATTGGAGCGGCCCGATAGCCGGCCGAGCACTTGCTCCACCGGGTCGATCGGCGACAAATGGGTGACGAGGAATGTCGCGGATATTCCGCAGAAGATAACGGCAAGCAATTGCAGCAGGCGCTTGCTCACGAACCACAGATAACCCTGCATCAGAGCTCCTTGCGCGTGTCACTCTCGTTGACGGTCCGGCGAGAGCATGAACCGGCCAGTCAGGGATCCGATGGGGGTGCGAGGCCCCGACCTTGACTGTGCCTGCATCCCCCTGAAGGAGCGTGGGCTCCGCACGCGGCTGGGCGGGAGCAGGCTTGGATGGACGCCATCTCCCAGCGGCCCGACCCGAAGGCCGGACCACCAGGGGAGGAAGGATCAGCTCGCGACTGGCGTGATCTGGGTGAAGATGTACCGGCCGTTCGACCAGTTCGTCACCGGGTTCGCATAGGGGTTGTCCGCATTCGGCCAACCGGTCCAGTAGCGGTTCGATTGCACCGAGAACACGTTGTAGGCCATGATCGGGATGTTCGGCATTTCTTCGAGGTGAAGCTTGACGAACTCGTGGCCGTACTCGATGCCGACGGGATCGTTGAAGTCGCTGGCGCGAACCTTCTCGATGATCGCGTCAAGCCGCGGATCTTCCCAGCGCATCCAGTTGCGATCCGGCTGGCTTTCGCCCAGCGGCCGGATGTACTCGGAGTGGTAGCTGTCGAGGAAGAAGCTGAGGTCGGGGTGACCGCCCCAGGATTCCACGGCCCAGGAGATGTTGACGTCGTAATTGCCGACGCGCTGGCGATCCCATGTGTCCGATGCCGCTTCCAGTTCCGCGCCGATACCGTTCTGCGCCCATTGCTGGGCGATGATCGAGCCGAGACGGTTGACCACGCCATCGGTCGGCACCATCACGCTGAAGCGGAACGGCTGGCCGTCCGGCATCATCCACTGATTGCCGTTCTTGGTGAAACCGGCCGAGGTGAGCAGTTCTTCTGCTGCCTGGGCGTCCTGTTTCCACCAGCCATAGCCGAAGGCGTTGCGCACTGCGGTTTCGTCGGTCGGCGCATCCGGGAACTGCCCGCGCACCATGTCGGCGATCTGCATGCCCACATTGGGGTCGTATGGCTTGATCTTGCGGCTGCCGGTGTCGACCTCGTAATTGATGAGGAAGTCCTGCAGCGGCCCGTGATAGTCGCGCGGATGGGTGCCGGTCGGCGGCACGGAGATGGCCGAGAGCGTTGCCGCACCGCGATAGGACGCCATCGACATGGCCCGTGCGTCGAGCATGAGGGCCAGGGCCCAGCGGACGCGCTTGTCGGTGAACAGATCCTTCTTGAGGTTGAAGATCGCCATGACCAGCGTCGGATCGGGATGGGCATAGGGGAAGCCCGGGAACCAGCCCTGAACCTGCGGATCCTGCTGGACGATCGAGAAGGTCGCCTCGGGCGACAGATCGTGCACCATGTCCAGATTGCCGTTGCGCATTTCGATGAGGCGCGCGTCGGGCGAGATATTGTTGCGGTAGATGATGAATTTGGGCTTGGGCTCGCCGATCATGCCCATTGCCGTGCGCTGCCAGTCTTCGCGGCGCTGCCAGATGAACCAGGTGCCGTTCGGATCATATGAGTGCAGCGTATAGGGCCCCAGGCTCACCGGGGGATCGTTGTTGAACGCGAGAATGTCGTCCACGCCCTCGAAATGGGCCTTCGACATGATCCAGGCGCCGCCCCAGCGGATCGAGAACAGCGTGTGGAAGCGCGAGTTCGGACCCTTGAGCGTGAAGTGGACGGTATAGGGGTCGACCGCTTCGACGGTCTCGACCTGGGCATTATAGGCGCCGTTCTGGGCGAGACCCGGCGTTGCCTTGTGCTTTTCGACCGTGAACACCACGTCGTCGGCGGTAAATTCGTTGCCGTCGCTCCAGTAGATGCCCTTCTTGAGCTTCACGGTCATTTCCGTGAAGTCTTCATTATACTGCCAGAGCTCGTCGGCCAGCGAATTGTAGATGGCATTTTCGCTGGCGCCCGGGATACCGGCATCGGGGTCGATGAACCAGAACGTGTCGGTGGTCAGCTGGTGCAGGCCGTTGGACAGGCCTGCGCCCGAGCCGATGACCCAGTTGTTGAACCAGGCAGGATTACGGATAACCCCTTCAGGGTTATGGATGATCAGGGTCTCGTTGCGCGGGAACTGGGCCAGGTCGGGCGCCGATCCCGCGTCCTGGGCAAAGACCATGCCATTGCCTGCGGCAAGGATGGCGCCGACGGCCGTCGATCCTATTAGAAAGCTGCGTCTATCCATAAATATAGTCCTCCCTATGCGAAGCGCCTCCCGCACTCCGCTCCTCGACGCTTTACAGCGCCCATAAGTAATACTTAGCGGGGCCGCATCTGTTGTCAATGCACATCGTGATGTAAATCGGAAAGCATGATACAGAATGCACAGGGGCACGCAATTGCCGACGCGCCCCCATTTTCGCAGTTACGCGATCTCAATGCTAACAGTCTGCTAACCAACTCGGCCCACATGCTAACGAGTGCGCACACCCTCCAGTGAGCCACCGAACCAGTCCCTCCCCCTATCAGGGGGAGCCCCGAACCAGTCCCTCCCCCTGTCAGGGGGAGGTTAGGTGGGGGTATCCGAGGGCGCAGTTTAAACCTTCACCCGCACCATCTGGTACGAATAGGGCGGCAGGGTCACGCTGAGTTTATCGCCGTCGATCTTGGCGCCGTCACCCTTGCGCGGCTTGACCTCATCCTGCTTGCCGGCCGTGTTGGTGGCCTTGAGATCGGGATGGGTCATGATCTGGTGGTCGATGATCGACCCCTGCCCAAAGCCCTGCAGGCTTACTTCCGTCTCGAGGCTGTCCGTCGTGTGCCGGTTGACGAGGAAGAAGGTCAGCGTGCCCTCGTCTTCATTGTGCACACCCGACACGTCGACAAATGGCGTGTCCTTGGCGTGCGTCGTCTCATAACCCGGCGAATTGGTCACCAGCTGCAGCGCCGTGCCGCGGCCGTAGACCGACGCGAAATAGTACGGATAATAGATTGTCTGGGCCCAGGCGGGGCCGCCCTTTTCGGTCATGATCGGCGCGATCACGTTCACCAGCTGGGCGATACAGGCGATCTTCACCACATCCGAGCGGCGGATGAAGGTGTTGAGGATCAGCCCCACCATCAGCACGTCTTCGAAATTGTAGATGTCCTCAAGCAGACCCGGCGCATGCGGCCAGCCGCTGCCACCGTCCAGGATCTCGCGATCCTTCTTGTTGGAATGGTACCAGACGTTCCATTCGTCGAAGGAGATATAGACGTCCTTCTTTGAGCGCTTCTTGTGCTTGACCTGCTTGATGGTCGACGCAACGGTCTCGATATAGCGATCGAGCTTGTGGCTCAGGCCCAGATAGTTCGGCGTGTCATTGTCGCGATTGGCGAAATACATGTGCAGGCTAATATGATCGACGTGATCATATGTGTGCTCCAGCACGATGCGCTCCCAGTCGGGGAAGCTCGGCATTTCCGAATGCGACGAGCCACAGACGATCAGCTCGAGGTTCTTGTCGAACATGCGCATGGCGCGGGCGGTGTTGGCGGCCAGCTTGCCATATTCGTCCGCGTCCTTATGGCCGACCTGCCAGGGGCCGTCCATCTCGTTGCCGAGGCACCACATCTTGACGTTCCACGGCTCCTTGCGGCCGTTCTTGATGCGCAGATCGCTCCAGTAGGAGCCGCCCGGATGGTTCACATATTCAAGGAAATTGCGCGCATCATCGACGCCGCGCGAGCCGAGGTTGACGGCCAGCATCATCTCGGTGCCGACGGTGGTGCACCAGTCAGCGAATTCGTGGATGCCGACGGCATTGCTTTCCGACGTGTGCCAGGCCAGGTCCAGACGGGTCGGGCGCTCCTCACGCGGGCCGATGCCGTCTTCCCAGTTATAGGCAGACACGAAGTTACCCCCGGGGTAGCGAACCACCGGTACATTGAGGTCCTTGACCAGCTTGGCCACGTCGCCGCGCATGCCATCGGCGTCTGCGGTCGGATGGTCCGGCTCGTAGATGCCCTCATAGATGGCGCGGCCCAGATGCTCGAGAAAAGCCCCGTAGACACGATCATCGATTTGCGAGATCGTAAAATCCTTATTTGCGATAACAGACGCCTTCACCGGGCCCTCCCATGCATTCCGATATTCTGATTTGTATCAGTAAATCGGTTGTATATGGGAAAGCGTCCCCCTTGCAAGCCGCCTACGCCCCTTTTGTATGATTTTTGACAGAAGGGGTCGAGTGGTCGCGGTCACCGGGCCATGAAACCCGTCAAGACGTCATCGTCTCAGCTCTGGCTGGGAAAGGGTGCGAAGTCACAACGGGGACCAAGGTTTGCCTCCGTCCCTCAATCGCCCCCCAGCTTCCCTCGGGCTCGACCCGAGGGCCAGCCCGCGAGCCCCGATGGCTTGAGATCATCAGTCAAAGCCCGACGGCAGCTCCGCCGCCGCGCCGGTCGCGAAAAAAATTCAGCGGGCGGTCTGCAGGCGCAGCACGATTTCCTGGTCGTAATTACCAAAGCCGCGCCCGAAAATATTGATGCCGCCGGGGTGTTTGGCATCCGGCTTCACCGCAATGCGCAGCCGGATCGAATGATGGTTCGCAAGGTCCAGGTCGACAAGCGAGACCGGCGAGATCTTCATTCCGTCGACATAGGTGCCGTCATTGGTCACCCGCCAGCTCTTGAGCTTGCCATACTGGCTGCCCTTCAGCTTCCACCAGCTCGGCGTATAGACCCCGCGCTTGTCGCCGAAATCGCCTGGGCTGGTCCAGGTGCCGATTTCCGTCCCGTTCACCGAAAGCGTAATGTCGCTCGGCCAATCCGCCGAAGTCCCGGGCACTTCCGAACTCAGTTCCATGGAAAACTCCATGACCTCGATCGTGTTCTGCGCCAGCTTGGCATTGTTCGGGAATTGATATTCCAGATACCCTTGGGTGAACCAGATCAGTCCCGCCTTCATCCGCTCGGGGTCGAGGAAAGTATTGGGCACGTCCAGCAGCCCGATAATGCCGTCCACCGAGCACAGCCCACACGGCGCCGATACTTCACAACTGGTGTAGAGCCCCAAAGGCATCGACACTTCTATGGCGTTGGAATTGACCGGCGAGATGTCTTCCTTGAACATCACCAGCACTTCATCGAAGGTCGAATGGCAGATCTTCTGATTGCCCTTGCGCGCCTTCTGCGTTTCCGTCCGGATCAGGCCCGCGCCCTCGAGGATCTGTATGTTGGTCGAGACTGTCGACTGGGGCAGGGAGAGCTTTTCGGCAATGTCATTGCCGTTGAGTGGCCCCTCGATATGCAGCAGCTTGAGGATTTTCACCCGAATGGCAGACGCCAGGCCCTTGAGCACTTCGAGGTCTTCTTCTGGGTCGACGACCAGGAAATTGCGGCTCATAGGACGATGGCTTCGCTTCGGGTGATAGGGGGAACATGTCTATCACGAAGCGTGAAGCATTCAAGCCTCACCACGGGCGGCAGTCTCCAGCAGCCCGCCTTGCCGCGTTTTTCGGGTCATCCGATCTGGTGATGTGGTGCGCGTGCACCACATCAGAGGCACCAGGCTCAGAGATCCCTGAGCAGCCGGGCAGGGCGAACCGAAACGGCCCGCAAAATGGTGACGCAGCCAAGAAGGGCCGTCATCAACACGGCCACCCCAAGCACGACGGCCAGCCCCGAAGCATCGATCGAGAACTGCACATTGAGCAGCATCATGCTGGCCAGCCATCCAAGCCCGAGCCCCAGCCCCAGCGCCGGCAGGGCCGCAGCCAGCGACAGGATGAGGAACTGGATGAAGTCGGCACCCAGCAATTGCCGGCGTGTCGCTCCCAGGACCTTGGTGATTACGGCATCGGCCTGCCGTTGCCGTCGACCGGCGGCGAGGCTCCCGATCAGCACCAGAAGCCCATTGCCCACCGCCAGGCTGCCGACCAGCAGCACCGCCAGTGTCAATTGCGACAGGGCCTCAGTGACCTGCTTGAGCGTGTCGCCGATCTTGATGAAGCGGATATCGGGCAGGCTGGTGGCCAGCAGGCGCTCCACCTCCGTTTCGCGCCCCGGTGCCGCAGTGACCGCGGCAAACAGCGTGGAGGGATAATCCTCCAGCATGCCCGGCGAGAACGTCGCGAGGAAATCCGTTCCACCCTGCCAGGAATAGTCCCGGAAATTGGAGATGGTCGCTTCAAACTTCTCGCCGAAGGCGTCGAAAGTGAGGGTGTCGCCGATATTGACGCCAAGACCGTTCCGGAGGCTCTGGTGCAACGAAACAAGGCCAGGCCCAGTATAATCGCTGGGCCACCATTGCCCCCCGGTCACCCGCGAGGAGCTGGGCAGGATCGAGCGATAGGTGATCGGAACCTCGCCGCCGAGGAGGAAGCTGGCCTCCGGGCCCTGCGTGCGGATTTGGGCGATGTCTGTGCCGTTCACCGCGCTCAGCGTGGCCCGCAACATGGGCGTCACCACCAGTTTCGTCATCCCCGATCCGGCGGTCGCCTTGCTTTCGAGATCGGCCACTTCGTCATCGAAAAGATCCGAGGCCACCAGGGTCGGGGCATCGAAGACGGAGGCGCCCAGATATTCCTGGCGCAGATTGTTCTGCAGCACGATGATGACGACGAGCATGCTCAGCGCCAGTCCGATGGAGACGACCACCGCCATCGTTGCGCTCTTCGAGCCGGTAATGGCCCGGATTGATCGGCGCAGGGTCTGCAAGGGGATATCGGGCAATCGCTTGAACACGAACTGCATCAGCTGGATAACCAGCTCGAACAAAACGGTAGCCAGTGCGGCAGCGCAGACAAAAAGCGCCACAAGCCCCGCATCGCTGGTCATTACATAGGCCAGCAGGAAGAAGACGATCGCCGCCAATGCGAGGGGCAGGGCGCGCCAGGAGAGCAGGACCGCCCGCCAGTCCACCGGGGGCAGGGCCTGGCGTTGCGAGCGGAAGAGTTCGGCGGGGCGGATGGTCTGCGCCTGGAGGAGAGGCAGATAGGCAAAGGAAAGCGCGATGATCACCCCGGCGCTCGCGGCAACCAGCAAAGCGCGCGCGTCGAGGGTCGGCGCAAGGGCGATGCCGACGGCATCGCCAATGGTGGGCAGGATCACCAGGGCAATAGCCCCGCCCGTGGCAACGCCAATGCCGACACCCACGGCGCTCAGCGCCATGACCTGCACGAAGAAATGGGTGAAGACGCGCCCCGTCGTCGCTCCAAGGCTCCGCAGCACGGCGATCACGCCGGAGCGCTCGCCCACATAGGCGTTCATGCCGCTCCACACGCTGACGCCGCCGATCAGCAGCGAGCCCAGCCCGACAATGAGCAGGAAGCGCATGAAGAGATCGTAATAGCGAACCATCTCGCCAAGCCCCTCGCGGGACGTGCGAATTGTCCAGACGCTACCGGCCAGCTCTTCGGTCAGTCTCTCTTTCGCATCCTCGGCCGACATGCCGTCGAGAAGGATCTTGTAGCGGAACCACGTGCCCAGGCCGGGCAGGGGGGACGTCCGATCCGAAACGGTGGCAAAGCCTTCCGTCGTGATCAGCGCCGGCAGGCCCAGCCGGAAACCCCGAACCTGATCGTCTGGAATGCCGTCGAGGGGACCGCGCACCACAAAGGCAGTGCCGCCGAGCTCGAAAATATCGCCGACACCGATCCCCAATTGGTCGAGCATGAGCGGCGCCACCAGCGCCCCATGTCCATCCTCGGTTTCGGCCAGGAATTCCGTGATATCGGTTCCCGCAGGCATTTGGGGGCTTCTGACCTGCCCCAGCAGCGGATAGCCCGGTCCGACGACGCTCAGATCGACGAAGGCGTCATTCTCGCCCGCTTGTGCCCGCAGATTGGTGTCGACGGTCTCGACTATTGTTCCATATCCGGAAAAGAGCACCCGGTCCGCGTCGGTCGCGGCGCGATCGGCCCGCGACAGCTCAATATCGCCGCCCATCAATTGCGCAGCCTCGCGCAGGATGGCTTTGTCGATGACGGCGCCGACAGAGCTGACACCCGCAATCAGCGCCGTGCCAACAGCGAGCGTCACCACCAGCAGCACGAAGCGGCGGAGATCGCCGCGCATGTCGAGTAAGCCGATGCGCAGCTTGGGCCAGATATTACCCATCAACTGGCCACCAGGTTTTCGCTGAGTTCGCCCTGGCTCATGGTCAGCATGCGGTCGGCGCGGGCGGCCAGCTGCGGATCATGGGTAATCATGACCAGTGCCGTTCCGAGGTCTCTGGTGATGCTGAACATGAGATCGGCAATCGCCTTGCCGGTCTTCTGGTCCAGATTGCCTGTCGGTTCGTCCGCCAGCAGCAGCGGCGGTTCGGCCACGATGGCCCGCGCGAGACCCACTCTCTGCTGCTCACCACCCGATAGTGCCGTCGGACGATGGTCGAGCCGACCGCCCAGACCCACCGCATCAAGCGCCTTGGCCGCGCGTTCCCGCACCTGTGCCATGCTCAGCTCAGGTCGTGCGATTTCGAGGGCAAGCCCCACATTGTCGAGCGCCGTCAGTGAGGGGATCAGGTGAAAGCTCTGGAACACGATCCCCAGCGTTTTGCGGCGGAACCGGGCCAGATCGTCCTCGCCCAGCTTGCCGAGGTCATGCCTGTTGACCTCGATGCGTCCGCCGGTGGCCTGCTCGAGCCCGGCCAGCAACATCAGGAGCGAGGTCTTGCCGCTGCCCGATGGGCCCACAATGGCAACCACCTCGGAGGGGGCAACCTCGAGCGAAACCTTGCGCAATATGTTGAGGGGCCGCCCGGCGACATCCAGGGTATAGTCGACTTGGTCTGCCAAAATCAGTGGCGATCGAGCCTCGCGCACGTCACCCATCCCTTCAAAACAGTGGTTTTCCCAACGCCGCCGTCGAGTCCTGCCATGCTGGCACGTCTGACAAAGTTATGAAGTCTGTTTCCTTCGCCAAGGCTGGATAATCACCGATTATTTTGTAATTCGGGGGTATCGTTGCGTGTAATCGCTGCTATGCCACTAGTCTGTTGGGTGGGATGTGCCCGTTTGTGCGGCTTGGGAGGTAGACTTTGAAGTTCGCTTTGAGAAAAATGATTCTGGTTACGCTGCTGGCATTCGCGCCTCAGGTAGTGACCGCGCCTGCGCAGGCTGGTGAGGTCGAACTGGCGCTGCTCAGCAATTATATCGGCCAGTGGCGCGGCGAGGGAGCTCTGGTCGGCGGCGACAAGCCGGAAGCGTTCCGGTGCCGCCTCAACGTCGCCAAGGGCAATCAGCAGCGCATCAACTACACCGGGCGCTGCACCCTGGTGGACACCACGCTCTCGATCAGCGGCACGATCGCCTATAACGATTCCACCCGCCGCTATGAGGCCGCGATGAGCTCCAATGCGGGCTTTACCGGCATGGCGATCGGCCAGAATCGCGGCAAGTCGATCAGCTTCGACCTCAGCGAAAACCAGCGCGACCGTGGCGGCAGCGATGTCCGCATCGGGTCCAACATCGTGCTGGCCGACAACAACATAGTGGTCAATTTCGAGGTCGAGTTTAACAATTCCGGCGACGTCCTCACCGCCAAGGTGCCCTTCGCCCGCTAGACCTCAATTGGGCCATTGCCTGAGCGCCGCGAGGACATGGAACACTGTCCTCGCCATGATTTTCAGGTCGAACCCGATCGAAAACCGCTGCAGATAGACGAGGTCGTGATCAAGGCGCGCCTCGGCTTCCTGCTGCGTCCTGACCGGTCCATTGAGGCCATTGCACTGCGCCCATCCCGTCAACCCCGGCACCATCTCGGTGCGACGGTCATAGAGCGGAACCAGGCTGCCATAGTCCTGCCCGTCGACAATCATGTGTGGCACATGCGGGCGCGGGCCGACCAGCGACATGTCTCCGCGCAGGATATTGACCAGCTGCGGCAATTCATCCAGCCGACTTGCCCTCATGAAACTGCCCAGCGGTAGAAGCCTGGCATCCTCTCGCCCGAATATTGTGCGGCCGGTGGGGTCGTTATATTGAGCGCGGACAGTTCTGAATTTGTAGATGACAAAGAATTTTCCGTGGAGGCCCAGGCGCTCCTGGCGGAATATTGGCTGGCCGCCGTCAACCGCACTGATCCAGAGGACCGCAAGAACAAGCACTGGACTGAAAACGATCAGTCCCAGGACTGCGCCGGCCACATCGACGATCCTCTTGAGAAAAAGTGTGCGGTGGCGTGTGTGCCCCGTTGCTCGCGATGGATTAGGAGTGGCGCGCGGATCTGTCGAGAGTTGGGAGGTGTCCTGTGCCCTTCCCAGTGCCGATCCACCGACGCCGAGCCTGTGGCTCGACGCATCCAAGGGTGTACTCGCGCTCATAACTCGCCCCGGGCCCAATGTGATTAACACTTAGTTAACCACTTGTTCTGGGCCCCCGCCAGAGCTTTCAGACTATATTTATTTCGTCCCGGCAGTCGTTCTGACCGAAAATATGGGTCAGTACTTGTGTCTTAGTCGCAATGAGGGTGGTGTGTTTATGGGGATTTTGTTCCTCCCATGTAACGCGCCGCAGAAAAATATCATGACAATCAGGCATGTAGCTGCTGCGCCTGATTTTTCTTGTCCAATTGGATTTCATAATATTAAATGCATGAGGAACGTCGTGTCGGGGTTCTCATGGATGATCACGAAATTGATCTTCGCTATTTTGTAGCACTGCTCAAAAGACAAGCGCGCATCATCGCTCTGTCACTGTGCATGTGCTTGCTGGCCGGCCTGTTTGTTGGCCTCTCCTCTCCGCCGGAATATTCGGCCACGGCGCTGATCAGGGTCGATCCCGTTCAGAACGAATTGCTTCTGATCGAGGCGCCGCGCACGAACACCATCGCCATGGACAACCCCCGAATTGCCAGCGAGGTGGAGATCATGCGGTCCGCGCCCACATTCGTCAGGGTTATCGAAAGCGGCAAGCTCGACCTCGGCACGGTTTTCACCGAGCGGCCGGGAATAGCCGATCAGGTTCTCGCCTTCATTGGCTGGGGCCAACCGGAAGGCGCGGGCGAGGACAAACGCCAGTCAGATCACCTGCTGCGATTGCAGGAAGCGGTCGACATTCAGAGACGGGGCGAAACCTACATCATCGCCGTCACTGCGAAGGCCGAAACTCCTGAGGGCGCCGCACTGCTCGCCAACACTATCGTTGAGGCCTATATCGAACTCCAAAAGGAAACCAAGACGGCCACCCTTGTTGCCGCGGTCGAAACCTTGTCGCCCCAGGTTGCCAGCGCGTCTGCCGCGCTTGTGGCCCGGCGCGAGGCGATCAGTGCGTTTCTCGACGAAAACCTCTCACTCTTCGCCGCCCTGCCTGGCAATGAAGCATTGTCCGATCAGGTCAGCGTGCATGGGCAATCAGTGAATGCCGCCCGCGATCTGCGCGCCAGGATTACACGGGCGTCGCTGGAACTCGAGCAGTGGGATCTGGCGGGGCTGGCCCAAACCCTTGGCTCTGAAGTCACCGATGCCCTGGTTCGAGAGCGCAATGAATTGCTGTCCCGCGCCGCGCTGGTCCCGTTGGCCGGCGCGCAGTCTTTCGCGCTGGAGCAGGAGTTGAGCAATCTCAAGAGCCATAGTGAGGATGCCGTACGCTACGAGATTTCGCTGTTGCGGGTCCAGCTCCTGGCGCTCGAGGCGCAAATTGCGGCATTGCGCGATCAGATGTTGAAAAATCTGGACGAAGAGGCGCTCCCACAGGACGTCCAGACGCGCCTCCAGCAAATGCAGCGCTATAGCGATCTGTCGCATCGGCAATATGATCAATTGCTCGCCCGCCTCGAGGAATTGCGTCTCCAGGTCGACCTTCAGCAGGCCGATAGCCGTGTCGTCGCGGCGGCAACCCTGCCGCTCCATTCGTCCTCACGTGGCCTCCCGTTCATTATGTCCCTTGCCGCCCTTCTCGGTACCGGCCTCGGCGTGGGCGCGGCGATGTTCCGTGAAAACTATGTTGGCGGCGTCGTATCCCAGGAGCAGTTGGCGTTTTTGACTGGGAAAGAGGTGGAAACGTCCATTCCGGCGATAAGTCGATCCCGTTCCCGCAACGAGCTGGCCACATCGAGCTTGGCCGATGCGGTCATCAACACGCCTCTTTCCAGCTTTGCCGAAAGCATGCGGCGGCTCAGGCTGGGTGTCGATTTGCGTCTTCCGGCCCGAAATCCTGGGCGCGGTGGGGGCAGGGGAAGGGTCATCCTCGTCAGCTCTGCCGTGGCCGGGGAGGGCAAGACAACCACCGCCCTCGGTCTCGCGCGCACCTATGGCCTGTCCGGCCAGCGAGTGTTGCTGATCGATGGCGATCTGCGCCGCCCATCCCTGTTCATCCATTTGAATGCTGCCCCTGTGGCCGGGCTCGTCGATTATCTGACAGGCAAGCTGGCGCCCGAACGTTTTCCATCGGCAATCAAGACCGATCCGCTCAGCTCCGTGTCGGCGGTCGTCAATACCCAACCCAGTTCGGGGCCGACCGAACATCTTATCGTTGCTGAGGGTTTCCGCAGCTTGGTCTCGGCGGCGCGGGACACATTCGATGTCATCATCATCGACACACCGCCACTGACCGAGGTGGTGGACGGGGCCTATTTGATGCAGTGCGCAGACGCGGCCATCCTGCTCACGCGCTATGCCTCGACGCGCCAGCGCGACGTGCTGCGCGCACTCAGCGTGCTTGAAAATGCCCGGCCAGACATGCCGCCCGTTCTTCTCGCCATGACGCAGCATCCCGAAAGATCGGTCGTCATCAACGATCGCTACGTTTCACATTACGTCATTGTGCAATGATCCGACGGCGAGCTTTGCGCTACGCCATTGATCGGTCAGCGGCGTGCCTTTGTGCTTGACGGAGTGCACGCTGATCAATAGTTCCTCAACTGTCGTAGGTTCCCCCGCGGTGAATAGCCAACGGGGATTAAAAGGGAACACGGTGCGACGTATCCATCAGGACGCAATACCGTGGCTGCCCCCGCAACTGTAGACGGCGAGTTCTTCCGAATAAGCCACTGACCCTTGGGTCGGGAAGGTCGGAAGCGCGTTGACCCGTGAGCCAGGAGACCTGCCATCGACGCTCCTTTCAACCCGGCCGGGGTGTGCCGCGGGGAATGATGATGGCGCTTGAAGTCTATTTGAAAAAGCTCGACCTGATTCTGCCCGCATTGCGTCCCGCATATGCGGAGCAAGACGATGAGCCACGCCGCCTTTAACGCGCGACTGGAGCAATTTGGCCAGTTTCGCCGGCCTGTCCGCCCGGCAGCCTTGCACGTCGAAGGCCTCTGCTGGGGCCCCAAGGGGCATGGCGGTCTTGTCACCGACATCTCTTTCGAGCTCGCCCCCGGACGGATGCTGGCGATTGTCGGGCCCAATGGGGCCGGAAAATCCTCGCTCCTGCGCTGCCTCTACCGCTATCACCGCCCCACCTCCGGTTTGGTGCGGCTCGATGGTGAGGATATCTGGTCCATTCCGCCCCGCGATTATGCACGGCGCATAGCAACCGTGCTGCAGGAGCCGGCGGTCGATTTCGGTCTCTCCGTCGCCGAGATCGTCGAACTCGGTCTCACCCCTCATCTCGGGCGCTTTGCCAGGCCCGATTTCAGTCGGGTTGTCGACGCGCTGGCGCTGATGGGCCTCTCCGATTTTGCCTCCCGCGATTTCGCGACGCTTTCGGGCGGCGAAAAACAGCGGGTGATGATTGCCCGCGCCCTGTTGCAGGACCCGGATCTGCTCATCCTCGACGAACCGACCAATCACCTCGACATCCGCCATCAGCTCGAAGTGCTCGAGCTCTTGTCGCGGCTTGGTATCACCGTCGTCGTCTCCCTCCACGATCTCGCACTGGCCTCGTCCCATGCCGACACCGTTCTGGTGCTCGATCACGGTCGCCAGGTGCAATTGGGCGCGCCGACCGAGGCGCTGACCCCTCAATCGGTCAACCAGACCTTCGCGGTGGGTGTGGCTATCGACACCCATCCGGTGACCGGCCGCCCCCGATTTTCCTTCCACCTCGACGATGACAACGAGAACACATGATGAAACGCGCCTCCACCCTCATTGCACCGCTTCTGCTCGCCGCCACTGCGGCATCGGTCGCGGCCCATCCCGTCACCGTGACCAGCTGCGATCGCGAGGTCACCTTCGATGCCCCGCCATCGCGGGCCATTTCCAACGACGTCAATCTCACCGAGATGATGCTGGCCCTGGGGCTGTCCGATCGCATGGTCGGCTATACCGGCGTGTCCGAATGGAAGACGCTGGACGAGACCCTGCGTGCCAATGTCGATCAATTGCCGGAACTCTCCCCCGACTATCCGACGCGTGAAGTGCTGCTCGGCGCCGACGCCGACTTCTACTTCGCCGGCTGGAATTACGGGATGCGCGTTGGCGGCGAAGTCACGCCCCAATCGCTCGCCTCGTTCGGCATCGCCGTCTACGAGCTTACCGAGAGCTGCATCCACGTCATGAAGCGGCCCAAATCCTCTATCGA
The DNA here is from genome assembly GCF_029201545.1 of Devosia sp. FJ2-5-3. Classification (NCBI taxonomy): domain Bacteria; kingdom Pseudomonadati; phylum Pseudomonadota; class Alphaproteobacteria; order Hyphomicrobiales; family Devosiaceae; genus Devosia; species Devosia sp. FJ2-5-3. Next base: position 3,107,722 of record NZ_CP104007.1, on the reverse strand, counting down.
GGACATGTATGCCGATCTGCTCAATCTCGGCCTGATCTTTGGCGTCGAGGACAAGGCCGAAGCTTTGGTCGAGGGCTATCGCCAGGAATTGGCCGATTTCAGCGCCAATCTGTCCCATGGCGAGGCGCCTGGCGTCTTTATCTACGACTCCGGCGAGAACAAGCCCTTTACGGCTGGCCGCTACGCCATGCCCACCGCCCTGGTCGAGGCAGCCGGGGGCGTCAACATCATGGACGACGTGGAATCGAGCTGGGTCGAAATCGGCTGGGAAGCCGTCATTGAGCGCAATCCGGAGATCGTGGTCATCGTCAATTATGGCGAAGTGTCAGCGGATCAGAAGATCGCCTTCATGAAGGACAATCCCGCCTTCAAGGATATTCCGGCCGTCCGCAACGATCGTTTCGTTGTCCTTGAATATGTCGAGGCCACGCCGGGACCGCGCAATATCGCGGCCATAAAGCGGCTTGCCGCCGAATTCAACGCCAACTGAGAGAAGGGCCGGTCCCAGGCGGCCGGCCCGCTTCGTCATGTCCCATCACCATCTCGTCGCCGGCCCCCGGCATGCCATATTGCACCAGCTTCCGCTCATCCTGGCGGCGCTGGCTTTCCTGCTGGTCGCAACCATGGTGGCCGCGGTCAGCCTCGGCTCGGTGGCCATTCCGCCCGAGACGGTGTGGGGCGTTATTGCCAACCATCTCTTCCCGGGCAGCGTCGAGGTTACCTGGTCGGGTGGCCGGGACAATATTGTCTGGGAAGTGCGCCTGCCGCGCGTGATCCTCGGCGCGACCATCGGTGCCAGCCTGGCTCTCGTCGGTGCGGCGCTGCAGGCCATCACCCGCAATCAACTGGCCGATCCGCACCTTCTGGGCATTTCCTCCGGAGCAGCGCTGGGTGCCGTTATCGTCCTGCTGCACACCGGCATGTTCCTGGGCCTGGCCACCGTGCCGCTCTTCGCCTTCGGCGGGGCGCTCCTCACCACGGCCCTCGTGGTCTTCGTTGCCAATTTTTCCGACGCCACCGATGCCAGCCGCCTGGTGTTGACCGGCGTTGCCATTTCTTTCGTCGTCACCTCGCTCGGAAGCCTGGGCATATTCTTGGGGGATCCGCGGGCGGCCCACACCGTCATCTTCTGGATGCTGGGTGGATTGGGCCTCTCCCAATGGGCCCAGCTGCCATACCCGCTTTTAGCATTGCTGTGCTGCGGATGTTACCTTCTGGCTAACGCCAGGCACCTCAATGCTATGACTTTGGGCGATGAGTCGGCGACCACGCTCGGCATTCCGGTCCGCCGTTTTCGCATGGTCGTCTTCGTCGTCTGCGCCCTTCTTACCGGCGCCGCCGTTGCTTTCGCTGGCGTCATCTCCTTCGTTGGCCTCATGATTCCGCACATCGTGCGGCTGGTCGTCGGTGGCGATTATCGCCGGGTGCTTCCACTCTCGGCCCTTGTCGGCGCAATCTTCCTCGTCCTCGCCGACATCGCCGCCCGCACCATCATTCCGCCTCAGGACATCCCCATCGGCGTCATCACCGGCCTTGTCGGCGGCGTGTTCTTCGTCGCCCTGACCCGAAAACGCAAACCCCGCTAACGGTTTGCGATAGTTACCCCCGCCACCGCCCCGCAGGCTAAAATGTGGGGCGGTTGAATAGTCCTGCTCCACGCCAATGGGCGAAAATTCTATCCGCCCAACGCCTGGAGGCGGCGACCCTCATTACAGTTTGACAGCACGAAAAAACTGCTTCTATATCCTTCCAACAATAATCCTATAGGATACACGGGAGGATATCGGATATGGTGGAGGCGGCCTCACGCGACGTTGCGGCATCGAAGGCGACTGAGATCAGTCGCATCGATCTGCGTCTCTTTAGCTACCCGATGGATGGGGTAGGGCCCGGAGGCATCGACCTTCCGGGGGCCAAGGGGAGCCGAGCACGCCTCGCGGTCCGCATTGAAACCAAGGACGGTGCCGTTGGCGCCTATGTGGGCGGACAGGCCAATTCTCTCGCCCAGGCCGCCACCTGCGCTAAGGCCGTGATTGGCAAGGATTGTTTTGCCAGGGAGCAGGCCTACGAAGACATCCGCCGCCACCTTCGCAAGGAAGACCGGATGGGCGCTGGTGTCATCGATTGCGCGTTGTGGGATCTGGCGGGCCAGCGGCTCGGAGTATCGGTGGCCCAATTGCTCGGCGGCGCGCGCCGTTCGGTCAAGGCCTATGCATCCACCTGGTTCGGTGGCGATGGCGGTGGCCTGGCGACACCCGAAGCCTACGCTGACTTTGCCGAAGAATGCTACGCGATGGGGTATCGCGCCTTCAAGATGCACGGCTGGTCGGATGGCGGCATCGAGAAGGATATCGGCGCCGTTCTCGCCCTGGGCAGACGCGTTGGTGGCCGCATGGCGCTGATGCACGATAGCGCCTGCAGCTTCAAGACTTTCGCCGATGCCCTGGCGGTCGGTCGAGCCTGCGACGAGGCGGGTTTCTACTGGTACGAAGACCCGTACAGCGATGGCGGGCTCTCGGCCCATGCTCATCGCCGACTGCGCGAGCTGATCAAGACGCCGATCCTCCTGGGCGAACATGTCCGAGGGCTGGAATCCCTGGCGACACTGGTTCTGGCCGATGGCACCGATTTCGTGCGCGCCGATCCCGATTTCGACATGGGCATTACCGGCACGATGAAGATCGCCCATTTCGCCGAGGCCTTGGGGCTCGACGTGGAGCTGCACGCGCCTGGCCCAGCGCATCGGCACTGCATGGCGGCGATCCGCAACACCAATTTCTACGAGCTTTCAATGGTGGGGCCGTCGCGCGGCAATTTCAACGCGCCGGTCTATACCTGCGGCTATTCCGACGCCCTCGACGACGTGAGCGCCGACGGCACTTTCCCTGTCCCGGAGGGTCCCGGACTTGGTGTGACTTATGACTGGGCGGCCATCGAGAAGATGACCACCCAGCATGTGACCATTCAGTAAGGGGGCGGCGATGGCGCATCAATTCAACGACAGCAGCCGCGGGTCAGCGATCAAGAAGGTCGAACTGTTCCTGTTCAAGCAGGACGTGGTCAATGCCGCATTCGACGTCAATCCGGGCGGCATAGATATGCCGGGCGTCCGCACTACGCGCACCCGTCTGGGGGTGGCGGTGGAAACCGTCGACGGGTCGCGCGGTGAATATATTGGCGGTCGATCGGACACCTATTTGCACGCCAAATTCCTCGCCAAGTGGATCCTTGGCATGGACGCCTTCGGCCGCGAGCAGATTTATGAGATCGCGCGCCGCTATCTGCGCAAGGAAGACCGCATCGGCGCCTGCCAGATCGACAATGCCCTCTGGGATCTGGCGGGAAAAAGATCCGGCGCCTCTGTAACGCAGATGCTCGGAGGCAAGCCGCGGCGACTGCCCGCTTATGCCTCGACCTGGTTTGCCGGGCCCGGTGGGGGGCTGGCAAGCCCTGGCGCTTTCGCCGATTTTGCCGATGAGTGCTACGACCTCGGATACCGGGCGTTCAAGATGCACGGCTGGACCGATGGGGGCATCGACAACGATATCGGCGCCATTCTGGCTCTGGGCAAGCGTGTCGGCGGCCGCATGGCGCTGATGCATGACAGCGCGTGCCATCTCAAGACCTTTGGCGACGCCGTGCTGGTGGGCAAGGCCTGCGATGAAGCAGGGTTCTTCTGGTACGAAGACCCCTATAGCGACGGCGGCCTTGCCGGCCACGCCCATCGCCGCCTGCGCGAAATGATCAGGACGCCGATCCTGCTGGGCGAGCACGTCCGTGGCGTCGAGGCCATGGCAAATCTGGTCCTGCTCGATGGCACTGATTTTGTACGGGCCGACCCTGATCTCGACATCGGCATCACCGGTACGATGAAGATCGCGCATTTCGCCGAGGCAATGGGTCTCGATGTGGAACTTCATGGCAATGGCCCGGCGCACCGGCACTGCATGGCGGCAATCCGCAACACCAATTTCTACGAACTGGCGATGGTCGGCCCATCAAGAGGCCAGGCCGCCAATTCCATCTACGCCTCGGACTATTCCGACACGCTCGATGCCGTGGGTGCGGATGGGTGTTTCGCCGTGCCGGAGGGACCGGGGCTCGGCGTCGAATACGATTGGGATTTCGTGAAGAAAAACCTGGTCGATCACATCGTCATTCAATGAGCCCGTAGAGGAGGAGACTACGACCATGAGAATCTGGGGAAGAAAACTATTGTTGGCGACTGCCGCCGCCGTCGCCATGACCACCACGGCGATGACCGGCCTGTCGCTCGCGCAGGAAACGCTCAATGTCCGCCTCGGTGCGCGCGATATTGGCTCACTCGATCCCGCGCTCACCAAGACCGGCGATGACGAAACCGTTGCATTGCAGGTGTTTAATTCTCTGGTGGCGCCACCGCGTGGCACGCTGGACCTCACGCTCGAAAACCTTCAGCCGCAACTGGCCGAGCGGTGGGAAATCTCTGAAGATCGCACGGAATGGACCTTCTATCTCCGGCCCGGCGTCAAATGGCACAAGGGCTATGGCGAAGTGTCGGCGGAGGACGTCAAGTTCTCCTATGAACGACAGATGGATCCCGCCCTCGGCGGCGTTCACGGTGCCAGCTTCAAGGATATCAAGTCCATCGAGGTCATCGACCCCCTGACGGTGAAGTTCGTCCTGCACGGCGCCAATGCCTTTTTCCACGGCCAGGCGCTCACACCCGGATTTGGACGGTTCATCGTTCCCAAGAAGGCCGTTGAAGAACTGGGAGACAAGTTCGGGTTTGCCCCGGTCGGGAGCGGCGCGTTTGAATTTGCAGAATATCGCCCGCAAGACCGGGTGATCCTCAAGGCCTTTGATGATTATTTCCTCGGCCGCCCGCCGATGGACGAACTCCATCTGCGCTACATTCCGGATAATAATGCTGGCACGATCGCCTTTATTGCTGGCGAACTTGATACCACCGGCGGCGACCGCACACCCGAATGGGTGGCCTCGATCCAGTCAGCAGTGCCTGACGCCAAGATCATCACCCTGCAGCCTGGCTCTCTGCAATTCCTGCACTTCAACATGAAGGTCAAGCCGCTGGACGACGTTCGGGTGCGCCAGGCCATTGCCTATGCAATTGACCAGAGTGTGTGGAGCGAAGTCTTTGGCGTTCTGAGTGGACCGCTCCCGGCTATCGTGCCGGCAAGTTTCTTCGGAGCGCTGCAAGCCGAGGACATCCCTGAAGACCTCCGCTACGAATACAACCCAGAGCGTGCCAGGGAATTACTGACCGAGGCCGGCTTTCCTGATGGGTTTGCGATCGATGTCATCATTTCCGAGCGCGACGACTATCTGACCAATATGCTGATGGTTCAGGACATGTTGCGCCAGGTCGGGATCAACGTGAATTTGCAGGTACAGGACCACGCTTCCTACCATGCCAACATTCGCGAAGATAAGGGCTCGATCGCCGAACTCTCGACCGCCATCGCACCCAGCGCGCCTGCTGTGATCAATGAGTTTCTCAGCGAGGCTGCCGCCGTCGGCAAGCCCTCGGCCCTGCGAAATTTCTCTCACTACGGCGAGTTGGGCGGCAATGTCGATGACCTGGTGACTCGGGCCGTGGCGGAAACCGATACGGAAAAGCAGATGGAACTGCTGCGCGAAGCGCAATTGCAGATCCTGCGCGACGTCCCGGTCTATCCGCTCCAGACCGCGCCACTGCTTTCGGTCATGCAGGGCGATATCGACCTCGGCTATGAGCCGGTTGGTGGTTTCGGCCAGCACGAATTCGCTACCGCGCGCCGCGTGAGCGAGTAGGGCCCCAAGGGACCCGGATCGGCACCTCCCTGCGATCCGGGTCCTGCCTTCCCAGGAGATCACTATGCTTCGCTTCGTGCTGAAACGATCGGCCGATGCGATCCTGACGGCCTTTCTGGTCTTCAGTTTCGTTTTTTTCGCCATGCGGCTTTTGCCGGGCGATCCGGTTATTGCCATGCTGGGCGATCAGGCCAGCGCCGAGACCATCGAAAATGTCCGTCGATCGCTGGGATTGGATAAGCCCATCTTCGTCCAATATGGCGAATTCCTCTGGGGCCTGGTGAATTTCGACCTCGGGACCAGCCTGATCAATCGCGCCTCGGTCACCGAGACAATGATGCGCAATCTGCCCTATACCATCGCGCTGACCATTGCCTCGACGATCATCGGCATCCTGATCGGTATCCCGCTTGGCGTTCTCTCGGCGATGAAGGCCGGCAAGGCCGCCGACCATGTAACCCGGATCACCTCGTTCTTCGGCTCTGCACTGCCCGACTTCTACCTGGGCGTACTTTTCCTTTTGCTGTTCGGCCTCACCCTCCGCTGGTTCCCACTGCTTGGCGGCGGCGACAACGCCTTCGACCTGCGTTACCTCGCCATGCCGGCAATGACCCTTGGCCTGCTCAAGGGATTTGGCATGATGCGGCTCACTCGCACTGCGGTCCTGGATGTGTCGGGTCGTGATTATGTGCGCACCGCCGAGGCTCTGGGAATGACACGCCAGAACGTTATCTGGCGACATATCTTCCGCAACGCGATGCTTCCCGTGACCACGCATCTGTCGTTGTCGATCATCGCGACGCTGGGCGGCACCATCGCCATCGAACTTGTTTTCAACCGTCCTGGCGTCGGTCAATTGCTGGTCGGCGCCGTCACCTCGCGCGACTACACATTGATCCAGGGGGGCATCGTCATCCTCTCGGTGCTGGTCGTGATCATCAATTTCCTGACCGACCTGCTTTACGCGGTGATCGACCCTCGAGTGAGGACGGCCTGATGCTCGACCGGATTTTCATAACATTTTCGATCATCTTTCTCAGCGCCCTGGCAATCCTCGTGGTCTTTGGAGATTTCATTCAGCCGCACGATCCGCTGCTGCAGAATTTCCGCGCGCGCGACCAGGGCCCCAGTGCAATCTACTGGCTCGGCACAGACGATTTCGGTCGTGACGTGTTTTCCCGCATTCTTGAAGGATCGCGCCTCTCGATGACCATCGGGCTCGTCTCGCCGCTGATTGCTGCGGTGGTCGGGATTACCATGGGCACCACTGCCGCTTATTTCGGTGGCTGGACGGAGCGTGTCGTCACTCGCGTCACCGACATGATGATGTCGTTCGATCCGCTGCTGCTCGGCGTGCTGGTTGTGGCCTTGCTAGGGCCCGGCATCGTCAACTTGTCGATCGCCATTTCCTTCGCCCTCATTCCGAGTTTCATTCGCCTCTCGCGCGCCTCGGCACTGTCGGTCCGGCAGGAAGGCTATGTAGATGCGGCAATTGCCATGGGCAGGCCGTCATACTCGACAATTCTGAGGCACGTCTTGCCTAATATCTCGGGGCCACTCGTGGTCATGACCACGATCTGGATCGGTGCCGCCATTCGCATGGAAGCGACGCTGAGCTTCATCGGCCTCGGTGCTCAACCGCCTGCACCGTCCTGGGGCAATATCGTTCGCTATGGCGTGCAGAACATCTTCGGCTCGCCATTGCCCGCCCTGTTCGCCGGCCTGGCCATCACGCTGACGGTGCTTTCCTTCAACATTCTCGGCGACGCCCTGCGTGATCGTCTCGACCCTGATCGGACCGCGCGATGAGCGAACCCCTCCTCACCATCAACGATCTCAAAGTTGCGTTCGGTCCTGAAGACGCCCCGATCGAAGCACTGCGAGGTGTCACACTCAGCGTCAATCGCGGGGAATGCCTGGGCCTTGTCGGCGAGTCCGGTTCGGGAAAGAGCCTGAGCGCGCTCGCTGCAATGCGCCTCCTGCCCACCTCTGCACGCATCACTGGAGGGTCGGTGCGTTTCAGGGGACGAGAAATGACAAGCGCCTCGCGCAAGGATCTGGAAGGTCTGCGCGGCAACGAAATCTCGATGATCTTCCAGGAGCCGATGACGGCACTCAACCCGGTGATGCGGGTAGGTGAACAGATTGCGGCGCCCATGCGAAAGCACCTCGGCCTGTCCAGAACGGCCGCGCGCGCCCGGGCCATCGAACAATTGGAGTCGGTCGGTATTCCGGATCCCCACCGGCGCATCGACAATTTCCCCCATGAAATGAGCGGGGGCATGCGCCAACGCGTGATGATCGCCATGGCTCTCGCCTGCGAGCCGAAGCTCCTGATCGCCGATGAGCCGACAACAGCGCTCGACGTGACCATCCAGGCGCAGATCCTCGACCTCTTGCGGGCCAAGCAAAAGGAGTTGGACCTAGCCATAATCATCATCACCCATGATTTTGGCGTGGTGGCCGAAATTGCTGACCGGGTGAACGTCATGTATGGCGGCCGCGTGGTTGAAGAGGCCGGCGTCGGCGCGTTGTTCGACAACACGCAGCATCCCTATTCACTCGGGCTGCTCAACGCCACGCCGACCGTCGAAACGGCACAGCAACACCGGCTGCCGACCATAGGCGGAGCGGTGCCGCACATCTCCGAAATGCCGAAAGGCTGTGCATTTCATCCGCGCTGCCCGGAGCGGCGCGACGAGTGCGACCGCCTCGTCCCCACACTTGAACCTGTCGCTCCCGCTCAGCGGGTGGCCTGCTGGGCTAGGAGCAAATCCGATGAACAAGCTGCTTGAGGTCACGGATCTCAAAAAGATCTTCGGCGGATCGGTGCGCGCCGTTGACGGGCTGAGTTTTTCCCTGGCGGAGCGCGAGACCCTGGCACTGGTCGGAGAGTCGGGCTGTGGCAAGTCGACCGTGTCTCGCCTCATCCTGCGCCTGACCGACGCCACCGAGGGCACAATCCGTTTCGAGGGTCAGGACATCACCCATATGTCCCAGGGAGCGCTCAAGGATATCCGCCGCGAGATCCAATTTGTCTTCCAGGACCCTTTTTCGTCGCTCGATCCGCGGATGACGGCAGGCGAACTCGTCACCGAGCCCCTTGCTGTGCACGGCATGGTGCGCGGAAAGGCAGAACGGCGGAGCACGGCGGAAGGCCTGCTCAAGGCTGTGGGGCTCAGCGCCAAACATGTCGACAGCTGGCCGCGGCAGTTTTCTGGCGGCCAGCGCCAGCGCCTCGGGATTATTCGCGCTTTTGCGCTGGGCCCGCGTCTTATCGTGGCAGACGAACCCGTATCGGCCCTCGACGTGTCCGTGCGCTCGCAGGTCATAAATATCCTGCAGGACATGCAGGAAGAAAAAGGCACGGCTTATCTCTTCATCTCGCACGATATGGCCACAGTGAAGCACATGGCTGATCGTGTGGCCGTGATGTATCTGGGCAAGATCGTAGAGCTCGCGCCCAAAGCCGCTTTCTTTGCTGGTCCGTACCATCCATACGCCGAGTCCCTGCTATCAGCCGTACCGGCCTCCCATCCCAGCAAGCGCAGGAAGCGTATCCTTCTCGCTGGCGATCCGCCCAGCCCGATCAGCATACCGGGCGGCTGCCGGTTCCATACGCGCTGTCCGATCGCTCAGGACATCTGCAAGAGCCAGGAGCCGCCGCTTCAGTCCGTAGGCGAGGGCCATTTGGCAGCGTGCCATTTCGCCAAGGCCTGGCCCATTGCTTCCCACCTTGGTGGCAGATTCCGGACACCGGAGCCATCGGCGGCGCTGGCGACGGACTGAAACCGGGCATCAATGCCGAGAGGATTGGGGTTTGGCCAAGACGATCGGCGCCGGCTGAAATCGGGCCGAGGTTCGGGCCCACCCTCCTCGGCAAACGATCATTCGAGCAAACCGGCTCAACGAGACAATCCGCGCCCGATCGAACAGTTGGGCGTGGACCTCGTGATTGCCGCTCGGACTATTGTTGCGATCCGCTCACAAATGCCATCCAGGAGTTAATTGTCGACAATCTGACAAAAGCGCAGTAGTCGCCATATAGAAAGTTTTGGAGGGAATTTTTCTATGACGTTTCGCGTACTGCAATTGGGGGCAGGGACCCGCGGCCGGATGTGGGGCAAGGTCGCCAAGATGTCAGACGATGTTCTGACCGCTGCCATCGTTGACCCCAGCCAGGCGTCACTTGATCTCTACAGCGCCGAAAATCCGGAAACTCCTGCCTTTACCGACTTGGAAAGCGCGCTCTCCTCGGGGCAGTTCGATGCCGCCATACTGGTGACACCGCCAGACGGGCATCTCCAGCAGATGCGGCGCCTTTTCGATGCCGGCCTGCCGATCTTGGCCGAAAAGCCCCTGGCCACGACCCTGAAGGATGCTGCCGCCATTGTCGAAATGGCCGATGCGGCCCGTTTGCCAATGAGCGTCGGTCTCAATTTCCGCTATCTGCCTGTAAATCAGACCATGCGTCAGTGGCTGACGGGCGAAAAGCTGGGGCAGGTGGGTTTCGGTCAGTTCAACTACCGCACCAATCGCAACGGTAAACGTCCGGGTATCAATCGCTATCCATTGGTCATGGAGCATCCGATGATGCTCGAGCAGACCATTCATCACCTCGACCTCATCCGCTTCGTTCACGGTCGCGAGGTGGAGACCATTGCCTGTCGCGAATGGAACCCGCCTTGGAGCATGTATGCGCACGAGGCTAATGTGAACTGCCTGTTGGGTCTCGAAGGCGGCGTCGAAGTCAACTATCACGGCACCTGGTCGGGCGGATGGAACGTCTACAATTTCGAATGGCGGGTCGATTGCGCTGACGGCATTCTCGTACAGCGCAAACTCCATTCTGACCTCGCCTATGCCAGGAGCGTCGATCCAGAGCTTATCGACATCGCGACGCCGGACGCAGCCCCCTATTACGACGATAGCGTTTCACTGCTGGCCGAGTTCATCTCGTCGGTCCGCAATGGCTCACCCGCCCCATGCGACGGCCGCGATCATCTGCGCTCGCTCAGCCTCTGTTTCGCCGGCATCGAAAGCAGCCAGAAGGGGGTGGCGGTGAGCATGTCGGAATTCTACGAGAAAAACGACCTGTCGCGAGTGCTTGTCTAGGGAATAGCGCATCCGCTGCCCTGAAATTACGCAACTGTCCGTTGCTGCCTATCTTGACAGCGTTCTGAACTCGACCTCAATATCGTCTTACATTGGCAAATTATAAATGTATTACAATTTGCGCGATGGTGACTGTTTCGGGGGAGGCAGGAATGCAGTTCAAAGGATCTTCCATTCGGGGCATTTCGTTGCCGGACAAGGGCGTTAGCGCTCCGAAGCACCAGATCATCCTTCATCCCTTCATATCGGCCGGACCTTTGTCCGGCCGTTTTTTTTGGAAAGGACTACCAATGCTGAAGCACGTGAGTGCGGCCGCACTTCTCTTGGCGGCCAGCTGCCTGCCTGCCCTGGCCCAGGCCGACGCAAATACTCTGGTCATCGCTCAATCGGTCGACATTGAATCGCTCGAGCCTGACATGCTCAATGTCACAGCCTCGATAAATGTCGCTAGTCACGTCTGGGGTACGCTGCTCAGCGTGACGCCAGAGGGTGAAATTGTCCCGAATTTCGCGGAGAGCTATGAGTGGAACGACGAGGGCACGGAAATTTCCTTCAAGATCCGCGAAGGCCTTCTGTGCGAGGATGGTGAAGTGCTCGATGCGGAGGATGTGGCCTATACACTGACCCGCGCTGCCGATCCGGAGAACAAATTCATCGGCCATGCGCCAGGCTTTGTTTATTCCTCGATCGGTTATGTCGGTGCTCGCGCCGAGGGGAGTGATACCGCCGTCCTCCAGGTGAAGGGCTACTCCTCCACCGTGCCGGGCATGGTCGCCAAGATCTTCATTCACTGCAAGGACAGCTACGAAAAGATGAGCCTCGAAGAGGCCGCATCAACCCCCGTCGCCTCCGGTCCTTATAAAGTGGTAGAATGGGTCCGCGCTGACCGCGTCGTCCTTGAGAAAAACGACAACTGGACCCTGTCCGAGGTGCCGTTCGAGCGCGTCGTCTTCCGTGTCATCCCGGAATCCAGCACCCGAACCGCTGAATTGCTTGCCGGCAATGTCGATATTGCCGTCAACATCCCGCCCGATCAGTCAGAGACTGTGAATGCCAGCGGCCGCGCGAAGGTGGTCGCGGTTGCAGGTACCCGCCGCATCTTTGCCGGCTTCAATTTCTCCGGCAATTTCGACGGGACGCCGGGCGGTGATGCCATCAAGAATGTCGAGGTTCGTCGCGCCCTCAACATGGCCGTGGATGTGCCGACGATCTGCCAGCAATTGCTCGGAACGGCCTGTGAGCGTGCCACGGGCCCGGCCAACCAGGCTAATCCTGATGTAAAAGCCTACCCTTATGACCCGGAACAGGCCGAAGCCATGCTCGATGCTGCCGGTTTCCCGCGCGGCGAAGACGGCATCCGATTTGAGTTGACCATGCAGGGTCCGCAGGGTCGCTACCTCAATGACGGCGCCGTCCAGCAGGCGATCGCTCAATATCTGAGCGATGTCGGCGTCAAGACCACCAATGACCTCATGGACATGACGGTTTATTCCCCCATGGCCCGCGAACATCGGGCAGGGCCGCTTTATTTCATCGGCCAGGGTGGCGCGACCTGGAGTGCCATCTATGACATGTCGCTCTTCCCCTCCCGGGATGCACCGGTCAATAATGGCATGTGGTTCAACCAGGAGTGGCAGACCCGCTGGGATAGTTTGCAGGGTGTTCGCGACACCGCCGAGGAAAGCCGGATCGTCAACGAAATGCTGCAGATCTTCGCTGATGACGCCCCCTGGATTTTCCTTTATTTCCAGCCCGATTTCTACGGTGTGTCGGATCGCATCAATTTCGAGCCGCGCCGCGACGAGGCCATCGAGGGCTGGACGGCGACGCTGAAATAGGAAGATCATTCTCTTAACAATTGAAAGGGCCGGCGCTGGCCGGCCCTTTCTGCTTGATAGCGCGGCGCCTTAGGCAAGCGCTTCGGTGATCCGGTGCGTACCGCCCTTCTCCGAAACGGAGACGGCCGTTACCTTGGCGCCTGGCCCCTTTGCTCTCACCAGCCATTCCGCGCGCTTCTTGGTGGGTGACCATTGCGGCAGCCAGTTGGAGAACTCGGCTTTGCGTTCATTGCGTCCGGCCAGATTGCCCAGAACCTGCTTTTGCGAGTTGATGATCACCTCGGCATTTTCGAGCGCGAGCTCGATGGTCACCGGCTTTGCCACTTTGTTCTCAATAGCGACGTCAGAGAGATTGGTGGGCAGGTAGCCGTGATTGGCGACAACGGCCGAGACCTTGTAGAGGTCCGACCCGAGGGCCTCGACCTCGAACTGGTTGATTTTGACCTGCGGCGCTGCTGCAGCGTGGCGAAGGTTGAACATGGTGTTGTTGTGGCAGATCTCTTCGAGCAGCTTGCCAGGAGGATTGCGGTAGCTCCAGATATAGACCATGCCACCGACCTCGACCGGTCCCAACTGCGGATGGTCGAACTTTTCCCACTCGCGAAAACCCTTTTCGCCGACGTTTTCGAGCACCCAGCTGAAAATCTTTTGTTGGGCATCGGCATCACGCGGTCCGAAGTTCAGATAGCCCTTCTTCTCGACGCCTGCCTCGCGTTCCAGATCCCACAGCTCCGTCGAGAAGCAGATGATACCCATCTCTTCATAGACCCAGTCCTTGAGGCTGCCGTGGCGCGCCATGGACTTGTTGGGGGTGAAATCCTCGTAGGTGGAAATGGTCGGATAACCGGTGATGCGGGTGCCGACATTGCCGAGGTCCTTGTAGAGCGCCAGGTCGCGCGGGCTCATGTCGGCATCGTACTTCATCATCGAGGGCCGCAGAATGATGCCGCCATGGGTGTGGTACGCACACATGCCGCAGATATTGGGATGGTCGAGCACCAGCCGGCCCATAGCCATCGCCTCAGGCTCGGAGAACGGGTATTCGCCCGCGCCATATTCCTGCGGCGACCAATTGGTCGGGAAATTGCGGTTCATGTTCCCGTCTTGCTGCTTTTCGATCGGGACATGGACGCCGTCGTAATTGCGGATCAGCCCCTCGGGATAGATGCGGTAATAGTCCCCGCCTTCCTCTCCCGGCTCGCGCTGCACCATCAGGCGTGGATCGGCTTCCGATTTCTTCCACTCGCCCAGCGGATCGGGCACGCGCATGTTGACGATATAACCGTCGCCATTGATATCCTGCGGGATAAGGCCTTCGAGACGGTCTTCGCCCGGCAGGAAGCGGCCATTGCCGCACCAGGGGTGATAGGGTTCGATCAGCGAGAGTTCGGCACCGTCGGGGTTGATGCGCGGCAACACATAGAAGACCTGGCTGTCGACGAGGCGTGTCACCTCTTCATCGCTGCCGTAATTGGTCAGCAGATACCAGACGCCATACAGCGCCGTTGCGCTGGTCGCATGCTCCTCGGCATGAATCTGCGCATCGATGTAGAAGCCGGGCTTTTCGAGCCCCGGGCCGGTATCGGGATTGGTAATTTCCATCAGCCAGACGTCGCGCCCGCGATGCGACTTGGCCACGGAGGTCAGCTTGGCGAGCTTGGGATAAGCAGCCGCCAGCGCCTTGAGATGCTCTGTCATCTCTTCATAAGTGTAATATCTGTCGAACGCGATATCGACCTTGCCCATGAGGACTTCCAATCAGCTGAAACGAAACGAGCCAGCGAGGACCTCCCCCCGCCTTGGATGGAAAGTTTGTAATACATTCAGCCAATATACAATCCGAATTTGGCTGTGATTGTGCGGGTCAGGCGGATGCATTCGCGTAAGCAGCCGCCCGGAATGGGATGCCGGGGATCTTCACGCCCTGATGATCAGGAAATAACACCTCAGAGTGACGCGCCGACCAGACCAGGCGGGGACAGACGCACCAAACCGGTCCAGTGCATCGGCCATGTCCAGGCATCCCCAGATACTGCATTTCTGTCCCAATGATCCCTCGTCCCTGATCGGCGGGAAAGAACCGGAGATGGTGCAAGTGCAGGGAAGTGACTCGCGCTCAGGTTTGGAAGCTACCGATTCTTTCTCGCCATGAAGGCCAGTGCAATTCGATGTGCGAGAGGAGTTAGGGTAGCTGCCTAGATTGCCGACTGCCGGGCAGGATTTGGCTTGGCGCGACCAAGAGGTCGCTGGCCGACACTACGTGCGGCTATGAGCGCAGGCTACTGGGATAGAGGAATATAGCCGAAATGCACCGGCAGCCCTTTCACAGGGCCGTATCGAGATTATTCGGCTTGAACCGAAAGATTGGCTGGGGAACCTGGATTCCCACATCCATTTTAGAAGTTGCCGGAACCCCAAGAATCCTTGGCTTTAGAGCGATAGGTCGCGAGGGTGAGTGGACCAGTCTGGTGGACCAGTGGCAAGGGCAGTCGGCGACCTTCCACAACAGCAATATACTCTTTGTGGAAATCGACGGGCCGGCTGGAGACTGCCGCGGCGCTAAGACACTTGCGGGTGGCTGCGCGCTCACGCCTGCATCGAGGCTCGGCAAGCATGGGCAAGAGCTGTCTCTCTGAAGTCCAAACGCCGCTGCGAGACAATTTGCGTAGGTTTCACCGGTCATGCCTCAATAGCAGACCATGGACACGCCAACGAGAATTTGTAGCGGGGCCCGAAGAGGAGCCGAAGCAGTCTGCCGAGTATAGACCCACAGAACGGGCGCATTATTTCTTCAGCGGATGGTGGTTTGCTATCGACGGTGGAGATTTTATCACGACATTATACAGGTCTCGAGCCGAAACGTGCCGGGGAATCGTCCCGAAACGGCTCGACACCGCCGTGGGGGAGCTATGGATTTGAAGGATATTGGCGAAGCCGTCACCGAGACATTGGTGGGGGATCGATTCTTGCTGCTCGGCGGCGAGCCGCGCGTCGGCGGCATGGCTTCGGTCCACAAGGCGGTAGACAAGCATGGCGGGGACGAGTTCTGTGCCGTCAAGAGGCTCCATGCCGGGGCGGACGAGATGCTGATGAGGGAGAGCTTCGATCGCGAGTATCGCGGATTGGAGCTGGCTCAGCACCGCAGCGTCGTGAAGTTGATCGATTACGGTCTCGATTCGGACCACCAGCCGTACATCGCCATGGAATGGCTTGAGGGCAATCTCGACGACTTGATATCTCGGAACGGTCCGATGGGTTGGACGAAGTTCTGGCGTTCGATCGGCAAGCCGATACTCGGCGCGATTTGCTGGGCGCAGACGAAACATCTGGCGCACCGCGACATCAAGCCCAAGAACGTGCTCATGACGGAAAGCGGTGAGCCCAAGATTGCCGATTTCGGCATTAGCAAGAGTTACCAGCACAACGAGCCGTTGCACCAGAACGGCAGAACGTTCAGGCAGCACGGAAGTCCCCCCTACACTCCTCCTGAAGTCGACGATGGAGTTCACTCGTTCACGCGGGATGGCTATTCGTGGGCAGTGATGGCGTTGAGCTGCCTGTCGGGGACCCTGCCGCAAAACCCCAAGGACGTCAGGTCACTTCTTGCTAGCGCTGCGGACGGCCCCGTCGAAGTGCTCGCCAGGGCAATCAGCGACGACCCGGCAGAGCGACCGCGCTTCGCTCATCTCCTGCTTGCCGACATTGAGCAATGGCTGGAGGCTCGAGGTGCGCCTTCAGAACGACCGCGGCTGACCTGCCACGTGCTCTTCGGTGACGCCTGCTCGTTCAGTCTCGAGCGCAGCTTCGGCGACGGGGTGGCCGATCCGCATGCCGCTCTGCTGGAGGATTTCACCACCATAGCTCGGGTAAGGGCTTCCGCTGACGGCGAAGATCGCGTCCGCATCATCGGCGAGCAGTGGATGCTGACAGCCCAGAGGCAGCCGTCGCGGCCGGGACGCCTTCTCGTCGAGAAGGCGATCAAGATCGGGTCGGCTGCGGCCGAGAAGCAGCGGGAGAACACCGACGACACGAACCTTGAGCTGCGCGAGGCAGCTCCGGGCGATGTGGCGGTAGCGGAGGCAGCCATCGATGAGATATTCGCTCTGGCCGCGCATTCCGAAGTGGCTCGTAGCGAAAGACGAGTATCCGAACGCGATCGAGTCTATAGACTCTGGCAGGCCTATCTCCGGGCCCGGTCGGACTTCGAGACAGGACGGGCCAGCGCCCTTAAGTACTCCGACCGCACGGTTAACAACAATCAGGTGACCGTCACGCTGTCCTCGCCTCCGCCTTCGGATCTTCTGGGGCAGGATCGTCTGGTGAATTCCAACGGCACCGCCATTGCCATGGAGGTCGTTGCTGTCCTCGGCGATCAGGTGACCATGCGGGTCACGTTCGGCGAAGCCAACCGCGTCCCCACCCACGGCATATTGGAGGTCAATACGAGGCGCGCCTTGAGCGCGGTTGAGAAGCAGCGCCGTGCATTGGACGACCTCGCGTACGATAGGGCAATAAATCCGGAACTGGGCGAGATTGTCCTCAACGGCAAAGGTGCGAGAGCGCCGCTCGCCAACGTCCCTTGGACCAAGCCACGCGACAAGTTCGATGACGACAAGGTGGCGGTGTTGCGCAAGGCCTTGGGCGTCAGAGATTTGATGGTCGTGGAGGGCCCCCCGGGAACGGGCAAGACCCGGCTGATCGAGGAGATCATCGCGCAATACCTCGATGCGAACCCGCGGCATCGCGTTCTGCTGTCCTCGCAGACGCATGCTGCCTTGGACAATGTGCTGGAGCGCCTGGCCAAGCGCAGTTCGGACGTGAATCTCGTCCGGGTCGGGCGGCTGGAGAACGAACGCATCGCGCCTGCCGCGGCTGATTTCCTGCTTGAGCGCAAAGCGGAGACTTGGGCGGCGGGTGTGCGCAAGGTCGCCAGACCGTGGTTGGCCGAACGCGCCGCCGAAAAGGGTTTGGACCCCGACGAGCTGCGCGCCGGAGCGCTGGCCATAAAGCTTGCCCTGCTGATCCGGGACCGGCAGCAGGCTAAGGATTTGGAGTTCGCGGTCGAGGAGGCGGCGAAGGCGCGCGCGCAAGCCGCGTCGAATCCGGATCCGTCTGATGTCACCCAAGAGGTGGAAACGCGTCGAAGGACCGAGGCCGCCCTAGACGACGCAGTGGACATTAAGACGAGGTTGAGTTCGCTACTGCACGATGAGGAGGCCACCAGAGCCGAATTGGCCGTCCTTCCAGGCATCGCCAACGAACTTTCCACGTCTATCGATCCGGACGAACTCGAACAATACGCCTCGTTACTCGTCGGAGACGGCGAGGAAGGGAAGGAGCATCTTCGGCTTATGCATCTACAGGAGGAGTGGCTGGAGCGGGTCGGACGATCGTCGGACTTCCACTCCGCCATGCTCGCCTCTGCAAAAGTTGTCGCGTCCACCTGCGTCGCGCTGGCCGGCGTTCGCGGCGTCAACGAGGTGGCGTTTGACCTCTGCATCGTCGACGAAGCGTCCAAAGCGACAGCAACCGAGGTGCTGATTCCAATGACGCGAAGCCGTCGCACCATCCTAGTGGGGGACCCCAAGCAGCTTCCTCCGTTCTTCGAGCGGCAAATCCTAAACGCAAACGTGCTCGCCGAGTACGCGGAGGAAGAAATTCGGGAGAACGTGTTCGATCGACTTTTGAGGACGCTGCCGCAGGAGTCGAAGGTAAAGTTGTTCCATCAGTACAGGATGGCCAGACCGATCGGCGATCTGGTTAGTGACGTGTTCTATGGTGGCGAACTCAAGAGCCCGATCGTCAAGCCCGAGATCGTGTTCCCAACGTTCCCAAAGCTCGTCACATGGCTCGACACATCTCGCCTGACAGCCGCAGAACCAGAGAAGAAGGAAGGCACGAGTTGGGCGTCGCCGCTGGAATGTCGCGTAGTGAAGAACCATCTTGCCCAGCTCGACTTCGTCGCGAGGAACCGACGGAAGAGCTACGAGGTGGCGGTGATCGCCGGTTACGCCGCGCAAGTGCGATATCTGGAGGACGCCATAAGGGATTATCGCGCAACCTGGCCGAACCTCACCATCCGGGTCAACACGGTCGACGCCTTTCAAGGGTCGGAGGCGGACATCTGCATCTACAGCGTCGTTCGGTCGAACGAGCGTGGAGATGCTGGCTTCCTCAGCGAGCCTCCTCGCCTTAACGTCGCCCTTTCCCGAGCTAGAAGCCTCCTCCTTATCGTCGGCGACCACACATTCTGCACGCGCCTGCCCACCACCCATCCGATGTACGACGTCGTGAACTACATCGAACGCACTCCCGCGGACTGCGAAGTAAGGACCCTCGATGACGCCTGATCAGATTGCCCGTCGCTACGAGGAGCTGTCCGGCTTCGAGCTGCTCGACTATGCGGAAGCGGCGGTGCCGCTGTGGCAGCTTAATGTCGAAGCCGTGAGCGTCGTTCGCAAAGGGCTACAGCCGATCCGTGAATTCGTGCTCCGGAGCTTGGTCGAGGGCCTTTCAGCTGACGATCTCGTGGGTTTTCTCGGACTTGAGGACTCTATAGTGCGCGGTGCCCTGGCCGACCTCGCTTCCGACAAGTTCATCGCCTATGGCGACGAGGTCGCGATTACGGACCTAGGCCGCAAGGCGCTGGCGGAAGGCGTTTCGACGCCCGCCGAGGAGGTGCTCACCATCCTCTTCGACGGTATCACGCGCAAACCGGTCGGGTCCCTCGGTCTGGACCTTGCTTTTACCAAGGAGGTGGAGGACGGCGCGCTGGCAGAGATTCCGGCTACTCCACCAACGCAACCGACTATCAATGACCTGAGCCTGCCGGAGATCGACCAAGTCCTCTCGGACCAGCCGGGGCGTCAGGATGCAAGCCGCGATCTCTTGCGTGTCAAACGCATTGCTCGCTACAGGCGCGTTTTTCGCAGGGTCGTTGCGTTGGTATTCAGATCCAGGAAAGGCGAGATCAGAACGCGCTTCATAGTGAACGGCGTCCCGGACGAGAACCTCGAGCAGCGCTTCGCCGAGCATAGCGGCAACATCCGCAAGGGATTGGTCAAGGCCTTTTCGGATGGGTACATCAAATCTAACGTTCGCGCGCACCTTGGCCAGGACGTGGCGCGAATGGTGCTCGATCAGGAGGACTATCTCGTAAGGCAGAGGGCCGTGTCGCTCGCCGCGTTGAAGGTGGCAGCCGTCCAGCGCCGGATCGACGCCGTCGACCGCGGCGAGAACTCCGAGGATCAACGACCGGCTCCGAGCGAGATCGAGGCCGCATTGGCGGCGGAAACGGAAGCGCGACGGTCGCTGACGCAATCGCCGGCGCGCCCCGCTGCGGTCTACGAAGTGTCCGAATTCCTGCGCCGCGCTCTGTCGGAGGCGAGAAGCTCGATCTCCATCAGCACCAGAGGGCTCGCTCCCCATATAGTCGATCGCGATTTCATCGGTGCGCTCGAGCAACTGCTGAAGCGCGGGGTGCAGGTGAACATCCTGCTGAACGAAGAAGCGAACCAATGGCGTTCACGTGGTAAGGATTGGGCTCAGGCGTTCGACGGGCTGGCCAAGCTCAGCACCAGGTTTCCCGCAGCGCTCCAGGTCAGGGACACCAAGGAGAGAAGGTACTACCATCTTTCCTGGGACAACCGGGTCGCGCTCGTGGCGAACCGGCCGATGCTGAGCAATCACGGTCGCATTAGATCGTTCGAACAGTTCGCGGGCTTCGTCATGAATGAGCCCGAGAGCGTCGCCGCCTATCTCACGAGAGTTGCGAGGTGAGCGCGTCATGTGGCGAATAGCTTCAGCGACGTCGACCGGTTCGGTCCGCGATACGAACGAGGATCGAATTTCGATCTGCGGTCGGAGGACCGTGGAAGGCCCTGCGATCGGGTTGGAGAGCAAAGCGCCAAATCAATACGTGTTGATCGCGGACGGCATGGGCGGGCATGCCAAGGGTGAAGTCGCAAGCCATATGGCGCTGACCAAACTGGAGGCACTGCATCGGCAGCTCCTGACCGAGGATGGTGTCGCAGTGGCTTTGCGGGCAGCCAATCGGGCAATCTACGAAGCTGCCATGGCCAACGGCGAGTTCTTGGGTATGGGAACCACGATCGTGGGTGTCGCCATCGAGCAACGGCGATGCCGATGGTTCAACGTAGGTGACTCGAGAGCGTACCTTTCAAGAGATCGCAACCTGACCCAAATTTCTAAAGACCATGTCCCAGCGGTACTGGCAGGGGGTCGACGCGACCATTCGATCACGCAGTCGCTTGGCGGGGGCCGGTTCTTCACCGAGATATTGCCTTCGCAGGGGGAATTCGAGGTGCAGGAGGGCGATCGCATTCTGCTGTGCACCGATGGTCTTACCGATGTGGTCGGCGATGTCGAAATTGAACGCATTCTCGGCAGAGACGATCCCGCCCCGACGCTCGAACGACTAATCGCTCGTTGCTTCGAGCTCGGGGCGCCCGACAACATCAGTCTCGCGCTCATGGAGTTCGAGAGCGCTCCCTGACCCTCTAGACGTTTGGGGCCCAGTACCGGCTTGGAGCAGCCGTTCGGTCGGACGGACGAGCAACTACATCCAAAAGCGAGCCGTAGGCTGTCCGCTATGTGAGGGCTCCCCGCCTTCGTCTCTCCGGCAGGCTGGCCTGCCGAATGGTATGCTAGCGCACATGTCATTTTGGTCCGTACACGGCAGTTGCAATATGGAAGTTCGCACCTGAACCTATTGGAACGCTGGTTCATAGGGAGCCAGCCATGATGCCGGACCGGCATCAGCTAGGCAGGGGGACCCCCCGTGCACCCCCAGAAAGGTGATGAACATGCCCTCTTGCGACAAACGCCTCGAAATCCGCCTTCCCTCCCGCGATAAGAGAGCTGCTGAGCATGCTGCCGAGGAGAAGGGCATCACCGTTTCCGAACTGATCCGGCGTAGCCTCCGTGGTCATCTGGGGATGCAGGAGCCTCTTAACGTTGAGGATCGCACCACCTTGGCCGCGCTCCGCCGCCGCATCAACGCGATCGAGGCGCGCTATGGCCGCTCCGACGACTTGGCACAGGCCCGTGCCGACGCCCAGACAATGCTGGGCCGCTGACATGTTGATCAAAGCCACGCGCGTCAGGACCTCGACAGGCGCTGGGGCGTTGGCTCGGCACCTGACCAGTGCAGACGACAACGAGGCAGTCGAGATCGTGCAGGGCACACTCGCCGACCTTAAGGATGCCGTGGCCGATGCTCGCCAGTTCGGTCGCAGCTATGCGGTGAGGCATTTCATCGTCGCGCCGCAGGTGAACATGGACCGCCGGCAGTTCCACGAGGTAGTCGATATGCTTGGGGCTGAGTTCGGGTTCGATCCAGCCTCAACCCTAATAGTGCAGCATACCAAGGCCCGCGCCGTGTCGGAGGTGGCTGGCCAGCACTGGCACGTGGTGGTTCCTGAAACGAATCCTGCAACAGGCCGGGTATTGTCCTCAAAGTTTGATCATGCGCGGCATGAAAAAATCGCCCGCCAAGTCGAACTCCTGTTCAACCATCCCATCATCGCGGGGGCGCACGATCTATCGGTCCTTGCTGCCCTGCGAGCGGAAGGTAAGGCCGATATAGCTGACCAGCTTACCGCTCATCTGGGTCGAGGCGAGCGCCCGGCTGCTGCCTTTACCAGCGTCCAGCATCAGACGGCAAAGCGGGCCGGGATCGACCTCGCCATTGTCCGTAACAATATGCGTGTGGCCTGGGCCGATAGCCCCACGGGCGCTGAACTCCACCGGCGGCTCACCGCCCATGGCCTCGCCCTCGCTCAGGGTGAAAAGGCCGGAACATGGGTGGTGTTGGGGCCGGACGGTCAGTTTCTTGGTGCCGCCCACCGCCTCGCTCGCCAGCGCAAGGCCGAATTCAACACCCTCATGGAGAACGATCATGACTACTACGAGCAGCTCGAACAACGCAGCGCAGTTGATCCACGCAGACACGCAGGCCCTTCGGCAGGACGTGGCGACGATCCTGCAATTAGCGCGGGTCACCGCGCTGCCGATGAAGGGGGAGAGTATGTCCGTGCTGGACGCGATGCTGGGCCTGCTACAAACCATCGTTACGCGCATGGAGCAGGTGGATCAGAGCCTCGAGGCGCTTCACCAGAAGCTGGACCAACCGGGAATAGCCAACATCTTGCGGCGAATGATCGACAGCGACTGACCGCTGCCATCGACAGTTTCGCTGCCGGGGTGATGGTGTTGTCGAAGTCCTGCTCCGACCAATCGTCCGCTCAGCGCGTCCAGCAGCTTCTGGCGGTGCAGGAGCAGCAGGCGCGGGCGCGAATTGCAGCCGCCGAGGCCAGGGCCACGATCAGGGTATCCCACCGGCTACACGCGGCACGACTCTATAAGGACGCTACCGACGCCAAGCATGCCGAAGTGCTCTCGGCCTATCGCGAAGCGCAGGAGCGGGAAGCGGCAATGGCCCCGCCGCCCCGCACGGTTCTGGACCGGCTCCTCGGACGGCAGGCCGAGAGCACGGGTACGGAATCCATCGAGTGTGAAATTGCCGCCCTTCGTGCTGACCTCATTGCTGCCGAACGCGCTGCATCAGGCGCCAGCAGCAACCTGGCGCGGGTGGAGAAGGCCGAGGCTGCCGACCGCATGAGCCAGATGGGCCAGATGGAGGCCGAGCGCCGCAATGCCATGGAGGCATTGGCAGAAGTCGTCATGGCGCGGCGGTTGGTACAGGTATTCCCGGCCATCGCATACTGCGGCGCTCCCTTCATCGCATGGGCCGGCAGCAAGGTGGAGCGGAACCGGCGGAGCTATGGTCCAAGGAACCCGCAGGCGCGGAACATTTGGGGACTGCCGTTGGACTTCGGGTAATACGGGCACCCTCGAATGGGTCAGCGGCAGCTCGTCCATTTGCCTTGAAGTGCATTTCCTCGCCGGCGCAACGCCGGATATGCACTCCATCATGCCGATTGTACGGAATCTCTTTTGAGTGTTGCCGTAGCGACACGGCCCTGTGAGACGCCTGGAATGATCTGTAAGCCCCTCGGCGGGGAGTAACTGTAGGAACACGGACAACCATAGCGGAGGGGCCCACAGGGGCAACCTGACGCGGCACAGATACGGTTTCAAGCTTTACGCCCAACCCTGCTTCCGGACGCCTGGCAGGGCCTAACCCCTTGTATCTGTACACTTTCCGGCTCTTGCCAGACCATCTTTCCAACGCAGCGAATTCTCGTTGCATGGAGACGGCCCGTGTATCAGACCGACCTGGAAGACCTCATAGACGAGTATAACCTTGCCCTCGGCCTATTGCCAGCAAAACGTAACCCTCCGCCCCAAGGCGCGGAACTCAGCGGCTTGGCGCCGAAGGCCAAGAAGACCCGTCGGCCTCGTGCGCCGCGCATGGTGCAGATCGACCTTGAGGAGGTAATCGCGGCCTCTAAGGCAGCGGAAGCGGCCAGCGAGCCCCCTGATGCCCCGCCCGCGGCAACCATCGAAACCCCTGCACCGAGCGAGACAATGGGTTCCAGCGATAACGAGCAGCCCGCTCATGAGGAGGCCGTGGGGGACGTAGTCATTAAGTTCCTCAGGGAGGCCGTCCATATCCCCAAGACGGAAACTCAAAAGCCGCAACATGACTACCGGCACCTGGTTCGGCCCATTCAGGACATGCTCGCCCCTCCAACGGGGAAGGGACCGGCGGTATGTGTTTGCGGCCATGCACGCAGCAAGAACGTCAACGTGCACCTCGTGGAGCGGGGGAACGGTACCCAGCGGGCATCTGCGGCTGGCATCTACCGCTGCGGCAATGGCGAGGCGTGTCCCATGTGCGCCCGTCGGATCGCAGCTCTTCGTGCGAAACGGTATCGACTCGCTCATGAGGCCGCCACCGCCATGGGCGGGACGATGATCACATTCGTCTTTACCATCGAGCACGACCGCGACGACAGGCTCGCCCCCTTGCTGGCCGCCCTAAAGTCGGCATCTACTGGGGCGCGCTCCGACCGATATTGGAACGAGAAGATCAAGCCGCTGATGCAGGCGGTTGGTGCGATGACTGATGCACATGTGCGCTGGAGCGGTCGCGGTGGCTGGCACCCGCATCTGCATGTGACACTGCCATGCCTCACCGCCGACTTGGAAGCCTTGCGGGCGGGATCGGCCATGCTGATCGACCGCTTCGTGGAGCGCCTGGCGCAGTCAGGATACCACGCCAGCACGGCACAGCAATCGGCCACCATCCTCGATGCCAGGCCCAATGCTTACCCCGCTCATCATCACCGTCGCGCCGACGTTGAGGGCAAGCTGGCTGACGCCGTAAACGAAGACACCAGCCTGTCACCTTTTGACATTGCCGAACTCGCAGCTGCCGGCGACGCCGAGATGGAGGGCCGGTTCGTTGAATTCTTCGAGGCCCTGCGTGGTACGAAGTCAGGCGTAATCACCGCCAAGATGGCGAAGAAGCTGGGTATAGAGGCCGGCACGGATCCTGGCCCAAGTTTCGATGAGACTACCCTCGTCGGTTCCATCCCCTCTCCGGTCTGGATGAAGCTGCTCGACCTCAATCTTACGGGTACCTTCCTCTCCCATGTCGAGACCTTCGGTCGCGATGGATGGCAGCGCTCCCGCTGGTGGGCCCTGCATCAGACTGGGTTCGCCCCGCCCGTCGATCTTGTCATTGCCGACCAGATTATGTTGGCGATCAAGGCCATGGCCCTTCTGTCCGATCCGGAGGCACAGGCGATAGGTAAGAGCGTTCTCGCCAACCAAGTGGACCGCTGGTCGGCCCGGTATGGCCGCGACCTGGTTGCCGCTACGCTCAGCTATGCCGAAGCCCATGCAGCCTTGAACGCCCATGGCAATGCCGAAGCCGAAGCGATGGCCGACGTGCTCGACACATGGGCCGACAAGGCCTTTCGCCGTCGCCGCGATGCCGCATCCCACAAGACCCTGCTCAAGAGCGACAGCCCGCACTCGGCGGAAACTGTCTCCCAAGGGTCCTACAACGACCATGTGGGACAGTTCGGCCGAAATTCTCAGCATGCCTAGATCCTATTGAAACAAGGGACCAAACTATGACCAAGACCCCAGCCGGCCAGATTATCGGCTATGCACGCACGTCCACCGTTGACCAAGTTGCTGGACTTGAGGCCCAGCTCGCAGACCTCACCGCCATTGGTGCCGATCGCATATACAGCGAGCAGGTCAGCAGCGTTGCCGAGCGCGCCCAACTCGACATCGCCATGGCCTATGTCCGCCAGGGCGACACCTTCGTTGTCACCAAGATCGACCGGCTCGCCCGCTCCGTCTCCGGCCTGGTGGCCATTGCTGAGGACCTCAAGCACAAGGGCGTTACGCTTCGCATCCTCAACCCCGATATCGACACCAGCACACCCATGGGCCAACTGCTCTTGAACTTACTCGGGTCCATCGCGCAATTCGAGCGGGAGATCATGTTGGAGCGGCAGCGCGAAGGCATAGACAAGGCCAAGCGAGAGGGCCGCTATACTGGGCGGCAGAAGACCGCACAACGTCATGCTAAGAAGGTCAAGGAAATGGCCGCCGGCGGCGCCAAACCGGTTACGATCGCAAAGGAACTCGGCATCAGCCGGGCCAGCGTTTACCGCTTGTTAAGCTCTTCGGAACAGTCCAGGTGACCATCAACTCTGCGACGGGGCGTTGAAGAAGGCGACATCCGTGGAACCGAAAGCTTTGGTGAGGCCCTGTTGGTGCATGCTCCTGCGTCGAAGCTCAACAACGCAGCATGCGGTAGCACCCAATGAACGGACCTTTGAAGACCTAGGACAGCGACAAGCGGCAGCTCATAGTCGGCTACATTGCAGGAATCTAAGCTTGGATCTTGCACTTCGCCGCTGGTTAGCTAAACTGTTGGGCCTTGGAACATGTGCGCGAATCGCGCTTGGGTGATTATTGGTGCGTGCAATTGATCTCTATGCTGGCGTTGGCGGATGGAGCTTAGGGCTGCGTCTGGCCGGCGTCGAGGTGGTCGCCTCCTATGAGTGGTGGCAGCCTGCGGTCGATACCCACAACGGCAATCACGGGGGTTCCCTGAAGCCCACCGATGTCCGGCAGTTGCAACTAGAAAACCTCCCGTCGAATATCGACCTTGTCGTCGGCAGCCCACCTTGCACGGAGTTCTCCTATTCGAACCGGGGAGGCGGAGGCGATCTCGACGAGGGGCTCAAGGACCTTGTGCGGTTTCTTGAGGTCGTGGAGCATTTGAAACCCAAATTCTGGGCGCTCGAGAATGTGCCGCGAGTAGCGCAGGTGCTTGAGCGGGGCATGGCTGATGCTAAGCATCCGTTATATCGCTTCCGCGAGCTCGGCATGCAGATCGAGATCATCGACTTTTCCGATTACGGGACGCCTCAGTCGCGTCGGCGATGCATTGCAGGCAATATTCCCTTCGATCTGATCAAGACCTACCAGCCGCGTCTGCCGCGGCGGACCCTGGGCGATGTTGTCGAGGCGATCGCTGCGGACGACAATGTCATCGATCCCGTCTGGGGCTGCGCGCTGCCTGCGGAAATGGTGACGGAACGGGAGGTGGAACGCGCTCTAAATGCGGAGGAACTCCGCATGAATCGCGAGGCCAAGACCTATCATCCGGTTTACAACAATATGGCCTTCCCGGATGTAATGGATGTGCCGGCCCGGACCGTCACGGCCACGTGCACGCGCGTTTCGCGCGAGAGCATCGTGATCGGCGATAGTTCCGGCGGTTTCCGGCGGTTGAATATTCGGGAGCGCGCCTGCCTCCAAGGCTTCCCAATTACCTACCAATTTTATGCACGCTCTTTCC
Organism: Devosia sp. FJ2-5-3; assembly: GCF_029201545.1. Classification (NCBI taxonomy): domain Bacteria; kingdom Pseudomonadati; phylum Pseudomonadota; class Alphaproteobacteria; order Hyphomicrobiales; family Devosiaceae; genus Devosia; species Devosia sp. FJ2-5-3. The sequence goes on along the minus strand of NZ_CP104007.1, from coordinate 3,080,161 downwards.
CTGAGAAGGCGAAGATGGTCGGCAACGCCATTCCGCCGACCTTCACCTATCTGGTCGCTCAAGCAGCCCAGGACGTATCGGCTGACGATCTCGTTCCCTACGCGCAAGCCGGTTTGAGATTACGTCTGCCTGAGGCTGCGGCGCCGGTGACGCCGCCGACGACGGAAGGCCGTATATACCCGGCGGGTCGCAGTTTCCGGGCCGCCTTGCCGGGGTTGCGTTTCAAGAGCGGCATGAGGTTTGAGCTCGCTAACGGACGGGGGCGGGAGCAGGATTGGCAGGTCCGCTTCTTCTTCGGCCCTTCCATCGATATCCGCGAGATCACCCTCGATGGCGACCTGCTTTGCAAGCTCCGTAAGTCACCGTTGCTGCGGTCCCTGATGATGGCTCTGGGTGTCGAGTTCGCCAATGCTACCCAGGTGCTGCAGGCGAGCACTCCGAACGATCTCCAGGCCGCATGGTCACACCGCGCTGGCGGTCTTCGCCCCTATCAGATCGCGGACCTCTTGGGCGAGTTGGCTGGCAAGGTTCACCAGCAGTTGCTCTCCGCCGCAACCGATGAGCAGCACGCGGTCATTGGCTATGTGATGGAGGCTGCGGCAGCAGGCGAGGAAGGCGACAGTATTCCGGGATCCAAGAAGCTGACCACCCATGCGTTGCCTATTCTGAGTGGGCTGCTTGTGGGGGCTTGGTTTAATACCCTGCCCTGGCATCGTCTCCAGAAGTCAGCGGCCTGATCAGGGCAAGGCCGGGCCAAAGAGGCTCTCGAATGCCTTGAAGGGAACCTCGACACCTTCCCAACCGCCAGCACCCGCATCGGTCGGGATATGGACCGCCATTTCATCCATTGTAACGGTTGCTAGCCTAGGCAGCGCGCACGACAAGTCCCAAAGATGAAACACGTGGAGGGGGCGATCGAGCGCGATCTCCCATTCGTGCCTGGTGAGATGCAGCGCTCCACCCATCCCACCTTGGCTGGCCTTAACCTCGATAGAGAGAAAGGCGCGGTCGTCCGCAGCCCTGATCGAAAGTACGTCATAACCGTCCTGGTTGCTCTCGATCGCGATCCAGCGGGCCGGGGTTCCCGTGCGAGCTTCTTCGTGGGCTAGCGTTAGTCGCTCGCCTTCGCGCCCGATGGCGAGAAGATGATCATTCTGTAAACCTCGGGCGATGCCGGCGAGCCAATCCCAGAAGTTTACAACTTCGTCGTCGGGTGCGCCGGCCAGGCCGGCTTCAACGAAGACCTGACGGATTCCCACAGGGCAGAAGTTCAGAACTCGGGAGCGGCCATAGACGGCATTCTGGAGCCAGTCGGGTCTCTGGGTCTCGACATAGTGAAACAGGATGCAGCGCAGTGCCGCTTCATAGCAGTCGGCGGAGTGGACCTTGAGACCAGCAGCTGAGACCTGCAGCTGACCGGCTTCATTTATGTCCAGCCAAGCCATAGCTTCCGCCAACGAGAAAGCGGCGGTCGACGACATCCCGCCGACTTTGGGAAGTCCGGAAAGCAGTTCCGGCACAGACAAAGGGCGTCTTTGCAGAAGGTCGAGCAGGGCGATGCCTGCTTGAGCGAGGCCGGGGGACAGAAGGAGCATCACTTCGGCTGCCCCAGTTCAGCGGCGATCGCTTGTATGTCCTCCAACTGAAGCCCGGTAACATAGTCCTCGACATCTGCGGTTCCGACCTGGACCGGGTCGATCGGGATGGGGTCCGGCGCTAAGGATGAGTCTTCCAACGCCTTAGCCATTTCGCCGATCTTGAAGCCGAGCCGGTTGCGAACTGTTTCATCGACGGTATCGACGCATTCGACAATCTCGATGACCGTCTCCTGATCCTCCGGCAGGCCGAAGCGGTGTATCCGATCCTCCGACTGAAGGTAATGAGCGGCGTTGAAGGTGCGGTCTAGATAGATCGCATGATGACAGACGCGGTGCAGGCTGATGCCCTCGCTGGCAGCGGCAGGATTGGCCACCATCACCCGGACGTTGTGGTCATCATGGAAGGCCTTGATCTTGCCCTCTCGGGTGTCGGCGTCATCCTCTTCGCCGGCGTCCACCCCGCCGTGAATGTAGACTGCGCCCAAATCAGACAGCCGTGAGGCTATATATTCGACGTTGCGGACAAAGGACGACCAGATCAGCACCTTGTGGCCCTGGTGCGAAAGCTGGCGGGCCCGCTTGAGGACGTATTCCAGCTTGGGACCTTCGCCCTCGGCAAGCACGGATGCAAGAAGGTCGTGGTGAGCAAAGCCGATCTGGGCGGCGAGGAGCGAGGGGTTGGAAACGAACTGAAGAAGGCGGGAGACGGAGCGCCCCAAAGCGCGGAAGGTCTGCCGACCACGGGCGTCTAGCACGGCGGAGGCCTCCCGAGCGACTTCCAGGCGCATAAGTTCGTACAGCTCCCGCTGGACCGGAGCCATCGGCAAGGACACCAGATGTCGGGTGACCGCAGGAAGACCGAGTTGCTTCTTGTTGGTGCGGACATAAATTGGCCGCACCAGATCGACAACCGTCTGCTCCTCGACGCGAACTTCCGGATAAAGGAACTGGAACTGCGGAACGAGATCGCTGACCGACTGGGGCATTGGCGTTCCGCTCATGATCAGTTTACCGATCGGGAGGTGCGACAGTTCGATGACTGAACGTCCGCTGGCTCCGTTCACGCCTGACTTGATCCGGTGGCTTTCGTCCAGAAAAACGAAGGTCCGGTGTTGGGCAAGGTGCTGCGTGATCAAGTCTTGGACCCTTGGCAGCTGCTGATAGGTCATCAGCATCAGTGGTGGGTCCGCCGCCAGGGCAGCACGAATGCGGTCGTAACCGCCGCGTAGGCGCAAAAAGGTGGACGAAGCTTTTGGCAGACACTCCAGGATTTGTTCGTCCCAAGCTGCAAAGGCGTTCTTTGGGGCGATCACCAGAAGGCGATCGCCAGGCTGAGCGCGAAGCGTGAAGAAGGCGAGCGCTTCGGTTGTCTTGCCGGCGCCCGGAACCGAGAAGGTTGCCGCTGCCGGGAGAGCGGCGAGGCGGGCCACATTGGGAGCCTGGTGTTCGGACAGGCTCCGGGCGAAGCCTGAAGCGTCAAGCGAGGACCTCAGCTCATCAAGAGACAGGGGCGACGCACCTGACGCTGCCCAATAGCTCTCTGCGGCCCGCTGCGACGACCGCAGAAGGTCCTTGGCTTCGGGAGTGATGGAAAGGCCTGAGCCGAACTTCAATCCGTTGGCGCGGAACACCTGCAGGAACTGGTCGCGAGCGCCGACGAACGCCCACCACGGCAGGGAAAACCCTGCCACGCCTTCCAGCGTGGTGTCCGGGCTGGCGTCATAGGCGACCCGGGTGAGCATGGCCGACCAATTGCTAGCGCCATCCCCGGCGTCCCAGGTGAAAGCGGCCCTGCCGTCCTTGGCCCGGTAGGCCAGGCTAAGCATGTTCGGCCAGGTAGGCGCGAATGGCGGCGACACGTGTCTCGATCTCATCGAGCTGCTTGGTTACGCCCGTCAGCTTGGACTCTGGTCTCAGGCCGTCCTTTGCCGCGGCCGTGAGGAAGCTGTTCGCCTTTGCACACTGGTCCAGCAGATAGCCGGCCTTCTTCACATCCTTTTTGACCTGCCGCTCGGTCTCCAGAACCTCCCCGATCGCTTCGCGGGCCTGCGCGCGTTGGGCGGGGTCCTTCAGCGCCTGCATCAGCCCAGCTTGTTGGGCGTCGCTTTCCACGTCCTGACCGCCCCCGAACAGATCGTCCAAGCCGTCATCTGGAGTGGTTGTATCCAGTTCTAGTTCACTGGCGAGCCGTTCAACGACCTTGTCCAGGTTGGCCGCCAGTTCTGGGAGGGCAATGTAGAGACGCCCGACAGCGGCGGGATCGTCGATCAGGGCGAAGGCAGCTTCCTTGAAGATTTCCTTTCGTCCCACACCCGAGAGCTTGGACCGGCTCTGGACGAGACGCTGAAAGGTGTGCTCCTGGCCGGACACCTCTGACCACCTGTTTGCCTTGTCGCGTGACCGGAGATATTCGTCAGCGTAGGCATGCATATCAAGCAGCTGGGCGAAATCGCTGTCCTTCATCTTATAGAGCTTGCACAACTCCTCAGCTTTGAGGTCATCGCGCTTCATCTTGGCGATCATCATGTTGGCCTGAGCATCCCAGCTGTAGTCTGCCCGGATGTCCTTCTCGATCTGGAGCTGCGCCTCCAGTCGGTTGATGTCCTTTTCGGTTGCATGGGGTAGCACTACCACTTCGATGTGCTCGAAATGGCCGTACTTTTGGGGGTCGTCGTGCAGGAGCTGGCGCCACATTGACAGGCGCCGGTTGCCGTTGACGACGAAGCCTTCCTCATCGAGCAACAGCGGGTTGACCTGCTTGTGGGCCGCGTCTTCGAAATAGCCGTCCAGCTCGGACAGGCGACCCAGCTTGAGCAGAAGCTCGTGCTGGACCTCCTGAGCGTCCCACATCTCTGGATCGCCGCTGAAGAGGTCTGGACGAAGGTCCGTATTGAGGGCGAGATGCTCGACCTGGAGAGAGGCTGTCCGTCCGTTGACCAAACGGTATTTGGGGAGATCGATCGGAACGCGGATGATCGGCAGGTCTTGGTTGAGACCCTGAAAAACCACACGGTCTGTGGGCAGGTCTTTTGCCTGTAGTCGTGTCTTGAACTCTTCCAGTCTGGCAGGGCGAGGCCAGCCGAACCGAGAGCCTTTCGGGGTGTCGGGTAGATCGATGTCCGGCATATTCACTCCAGTGCGACGATCAGCGTCGGAACATAGAAGGCCTTGCGAAAAATCTCGAGCTCGCGCTCAAGCCGCGTAGCCTGGGCTATATTGTCGCCGATTGCCAACGCGACGGGTTGGGATGGCAACACAAACACCGCGCCTTTGATGGCGTCATTGAGATACAGCGTCTGAAGCTTCATCAAGTCGGCGTACATTCGGGCCATATTGCCAGTCTGCAGGCATAGGCCAATGTCCTCACGCATTGAGGTGATGCTCATGTCAGAATCGCGAGAAACAGTTACTTCGCTTGACCAGCCTTTTGACCGAAGGGCCGCAACGAAATGATCACGAATGCGTGGCGCCGCGCCTCGCTCCAAGCGAACGTCAATGGCATCGGCGGCTGCAAGGACATCATCCAATATGTGGGACGGCACTCGTTCCGAACCCGCACAATGACTATGCAACGAAACCTTCATAATAACGTCCGACTGGAAAGAGCCTCCAAGAGTATGGCTTGAGGCGTTTAGATAGCAGTGATCGTCTTCAAGCTCTAACGGGTATCGGATCGATTTGGAAGCGTGAGGCCATAGTCAAGCTTGTCAATTGCAGCCTTTAAGTTCTCGACCAGCGCTTCTTTAGTATAACGCTTGATTTCAAGCTGCCGTGCCTCGTCTTCATGACCGGTTATTTCCTCTACGAACGGCATGTAAACTTCCGCATTCCGTAGAGCGGTAGCCACTGTGTGCCGGAACGAATGGAAAACAACTTCGGGCCGATAGATGCCGAGCTTGCGCCGCAGCGGCGTAAACCATTTTCCAAAAGGCTCGCCTCGTCGTCGCGCAACAGCACTGGGCTTCAAATCTGGGAATAACCATTCCTTTGCGTCTCGTCCATGGACAAGATCGCCGAGAATGCCCCATGCAATGAGGTGATCGTGGATGGGGACGTAGCGAGGCGATCCCGGCGTCTTGAGCCGCTTCTTCGCCTTCCGCAGATTGATGATCCAGATGCCGCGCACCTGCTCGAAATCTGCTACCGTCAGGGCGCAGATTTCCTCGCGACGCATCCCTGTGTAGGCACCCAGGAGTGGCACCCAGTATTTCCAGTCACGGATAATCATGGGTCCCGGAATTTGTCGGCGCCCTTTCGACCGGCAACCGGTCCAGACAGGGGCCGCGAACAAGATGCAGATTTCCTCAAGGGTGAACTGGTCGCGCTCCTCAATGATGATGTGCGTGGTCTTCCGGACGGGTGTGTGCAGTGAATTGAATGGGTTTGCCAATTCGGCGGGCGCTAGGCGAAGCTGGACGAACTTCTCCCAGGTCGTCTTGAGCACCGAAATGTGCCTGTTCACTGTTTTCGGGCTAACCCGCCTTATTTTTTGGTAGTTTCCAGGATTGTCTTTTTCACCACGCGCGTCCTCTAAGTCCGCATCGGCGATGATGTCGGCAACGGGCCAGTCGCGCCACTTCTTCTCGCGATGATAGAGCGCCGGAAGGCGCGCAGCAGTTCTGCGAAACGTGATTGCAAGCTCAGGCGTTGTCTTGGACAGCGCCGCATGGCCGTGGATGGCCGTCCATAAGTTGAGCGTGCTGCCGGCGTGTGCCACTTTGCCTTCATCCCACTTCACATCGGCGTCGTCGCTGCTCGACGTGGCGAGATTATCGGCCATAGCTTCGGACCACGCCTCGCTGAACGTCATGCTGGCGAAGCCTTGTATATGTGCAGGCGCCGGCGCGGCTGCTGGAGCTGGCGGCTCCTCAGTTGCTTCTGGTTCTTCGATGGGCTGCAGGTCGCCCATTTCGCCGCTTGTATAAGGATAGAATTCGGTCCGCAGCCGCGTTGCCTGCGTGTCGCTGCTCTTAGCCAATGCAGCAAGCAGCGCCCGACCAAGAAGCTTTTCGTCCACCTGCGTCAAAGAGGGACCAAGGTCAAGCTTCAACGTGTTGATGTACTTCTGAACATAGGAGGTATCGTTATGAGCCAGGGCAGCCCGTAGCTCCTCTGCATCGGTTTCGCGGATCAACGCGTCTGCATCGTGCGGCGCATCGCCGTGGTGGTCATAAAGGGCACCATCGGCAGCCAACCGGATTTCATCTGCCCATTCCACCTTTTGGATGAAGCGAGCGACTGCAGCATCAACCTGAGCCTTCGTCAGTGTCGGATTCTTGTCCACCCAGTCGAACACCTTTTGAGTTGCCAGCCAGAGAAACCGTGATCGCTGGCGAGCCAACCTATAGTCTGAAGTTTCAAGCGACCGGACGACTTCATACTGTCCCAGACGTTGCCGCAGTTTGACCGGAAGCTTCTTACGAAAATGGTAGCGCGCGCCGCGCAGCCGCAGATTCCCCGCCATTAGTGTTTCCCGTCCTGAAACTGGTGGACCAGCCCGGTGGACCAAATGGGAATCCACCAGACGCGCTATCGCAAGAACGCTAGGAAATGCGGGGTTTCGGGAATTTTTGGCTGGGGAACCTGGATTCGAACCAAGATCGACGGAGTCAGAGTCCGCTGTTCTACCATTGAACTATTCCCCAGCAGAGGCCCTGCTGGCCGGGCGGCGGCTCGGTGAAGCGGGTTCACTGTGCGGCGCGGGGTCTGCATAGACAATGGCTGAGAGGATTGCAAGTGCCCCTGTGGATTGTTCCGCAATGATCGTGTGCATTGCGCCAAACCCAGCCTTGCTCTACCCTCCTTTTCGACAATGCAACACCAATGCTGTCTCTGGGCGCGGCCGGCCGGTCCGACCTGCGACGGGGCAGCCAAGGAGATCGAAGTGACCGATTCTATTCGGTCCGCCGCTGCGCCGGTCCCTCGGGCCGACACGGCGCTCCGCACCCCTGCCGATGGCAATCGGAAGGGAAGGGCAGGGGCTGCGCCCCCGCCAGTGGCGGAGCTGCGGACGGGGCATTCCCCGCCTCCAAGACGCCAGCGCGGGCCGCTCTACGCGGCTCTCGACCTGGGAACGAATAATTGCCGCCTGCTCATTGCCCGACCGCACGATCATGGTTTTCGCGTGCTCGACGGTTTTACGCGCATCGTTCGCCTCGGCGAGGGCGTGTCGGTGACCGGGCGCCTGGGCGACGCAGCCATGGATCGAACCATGGATGCCCTGCGCCAGTGCCGCAACAAGCTGCGCGATCACCAGCCCACGCGCATGCGCCTCATTGCCACCGAAGCCTGCCGTGCCGCTGAAAATGGCCCGGCCTTTCTCGAACGGGTCAAGGGCGAGCTCGGCATCGAGCTGGAGATCGTCGATCGCCGCACCGAGGCCGAACTGGCCGTCACCGGCTGCGCCGACCTCATCGACAGCTCCGCCCAGGGCGCCTTGATGTTCGACATCGGCGGCGGCTCGTCCGAACTGGCCTGGCTCGATTTCCGGGGTGGCCGTCCGCGCTCGCAAGGGCGTATGTCGGCCTCGATTCGCTCCTGGCAGTCCTTGCCGGTGGGCGTCGTCTCCATCGCCGAGCGTTTTGGCGGCGTGAACGTGACCCCCGAGATTTTCGAATCAATGGTGTCTTTCGTTTCAGACCATTTGCGCCAGTTCCGCGGCCGCGAGAAATTGCGCCAGATGATCGGCACGCATCCGGTCCACCTCATCGGCACCTCGGGAACTGTAACCACGCTCGCGGGATTGCATCTCGGTCTCGAACGCTATGAGCGCCAGAAGGTCGATGGATTGTGGATGCGCCGCGATCAAGTCGATGAGACAATGCGCATCCTGCTCAATATGCCTTTCGAGCGGCGCGTGGCCCATGCTTGTATCGGCAAGGACAGGGCGGATCTCGTGCTCCCGGGCTGTGCAATATTTGAAGCCATTCGTCGCGAATGGCCAACCGAGCGCGTACGCGTGGCCGATCGCGGGCTCAGGGAAGGCATTCTGATTTCCCTGATGGACGCAGATCGGGCCCATGCGCGCCCCTATCGCGCAAAGAAGAGGAATGGTCATGGTGGATAAGGCTCTCGGAACAGGCGGTCGCAAGTCCGACAAAGACCTCAAAATTCGCCTGAAAACGGCAAAGGGACGGACGACATCCTCGACGAAATGGCTGCAGCGCCAGCTTAACGATCCCTATGTGGCGCGGGCGCGCTCGGAGGGATATCGCTCGCGCGCGGCCTTCAAGATCAAGGAACTCGACGAAAAGCACAAATTCTTCAGGAAGGGCATGCACGTCGTCGATCTGGGCGCAGCGCCCGGCGGCTGGTCGCAGGTTGCGGCCAAGGCGGTAGGCTCGACCACAGAAAACCCGCTGATCGTTGGCATCGACTATCTGGAGATGGATCCCATCCCCGGCGTCATCCTGCTGCAGAAGGATTTTACCGATGAGGACGCGCCCGAAGCGCTGATTGCCGCCATGGGTGGCCACAAGGCAGACGTTGTCATGAGTGACATGGCCTGGCCGACGACCGGCCACCGCCCCACCGACCACCTGCGCATCGTGCACCTCATCGAAATTGCCGCCGACTTTGCCATCCAGGTCCTCGCACCCGGCGGCACATTTGTCGCAAAAGTGTTCCAGGGCGGCACCGAGCATGAGCTTCTTCACATGCTCAAGCGCAACTTCAAGACCACGTTCCACGCCAAGCCCCCCTCCAGCCGTTCTGGCTCCGCGGAAGCTTACCTCGTCGCGAAGGGTTTCAAGGGCTCGGACGCTAAAATCACTCCTGAGGAGTGATTTTAGCGTCCGAGGCCATGAGAGCTAGGCTCGAATGGCGGGGTCTGGCCCGCCGAAGGCAAAATCACTCCTGAGGACGGATCTTAGCTTCCCACTGGATTCGCTGGCGGATGATGGCTCCCGCGGAGCCATTCAAAGCCAGGCTCAATGCATGCCCGGGCCGCCAAGCAATTGGTGGCCCGCATTTTTTGGCAGGCGCAAGAACAGGAGCGACCCCAAGGCGCCCACGGCTGCCACCACGAAGAAGGCGATGTGGAAATCGACCAGGGCCAGGCTGTCGCCGCCCCGCAGCCGGTGCGCCAGTTCCAGCGTGCCGCCGCCCAGCGCGACGCCCATGGCAAACATCAACTGCCCCCAGACCTGGCTGATCACGTTGGCCTGGCCGGCGTCCTTGTCCTCTATGTCTGCAAAGGTGAAGGCGTTCGAACCCGTCCAGAAGGTCGACTGCCAGAAGCCGGTGAAGACCAGGATTGCGAGCATCAGCGGGATGGGCGTACCGGGTACATAAAAGCCCATCACCAAAATGCCCGCGGCCGAAATCGCGGTTGAGATCACCAGCGGATATTTGAACCCCCAATGGGCAAAGATCCAGTTGGCGACGAATTTGGCGACCAGCGCCCCTACCGCGCCGGCAAAGGTGACCATGCCGCTCTCGAAGGGCGTCAGACCGAAACTGAGCTGCAGCATCAGCGGAAACAGGAAGGGCACCGCGCCTTGTCCCAGCCGGAAAAATGTCCCGGCGACCAAGGTGATGCGGAAATTGGGCACCCGTAGCAGCCGCAGATCGAGCAGCGGATATTCCGTCGCCAGCGCATGGCGGACGTAGAAATAGCCAATGCCGATGCCCAGCGATGCGGAGACGATCCCATACATCGGGGGCAGCGCGGGCAGGCTCATCACCGAACATCCAAAAGCAAAAAGCGCAAACGCCAGGCCGGCCATCACAAAGCCGGGGCCATCGATATTGCGGGGCCGGTTGCGCTGCTCATTGGGCAGGGCGAACCCCACCAGTACGATCCCCAGCACGCCGATGGGGATGTTGATAATGAAGATCCAGTGCCACGAAAAATATGTGGTGAGGAATCCGCCGAAAGGCGGCCCCACGATCGGTCCGATCAGCCCCGGAATGGTCAGCCACGCCATCGCGTCTACCAATTGGTGCCGCGGCGTCGCGCGCACCAGCACCAGCCGGGCCACCGGGCCCATCATCGCGCCGCCCATCCCCTGAAGGAACCGCGCGCCGACGAACTGGGCCAGAGAACTCGACATGGCGCAGCAAATCGAGCCGATCATGAACACGAGCATGGCCAGGCGAAACACCCGCCTGGCGCCGAAACGGTCCGCCATCCAACTCGAAATGGGGATGAAGATGGCGAGCGCCACGAGATAGGCGGTGAGCGCCAGCTTGAGCGAAATCGGGTCGGTGCCAATATCGCTGGCAATGGCAGCCAGCGAAGTTGCGATCACCGTTGAATCCATGTTCTCCATGAATACGGCAGTGGCGAGAATGAGCGGTACTGAGCGGGACACGGCACTTTGCCGGCGGTTCGCCGCCGGTCACTCCTTGTTGTGGGCTATGTGGCCCGAAACATTGCTCCCGGCATGGGCCGGCAAGCGGAAATAGACAAGGCTGGCCAGGACACTGAGGCCACCCACTGCAAGGAAAGCGATCTTGAAGTTGAGGAGGCCAAGATGTCCGCCGCTGAACACGCTGGTCAGCTCGAGGATGGCGCCTGCCACGGCCACGCCGAATGCGATGGACAATTGCTGGCAGACGGCCACCATGGCAGTGGCCTGGCTGGCCTCCTCATCGGAAACATCGGCATAGCCAAGCGCGTTGGAGCCGGTGAAGAATACCGAACGCATGACACCCCCGGCGAGAAGGATTGCCATCATCACCGGCACAGGCGTATCGACCGAAAACGTCCCCTGCGCCGCGATCAACACGCCACCGATCACTGCGGCAAAGCCTAATACGCGCGGAAAACCGAAGCGCGAATAGAGCCACTCGCTGACGAATTTGCTCATGATGGCGCCAATGGCCGAAACGAAGGTGATGGCTCCCGATTGGAACGGGTTGAGCCCAAACCCCAGCTGCAGCATCAGCGGCAACAGGAACGGCATCGCACCAACGCCGATGCGGAACACCGAACCGCCCGTAATAGTTGATCGGAAATAGCGGTGCCGGAGCAGTTTCGGATCGAGCAGCGGATAAGGCACACGCTGCGCATGCAGCAGATAGAGGATGCAGGCTGTCACGCCCACGGCGATGGTCAGATAGCCATAGATGATCGGAAGCGCCGGCAAGCTGATGACCGAGAGCCCGAACACCGTGCCGGAAAACGCGACGGCCAGGATCACAAAGCCCACCAGATCGATCGGACGCGGCGTACGCTCATCGGGCACCTTGAGATAAAGGCCGGCGCAGATGATGCCGATGATGCCGATGGGAATGTTGATCCAAAAGATCCAGTGCCAGGAGAGATAGGTCGTGAGGAACCCGCCGATCAGCGGGCCGCTCACTGGCGCGATCAGCGCCGGCATGGTCAGCCAAGCCATGGCGGATACCAGTTCGTTGCGGGGCGTCGAGCGCACCAGCAGCAGCCGCCCCACTGGCGTCATCATTGATGAGCCGATGCCCTGGAAGAAGCGCGACAGCACAAAAGTCTCGAGGGAAAAGGCGAAGGAGCAGGCAAGCGAGCCAAGCATGAAAACGAAAATCGCAAGCCGGAAAACGTTCTTGGCGCCGAACCGGTCTGCCATCCATCCACTGATGGGAATGAAAATCGCCAGTGATACGAAATACGCCGTCAGCGCCAGTTTGAGCGAAATGGCATCCGTACCGATATCCGCGGCGATGGCGGGCAGGGACGTCGCGATGACGGTCGAGTCCATCTGTTCCATGAACAGGGCGACCGCGAGAATCAGCGGAGTGATGCGAATGACGGGCATTTTCGACAGGGAATCGGCGGCCAGAACCGAACCGCATCAACACTATGGAGGGCTTTGCCGCCGCTGGCCATAGGCCTTTCGCCTGTCACGACAGGCCAAACCCCACTCTTATGCCACGCGTTAAATGCGATGTCTTCCCGGAAAAATTGCAATGGCGCCGTGCATGCGAACAAGGGCCAACCCCTATGCAAGCTGCGCCCCCGATGCTATTCACCCTCGCCAACCTGAACCCGCGACATCATCTGCGCCGGTTCATATTCCAACATCTCTGTTCATTCAGAAGGCAGGAAGGGTCTGGCCTTGGCGAAGATTATTACCACTGTTACTGGCGATGCAGCTCTGACGTTCGACGACGTCCTGCTTCAGCCGGCGCGTTCGGATATCCTGCCCACCGAGACGGATATTTCGACCTACGTCACCAAGGACATTGCGCTCAATCTGCCGATCCTGTCCTCCGCCATGGATACAGTCACCGAAGCCAATATGGCCATCGCCATGGCTCAGGCCGGCGGCATGGGGGTCATTCACAAGAACCTGACAGCCTCCGAACAGGCCGAGCAGGTGCGGATGGTCAAGTCGTTCGAAAGCGGCATGGTGGTCAATCCCATCACCATCGGCCCCAACGCGACCCTGGCTGACGCCTTCGCGCTCATGCAGAAGAGCCGCATCTCGGGCATTCCCGTCGTGGAAAATGGCGGCGCTGGTGGCCGGGCCATCGGCAAGCTCGTCGGCATCCTGACCAATCGCGACGTCCGCTTCGCCTCCAATCCCAATCAGCCCATTTCTGAGCTGATGACACACCAGAACCTCATCACCGTGCGTGAAGGCGTATCCAAGGAAGAGGCCAAGGTCCTCCTCCATCGTCACCGCATCGAAAAGCTGCTGGTGGTCGACGAAGACTATCGCTGCATCGGTCTCATCACCGTCAAGGACATTGAAAAGGCCCAGCTCCATCCCAACGCCGTCAAGGACGAACAGGGACGACTCCGCGTCGCCGCCGCCTCCACCGTGGGTGATCAGGGTTATGAGCGCTCCCAGGCACTGATCGACGCCGGCGTCGATTTGTTGGTCATCGACACCGCCCACGGCCACTCCGTCCGCGTCGCCGAAGCTGTCGAGCGCATCAAGCGCGAAAACAACGCCGTGCGCATCGTCGCTGGCAATGTCGCGACCGCCGAAGCAACTCGCGCGCTCATCGATGCCGGCGCCGACGCCGTCAAAGTCGGTATTGGTCCGGGCTCTATCTGCACCACCCGCATCGTGGCTGGTGTCGGCGTTCCGCAGCTCGCGGCCGTCATGGCCTGCGCCGAAGAAGGCGCCAAGTCCGGCGTGCCCGTCATCGCCGATGGCGGCATCAAGTTCTCCGGCGACATGGCGAAGGCTCTGGCGGGCGGCGCATCCTGCGTCATGGTCGGCTCTCTGCTCGCCGGTACCGATGAAAGCCCGGGAGAGGTCTATCTCTACCAGGGGCGTTCCTACAAATCCTACCGCGGCATGGGCTCGGTCGGCGCCATGGGTGCAGGCTCTGCCGATCGCTACTTCCAGCAGGATGTGCGCGATCAGATGAAGCTTGTTCCCGAGGGCATCGAGGGCCAGGTCCCTTACAAGGGTTCGGCTGGCGCGGTGCTCCACCAGCTCGCTGGCGGCCTGCGAGCCTCCATGGGCTATACCGGTGCCCACAACCTCAAGGATTTCCGCGAAAATTCGGTTTTCGTGAAAATCTCCGGCGCAGCCCTCAGTGAAAGCCACGTTCACGACGTGACCATCACCCGCGAGGCCCCCAACTATCGCAGCGGGCGCTGATCGGTTAGGCTGCAGCCGGCAGAGGGGGCATGGCCATGGGACACGTTTCGCGTATCGATACGATTTTCCTGCCGGCCCTCGATACCGGCGCTGCTGCGGCCTGGTACACATCCATGTTCGGCATGGTCGAGATTTTTCGCTCTGCCGGACATATTGGCCTGCGCTTCGAAGGCGCATCGGCAAAAACCACGGCGCTGACACTGGTGCCGGTGGATGTGATGCCCGAAACGGCCTTTGTGTCGTTCAACTTCTTTACCGCCGACCCCAACGCCTTGCATGCGGCCTTGGTTGAAGATGGGCGCACTGTCACCCCGATCAACTACAATTCCGGCATGAGCTGGTTCGATTTCACCGACATCGCCGGCAACCGCGTCAATGTCTGCCATTTCCCTGAAGCCTGACTGCTGACAGGGCCGGCCTACCTGCCTGAACGCCCATCGTCTGACTTTCTCAGGAAAGCGGATCGTCTCAGAGCGCTGCAGATTCCTCGTTCACCCGGAGGCCGCTGCGCCGGCCCCGCATTTCGCATTCATCTCAAAACGGAATCCCTTTTAGCGCGTTACTGCTCCATCAGCCCTGCACCGGAACCGCCAGATGACCCTCGTCACAAAGTTTCTCGTTTTCGCCATGGCCGCCCAGGTGCTGTTGACCCTTTTCATCCTCGTCTGGATGGGCAGGGAGCGCGTTCCGCGGGTCATGAGCGGCGAGATTGCCATGGCTGACATCGCGGTGGAACGAACGGCCTATCCGCTCAAGGCGCGCCTGCTCTCCAACAATTTTGAAAACCAGTTCCAGCTGCCTGTCCTGTTTCTTGTCGCCGCGCTTCTCGCGCTTGCGCTTGGCATTGTGGGCTGGGTTGAAGTGGTGCTCGCGTGGCTCTTCGTCGCAGCGCGCTATCTTCACGCCGCTATTCATGTGACAAGCAACCACGTTCTGAGCCGCTTTGCCGCCTACAGTGTCGGACTTGCCGTCCTCGCTCTTCTGTGGCTATGGCTCGTCCTCCGTATTTTCCTTGCCCCGAGTATCTGAACCATGCGCTTTCCCGGCCGTCTCGCTGCCGCCATCGAAGTCCTCACCGATGTGGAACAGCGCAAGCGCCCAGTTTCCGAGGCGCTGAAGTCCTGGGGACTCAACAATCGCTTTGCCGGGGCAGGGGACCGCGCCGCCATCGGCAATCTGGTCTATGACGCCCTGCGCCGCCGCGCCTCCCATGCCGCGGCCATGGGCAGTGATACGCCACGCGCCCTGGTCCTCGCAGTTGCCCTGCGTGACTGGAACGAGACGCCGGAAACCCTGGCCGCGGCGTTTGCCGGCGACAGCCACGCCCCCGAGGCGCTGAGCGACGACGAGATCGCTGCCCTATCTGCCGATATCGCCGACGCCTCCGACGCTGTTCGTGCCGACATGCCCGAATGGCTTGTTCCCTCGCTCGAGCGAGCGTTCGGTGCCAATTGGGTCGCCGAAGGCGAGGCCATGGCCCGCCGCCCGTCTCTGGATATCAGGGTCAATTCGCTCAAGGCGGTTCCTGAACGCGTCATCAAATCCCTGGCCCGCTTTGCGCCGGAGGCGACGCCGATTGCGCCCTTCGGCCTCACGCTTCCCGCCGGCAAACGCGATGCGCGTACGCCCAATGTCACGACCGATGAGGCCTATCTCAAGGGCTGGTTCGAGATACAGGACCAGGGCAGCCAGATCGTTGCGGCACTCTGCGGGGCCCAGCCTGCCGATCAGGTCCTCGACCTCTGCGCTGGCGGTGGCGGCAAGACGCTCGCTCTTGCAGCAGCCATGGGCAATAAGGGCCAGATCTTCGCCTATGACAGCGACCGTTCGCGCCTCGCCCCGATTTACGATCGCCTCAAGCGCAATGGTGTGCACAACGTCCAGGTCCGCGCTCCTAACCCGGGTGCCCTCGACGATCTCGTGGGCAAGCTCGATCGTGTCGTCGTTGACGCGCCCTGCACCGGCACGGGCACCTGGCGCCGTCGACCCGACACCAAGTGGAAGCTAAGCCCCGAGCTCCTCGCCCAGCGCCAGAGCGAACAGGCAGCGCTGCTCGAGGAGGCCCTGCGCTTTCTCAAGCCCGGGGGCACGCTGGCCTACATCACCTGCTCCATCCTGCCCGAGGAAAACGACGACCAGATCACTGCCTTGCTGGCCGCCCATGCCGAGCTCGAAACCATTGACATGGCACAGGCCTGGCGAAAGGCCCTCATCACGGAAATTCCGGATGGTCTCGTGACGGATGGCGGTGGCATCTGCCTCACCCCGTTGCGCACCAATACCGACGGCTTCTACCTTCATCTCCTGCGCAAGAAATCCTGAAGCACAGGCGCCACCTGAACTGTCCTCCGGCCAAGGCGCCGGAGGACCTATCCATCCAATTCCGCATCGGGCCCTTGCGCATCTAGCACCTTGCACAAACGGCGCTTGGCCGCTAAAGCCTCGCCATGCTGCACCCAGACACCGCCCCCGCAAACGACACCATCCTCATCGTGGACTTCGGTTCGCAAGTCACGCAATTGATCGCGCGACGCATCCGTGAAACCGGCGTTTATTGCGAGATCCACCCCTTCCAGTCCGCCGGCGCCGCCATGGTGGCGCTGCGACCAAGAGGCGTTGTTCTCTCGGGAAGTCCCGCGTCGACGCTCGATGAGAACGCTCCAACCATCGATCCCGCCATTCTGGCTGCAAATGTCCCGATTCTCGGCATTTGCTACGGCCAGCAGGCACTCTGCGTGGCGCTGGGTGGCAAGGTCGAAGCTGGTCATCACCGCGAATTCGGCCGTGCGGAACTGACCGTGCAACAGCCAAGCTCGCTCTCCGATGGCGTCTGGGATATCGGAACGGCACATCAGGTCTGGATGAGCCACGGCGACCGTGTCGTGGCCTTGCCCGAAGGCTTCGAGGTGGTGGGCACCTCGCCCAACGCACCCTTCGCAATGATCGCCAACGAAGAGCGCCGCATTTGGGCCGTGCAGTTCCACCCCGAAGTGGTGCACACGCCGGATGGCGCGAAGCTCTACGCCAATTTCGTCCACAATATTTGCGGCATTCAGTCCAACTGGACCATGTCGGCCTACCGCGAGAAGATGATCGAGAAGATCCGCGCCCAGGTCGGCAGCGGCAAGGTCATCTGCGGTCTCTCCGGCGGCGTCGATTCTTCTGTTGCTGCGGTTCTGATCCACGAAGCCATCGGCGACCAGCTCACCTGCATTTACGTTGACCACGGCCTTATGCGCATGAACGAGAGCGAACAGGTCGTGACCATGTTCCGCGATCAGTTCAACATCCCGCTGGTCCATGTCGATGCTGCCGACAAGTTCATCGGTGAACTGGAAGGGCAGACCGACCCGGAAACCAAGCGCAAGATCATTGGTCGCCTCTTCATTGAAACCTTCGAAGAAGAGGCCAAAAAACTCGGCGGGGCAGAGTTCCTCGCACAGGGCACGCTCTACCCGGACGTCATCGAATCCGTGTCGTTCACCGGCGGCCCCTCGGTCACCATCAAGTCGCATCACAATGTGGGCGGCCTGCCGGAACGCATGAACATGCAGTTGGTCGAGCCGCTGCGTGAACTGTTCAAGGACGAAGTCCGCGCGCTCGGCCGCGAACTCGGCATTCCCGATAGCTTCATTGGCCGGCATCCCTTCCCAGGGCCTGGCCTGGCCATTCGTTGCCCAGGTGGCATCACCCGTGAAAAGCTCGACATTCTCCGTCAGGCCGATGCGATCTATCTCGACGAAATTCGTAAATCTGGCCAATACGACAAGATCTGGCAGGCTTTCGCGGTGCTGCTGCCGGTCCAGACCGTTGGCGTCATGGGCGATGGTCGCACCTACGAGTTCGTCTGTGCCCTGCGTGCCGTAACCTCCGTGGATGGCATGACGGCTGATTTCTATCAGTTCGACATGAACTTCCTCGGCAAGACCGCCACTCGTATCATTAACGAAGTCCGGGGCATCAACCGCGTCGTTTACGACGTGACCTCCAAGCCCCCCGGCACCATCGAGTGGGAGTAACCACCGGCGCCCCCTCGCACCGCAAGATCGCGCCTATGGAGCGATCACGGCGAGCTACGCCCGAAGAGCCATGCTCATAGGGCAGGGGGCCACGTCAGGCGGCCTGGCCGTTGACATCAACTCGCATCCGAACCTTGGCTTCAATTTCAGCCAGGGTGGCTTGCAGCCGGTTCAACTGCGACAGCATGGTCGCATCGGGAGCATATCGGCTGACCAGATATTCCCGATTGGCGGAAATATCGCTGAGATGGGTACGGGTCTTCACCTTGAGGACGAGTTTGTACTTGTCCAGCAGGGCCAGGCGTGCAGCTAGATTGTGCTGCATCCCGCGAATAGCAGGAGCAGGCTCGCCGCAGTGCAGCAGGAATGCATTGAGGTAAAGCTCGATGGCGTGGATGCAGAGGAGCCGGAAGGGCGCGGCTGATGTGTGTTGTCCGCGCTGCCATATCTTGATCGCCTAGCCGGCGGCTCTCTGGAACTGCGCTGCCAGCGCCATCAATTCTGCTGGCCGCGCCGTCTCGCCCGGATAGCAGCCTGCGGCACCTTCAATAGTCACCGCCATGACTTGGAGCCTCCCAAACCCTCACCAAAGAACATTGGGTTGGATCAGGCCGTGAACAAGCTGGTGATTGGGATACGGTTAATAGCTGTATTAACGCGCCGATAATTTGCATTCGTGGGGCAGCATGCTACACGTGCCGCCAAATCCGAACGACCCAGAGCCAGCCGATGTCCGAAGAAAATATCTTCCGCGAAGTTGATGAGGAACTCCGCTCCGAGCGCATGCGTGCCCTCTGGCGCCGTATCGCCCCATTTGTCATCGGCGCGGCTATTGCCATAGTTGCCTTGGTGGCCGTCAATGAAGGCTGGAGCTGGTACACCAATAGCCAGGCGGCGCGCTCTTCCGAAGAGCTCTATGCTTCGCTTGAAGTGGGCGACGACCTCGCTGCGGCCCAGGCCCGTCTTGACCAGCTCGCCGCAGACGGCTCTGGTGGTTACCCGGTTCTGGCCGAGTTCCGCAAGGCGAGCCTGCTAGCCGAAGCTGGTGACACGGCTGGCGCTGTTGCCGCTTATGATGCCTTGGCCAACAGCCAGTCCAATGTGCGCTTGCGCGAACTGGCCCTGCTCCAGGCCGCCCAGATTCTCGTCGATACAGGTACCCTCGGCGATGTCGAGGCCCGCATCGGCACGATCGCCAGCGATGATAATCCGATGCGCCGTGTGGCGCGCGAACTGATTGGCCTCGCCCAGTACAAGGCCGGTGACGCTGCTGCCGCACAGGCCAGCTTCGAAGCCGTCCTCAATGACCCGCTCGTTCAAGGGCCGATGCGCAATCGCATGGCCTATTATCTGGCTCAGCTTCTGTCCGAGGGCGCTATTTCGGCCGAAAGTGCCGAAAGCGCTCCGGAGCAGACAGAGGAAGCCGCGCCTGCCGCCGAATAGGCTGCGCGCAACAAGGAGAGACCATGACGGTCACCGTAGCAATTGTAGGGCGTCCCAATGTCGGCAAATCGACATTGTTCAACCGTCTGGTCGGGCGCAAGATCGCGCTGGTCGACGACACGCCTGGTGTCACGCGTGACCGCCGCGAGGCGGAGGGTCGCATTGCCGACCTGACGTTCCGGGTTCTCGACACGGCAGGTTATGAAGACGTAACCGATGGAAGCCTCGAAGATCGCATGCGCCAGCAGACCGAACTGGCCATTCGCGAAGCCGACGTCATCCTTTTCATGATCGACGCCCGCGCCGGCGTTGTGCCGCTCGACCAGCGTTTCGCGCAGGTTTTGCGCAAGGCCGGCAAGGATGTGCATCTGGTCGGCAACAAGGCCGAGAGCCGCGCGGCCGAAGATGGCCTCGTCGAAGCTTTTAAGCTTGGATTCGGCGAGCCTATCGCGCTGTCCGCCGAGCACGGGCTTGGCTTGTCCGAACTCTATTCCATCGTCTCCGCCGCCATCGATAAGGCAATCGCCGAAAAGGCAGCGTCAGACGCCGAAGAACTGAGCGACCTCGACTTCCTGCCGGAGGTCGACGTGGATATCACGCCCGACATGCTGGAAGGCGAGGGGGACGAGGCAACGCTGCGCTGGAATCCGCGCCGCTACCTGAACGTCGCTATCGTCGGCCGCCCGAACGCCGGTAAGTCCACATTGGTCAATCGCATGGTAGGCGAAGACCGCGTGCTGGTCGGTCCTGAGGCCGGCATCACTCGAGACAGCATTCTCGTTCCCTGGGAATGGGAAGGCCGCACGATCAATCTGGTCGATACGGCGGGCATCCGTCGCCGCTCGCGCGTTCATGAAAAGCTGGAAAAGCTCGCCGTCGGCGACAGCCTGCGTTCCCTGCAATATGCCGAAGTGGTTGTGCTCCTGCTCGACGCCACGGTTCCGTTCGAAAAACAGGATCTGGCCCTTGCCGATCTTGTCGAGCGTGAGGGCCGGGCCATGGTCATCGCGCTTAACAAATGGGACCTGGTCGAGGACAAGAATGCCGCGCTCGCCGAACTGCGCGAGGAGTGCGAACGCCTCCTGCCGCAGGTGCGTGGCGTGCCGCTGGTCACCCTGTCGGGCCTCACCGGGCGCAATATCGACAAGCTCATGGAAGCCATCTTCTCCATCGAGCGGACCTGGAACTCGCACATCTCCACGTCACGTCTCAATCGTTGGCTGGGCGGCATGGTAGAGAGCCATCCGCCTCCGGCAGTCTCCGGTCGCCGTCTGAAGCTGCGCTACATGACCCAGGCCAAGACGCGGCCGCCAAGCTTCATCGTCTTCGCCTCCCGGCCAGACGCGCTGCCCATGTCCTATCAGCGCTACCTGGTAAACGGGCTGCGCGAAGCTTTCGATTTGCCCGGTACGCCTATCCGCCTCTGGGTACGCGCTGGCAGCAAGTCCAATCCCTACGACGACAAGACAAAGCGCTAGCCGTTTATATCCGAAACTCTAATGCCATGCCCCGAAAGCGGGCATGGCATTTCGTTTCGGGCGGCGCACAATCCCTCCGCCACACGCATCTTATCCCCAAATGCCATTCTTCTGGCCGTGCCAGCTATTCACCTTGGCCGCGTTTGCCCTATAGTGCGCCGCGTCGTAGCACCCCGCCATTGGTCGCGGCGTGCCAACATTGCACTCTGTTGCTTACAGAAATTCTCATCGTCGTCGTTCTTGTTCTGGTGAACGGCGCCTTGGCCATGTCTGAGCTGGCCGTCGTTTCCTCCCGTTCCGCGCGTCTCAAGGTCCTGGCCGACCAAGGCAACAAAGGCGCGGCCATGGCCATGAAACTGGCCGAAGACCCTGGCAAATTTCTGTCTTCCGTCCAGATCGGCATCACTCTGGTCGGCGTCTTGTCCGGTGCCTTCTCCGGCGCGACCCTTGGCTTGCGCCTCAGCGAGTGGCTCAAGCAGGTCGGTGTGCCTGCCAATATCGCCGATATCGGCGGCACCGGTCTCGTTGTCGTGCTCATTACATACGGCACGCTGATTCTCGGCGAACTCGTTCCCAAGCAGATTGCCCTGCGCAATCCGGAGGCCATGGCTGCGCGCGTCGCACCGCCCATGACCTTGCTGGCGCGGGTCGGCACGCCAATCGTCTGGTTGCTCGATATTTCCGGTAAAGCCGTGCTGCGCCTTCTGGGGCAGGGAGGGCAAGCCGAGGAATCGGTGACCGAGGAAGAGGTGCGCACCATTATCGCCGAAGCCACCTCGGCCGGCGTGCTCGAAACCGAAGAGCACTCGATGATTTCGGGTGTGATGCGCCTGGCGGACAGGTCTGCCCGGGGCATCATGACGCCGCGCCTCGATGTGGTCGTGGTCGATCTCGAAGATAGTTTCGAGCAGAACCTGCAGACCATCCTTGGAAGCAGCCATAGCCGGGTGCTGGTCCAGGAAGGCGATGCCGATTCCATCCTCGGCGTCCTCAACCTCGCCGACCTCCTGCCGGCCCTTGCGAATGGCCAACAGCCCGATCTGCGCAGGCTCACCAAGTCCGTGCCTGTCATCATGGAACATGCGGACGCACTCGACGTCGTTGAGGCCATCCGCCAATCCAAGGTGCAGATGGTTCTCGTCGTGGATGAATACGGCCACTTCGAAGGCATTGTCACCTTTGGGGACGTGCTTGAGGTCATTACGGGCGTCTACCAGGAAGAGGCAGGTGACGATCCCGCCCTCGTCGAACGTGAAGACGGCTCATGGCTTGTCGCCGGATGGATGCCGGTCGACGATTTTGCCGAACGCTTCCGGATCGCCGTCCCCAAGGATGCGCGTTACGAGACCGTGGCGGGCTTCATCCTTGCCTGCCTCAACCATCTTCCTCGGACGGGTGAGGCCTTCGAGCGCGAGGGCTGGCGTTTTGAAGTGGTGGATCTCGATGGCCATCGCATCGACAAGGTGCTGATGGCCCCTGTCATCGAGGGTTAGACAAAAAAGAGGCTGCCTTCGGGGGCAGCCTTTTTTACCTGTCTGCAATCACGACCCGATTGCGACCGTCTTCCTTGGCCCTATAGAGAGCCTCGTCGGCCCGGCTGAGTAGCCGATCGAGTGTTTCGCCGCTCCTTTTGAAGGCGATGCCGACGCTGACACTCGTCTGGACAAGTCCAGCATCACTTTCCACCCCACCGGCCGCAAACTCTGCCCTGATACTCTCTGCGACCGCAGAGGCCCTGTCGGGTGTGGCATTGGCGAGTATGACGACAAATTCCTCGCCGCCGAGGCGTGCAGCCACACCGTTGGTGCCCAGGCTTTGACGGACCACAGTAGCGAAGTGCCGGAGCACCTCGTCGCCCATATGGTGCCCATGTCGGTCGTTGATAGCCTTGAAATGGTCGAGGTCCATGATCAGCGCTGCCGCCGGTTCCCCGCTATGCCCCGCGACAAAGCGCTCGAAGAGCGCGCGTCGGTTCAACAACCCCGTTAGCTGGTCCGTATAGGCCTCCTCGCGATGCCGTCGGGCCGTACGGGCCTGATTGAGCGCCAGCGACATCGCACCGATACTGGTGATGGCGACAAGTCCCACGATGGAATTGAGGTCTTCTGCCCAGCCGCTCGGCGCCGCCGACAGCACGAGCGGCCCCTTGAGATAGATCATCACCGCGCAGGGAATGAAGGATAGCGCGGTAATGGAATAAAGCGCGGAGATACCGCCCACCCAGACGGGGGCTTCGGCGCGGCCGCTCCAGAATTTGCGCGCCGCAAAGATCAGCAACACGGCATTGGCGATATTGCCGAGCATCGCACCGAGCGCGTCCAGGCCCAATGCGAAGGGCAGCGAAATAAGGCTCAGAGCGACGAGGGCAATGTTTCCGACCCTCTGACGCGGCAGTCGTCCTTCGGTGAACAGGGCGGTCGCCCCATAGAAAACCACGAAACCACCTGTCAGCAGCATGTTGGACAGCCACAACAGGGCAGGCCGGTGGTCGACGGCATTGACCGAAAAAGCCGCGAAGGCCAGCATCATTATGCCGGCGCCAGCGGCCCAGGTCAGGAGATAATGATCACTACGCGACGAAAGCCAGCTTATGAACAGCGTCGTCGACAGCGCAAAGGCAGCAAAGCCAAGTGCCAGCAGGAGGGATGTTTGGTCGACGTACAATAAGGGCCTCGATTGTCGCTGGCCGGTGCGTAATTGCCAGTCTCGGTCAGAACTGGAAGGTAAATTTGTATCCGGCAATCTGTCGTTGGTATGACGCAACCGATCGATGCGCCCAACGCCCAAAAGTGCCGCCTATTCGCTCAGGTGCATGCCGAACCACACAGTTGAGCCGAGCGTCATTTGAGGAACGAAGCCACTCTTCGTCCAGAAGGCGACGCCGCCAGCGTTGCTGGCGCTGGCGCCAAGGTGAATGCCTTTCACCTCACTGATCCGCGCCTGGTCGCGCCATGCGGACAACAGGCCTGTGCCTACACCCTGTCCGCGAAGGCGGGCCAGCAGGTTCATGTGAATATGAGCTGGGTACGCCGCCACCAGCTCTGCCGGCGAGACGTGCGGCCGCATGATCGCCTCGACCCGAAGCCGATCCGCCTGTGTCAGCCCGGCCGGGTCAGCATAGCGTTGCCTCAGGGCGGGCCACCACTCGGCCTCAAGCTTTTCGGCGAAAGCCAAGGTGTCATAGGTGCCCACGATATAGCCTGCTACGCCCCCTGCGTCCTCGGCGACAAGAACGTTGTCGGGCTCGATTACCGCGTAGGGTGCCGAATAGAGATGCCCGATCAGCTGCGGATCATTGTGCAGGGCACTGGCATCTTTTCCTGCGTCCCCGGTAACCAGACAAATCTCGTAAAGCGCGTCGAGATCGCTGTCTTGATAGGGACGAAGGGTCACCATGGGTCAGAGTTCGCCGAACTTGCCGGTGGTGACATCGAACAGCTTGCCGTTCTCCGTCAGTCCTGGACTCAAGAGGTCGATCAGCGCCGGCGCAATCTCGCTCGGCTGAGGCAGGGTCTTTGGGTCCTCTCCCGGCATAGCCTTGGCGCGCATAGCCGTGCGCACGGCGCCGGGGTAGAAGATGTTTGCCTTCACACTGGATTGGCTCAATTCGCCCGCATAGGACTTTACCATGGCGTCGAGTGCTGCCTTGGTTGCGGCATAGAGCCCCCAGAATGGCTTTGCAGACCGGGCTGCGCCCGATGAGACGAACACCGCCCGCCCGGCCTCGGATTGCCGCAGCAGCAGATCCAGGGAACGCAGCAGGCGATAATTGGCCGTGACATTCACGGCCAGAACCTTGTCAAATTCATCGGGCTTGATATGCGCCACCGGGCTCAGGACACCGAGCAGCCCAGCATTCGCCACCAGGCCATCCAGATGGCCCCAGCGCTCGAAAATGGCCGCACCGAGTCGGTCGATGGCATCGCCGTCACGCAGATCGAGCGGCACCAGCGTGGAAGATGCGCCGACCCCCTGGATCTCGTCGTCAAGCTCTTCGAGGCCGCCAACGGTGCGTGCCACGGCAATCACGTGCGCGCCGCGTCGGGCTGCTTCCAGCGCGGCTTGGTAGCCAATGCCGCGCGATGCTCCGGTGACCAGAACGACCTTGCCGGAAAGTTCTTTGCTGTCAGTCATTAACCGGCTTCCTTGAGAAGAGAGATCTGCTTGGGGTCGTTCATTGTCCGGCCTCCCAGATCAGTCAACTGCGTCGGATAGTCGCCAGTGAAATAGTGGTCGGTAAATTGCGGCGCGCGTGGATTGCGAGTCTCGCCGCCCACGGCCTGATAAAGACCATCGATGGAGAGGAACTGCAGTGAGTCCGCCCCGATGAACCGGCACATCGCATCGAGGTCGGCATACTGGTTTGCCAGCAGCTTGTCCGGATCAGGCGTGTCGATGCCATAATAATCCGAATGGAAGATCATCGGGCTGGCCACGCGGATATGCACCTCTGTGGCCCCGGCATCGCGCATCATCTGGATGATCTTCACCGAAGTCGTCCCGCGCACGATGGAATCATCGATCAAGACGACGCGCTTGCCTTCGATTTCGGCGCGGTTGGCCGAGTGTTTGAGCTTGACGCCAAAGGCGCGGATTTGCTGGGTCGGCTCGATAAAGGTCCGGCCCACATAGTGGTTCCGGATGATCCCGAGTTCAAAAGGGATACCGCTCTGTTGGGCATAACCAATTGCCGCCGGCGTTCCGCCATCGGGCACGGGAACCACGACATCGGCCTCGACCGGCGCTTCCTTGGCGAGATTGATGCCCATGTTCTTGCGCGCTGTGTAGACACTGCGACCCGAGACCATGCTGTCTGGGCGGGCGAAATAGACGTATTCGAACAGGCACGGGCGCTCGGGCACTTGTCGCGCCGGCTTGCGGGCGTCGATGGAGATGGAGCCATCCGGCTGAATCTCGCAGATGATCACTTCGCCATTTTCGACATCGCGTACATATTTGGCGCCGATGATGTCGAGCGCGCATGTCTCCGAGCAGAAGATCGGCTTGCCGTCGAGATCGCCCATGACCAGCGGGCGAATGCCCACGGGGTCTCGCGCGGCGATCAGTTTGGTGCGGGTCATCGCCAACATGGCATAGCCGCCTTCCATCTGCCGGATGGCATCGATGAAGCGGTCGGTGGTCGACGCATGGCGCGACCGTGCGATCAGATGCAGCACCACTTCCGTATCGGAAGTGGACTGGCAGATCGCCCCGGTGGCGATGATCTGCTTGCGCAGCGTCAGCCCGTTCGTGAAATTGCCGTTGTGGGCAATGGCAATGCCGCCATCTTCCAGTTCGGCAAAGAGCGGCTGGACATTGCGCAGTGCCACTTCGCCCGTGGTCGAATAGCGGGTGTGACCGATGGCCATTGAACCGGCCAGCTTGGCCAACAGGACCGGGTCGGTATAGTGATCCCCAACCAGCCCCATACGCTTTTCCTGGTGGAACTGGCGGCCATCGAACGAGACGATACCGGCCGCTTCCTGGCCGCGGTGCTGCAAGGCATGCAGACCCAGCGCCGTCAGTGCCGAGGCATCGGGGTGCCCCAAAATGCCAAACACGCCGCATTCTTCATGCAGCGTGTCGCCGTTGAGATCGAAATCATCGTCGCTCGGGTGGTTCACCGTGCTCTCCATGCACTTGGCGCGAATACTGGCTTCGAATAGGAAGCGGATCGCCCTGCCGGTCGATCACTCTGCCCGCCAATATCGCATTTCCTGCTCTGCCACCAATGACACTTTCAGGCAGCAGCCTTGCTGCGGGCAGAGCCCGCAGAAAACTAGTTGGTCGCAGCTCCTTCAAGCGGCGCTTCAGTCGGGTCCACTGTGCCGTCAAGCGTGGCATCAGCGGGGCCGCCCTCGACCGGCTGCGGATCGGCGGTCAGATCGGCACCGCCTCCCTTGATAATATCGGTGACCTGCTGCTCCAGTCCCTCGGGCAGCATGGAAATAAGCGTGTCGCCCATGTTCTGGAGATAGGGCAGCGACTGCGAATTGCGCGCCCATTCCGGCAGATTGGTGCCGAGTAGCCAGACACCGAAAATGGTGATGACGATGGCGATCAGCACACCGCGCAAGACGCCGAAGACAAAGCCCAGAGTGCGGTCGATCGGCCCTATCCGGCTGTCGACCACGAAATCGGCAATGCGCATGGTGAGCAGGTGCAGCACGATCAGCGCCACAATGAAGCTGACCACCACAGTGGCGATATTAGCCACGATCTCCTCGGCGATATACTGCTGGGCGATGTCGGGGTGGTAGAGATACATGTAGACCGCGATAGCGGCTGAACCGGCCCAGGTGGCCAGCGACAGCACTTCTCGGGTCAATCCGCGCGCTGTGGCCAGGATTGCCGAGATCAGCACCAGCACACCAACACCAACGTCGAACGCAGTCAGCATATGTTCTCGCCCAGTTCCGTTTTCAGGATCGGCAACGCACCGGATGCAAGAACCGCTGCGTGCGGCCCGAATTTGCAGGCTCGGTCCGCCCTATGGGCGACCTTTAGCCGCTTTAAATCCGGCTGCCAAGGGTAAGCGAAGCCAACGACGCCGTTCTTCCCATAAACCAATTGTTTACCAGCTGTCTTCCTCAGCCACCGGCATCTTGCCATTGGCCGCGATGCGGCTGACCATGTCGGCGAGCTGGGAATATTCGGTTATCTCCAGGCCTGGGCTCTTGTCGGCCCCGCCAACCCGCCCCGTCGTGACCGATTTGAACCCCAGCTTCTGGGCTTCCCGCAACCGCAGCGCGCTGTGCGACACCGGCCTGATGCCGCCTGCCAGCGAAATCTCGCCGAAAAACACTGCCTCTGGCGGAAGGGCCGCCCCGGTGAGCGACGAGATGAGTGCCGCCGCCACCGCCAGATCGGCTGCTGGCTCGTTGATCTTCAGCCCGCCGGCGACATTGAGATAGATATCATTGGCCCCGATCCGCACGCCGCAGCGGGTCTCGAGCACCGCCAGCACCATCGAGAGCCTTGATGAATCCCAGCCCACCACAGCCCGGCGCGGATTGCCGAGCGGGGAGGGGGCCACCAGCGCCTGGATCTCGATAAGGATCGGGCGCGTGCCTTCGACACCCGCAAACACCGCCGAACCGGCCGCGTCCCGGTCGCGTTGGTCGAGGAACAGGGCAGATGGATTGGCGACCTGCTCCAGGCCCCGCTCGGTCATGGCGAAAACGCCTATCTCGTCGGTCGCGCCATACCGGTTCTTTACCCCCCGCAGAATGCGAAACGTGTGGCTGCTGTCACCCTCGAAGTAAAGTACGGCGTCGACCATGTGCTCGACCACGCGCGGTCCGGCGATCTGCCCGTCCTTGGTCACGTGTCCTACCAGGACCACCGCTGCGCCGCTCTTTTTTGCGAACCGCGTCAGCGCCTGGGCCGAGGTGCGGACCTGGGTCACCGTGCCCGGCGCGCTGTCCACGCGATCCGTCCATAATGTCTGGATGGAATCGATGATCACGAGGTCAGGCGGCGGACCATTTTCGAGGGTGGCGAGAATGATTTCCACATTGGTTTCGGCCGCCAGCAGCACATCGGCATCGCCCAGGCCCAGCCGCTGCGCTCTTAGGCGCACCTGCGCCACCGCTTCTTCGCCCGATACATAGATGACCCGCTTGCCTTGACCTGCAAGGGCTGCGGCCGACTGCAGGAGAAGCGTGGACTTGCCGATCCCCGGATCCCCGCCGACCAGCAGTGCTGACCCTTTGACAAAACCGCCACCGGTCACCCGATCCAGTTCGACCATGCCGGTAACGACGCGGGCCGCGCTTTCCGTCTCGCCCGCCAGCGGCACCAGATTGGCCGGCCGGCCATTCGATTTCGCAGCTTTGGGTCCAGCTCCGACGCCCGAATCGGCTATCTCCTCGACAATGGTGTTCCACTCGCCGCAGGCATCGCAGCGTCCCTGCCATCGGGTCGAAACCGCACCGCAGGACTGGCAGACGAAGTTTGTGCGGATCTTGGCCACTTAGTTCATTTTCCCTTGCGCCGCGGCCAGCTTGGCCAGCCCGCGCACTGTATTCCAGTTTCGCGCCGTGGAGACGCCGCAGTTCTTTTCTATCTGCCGGATCAACCGGCCCGACTTGTTGGCGTCCCGGGTGAAATCGACAACGAGGTGTTCGTTTACTATCCGGATGCGCTCGGGCCCATCATGGTCCTTCAGCCAGGAAAAATCTGGCTGGGCGGTCGCAAAAAAATACACCGCCGCCTGACTGGGGTCGGCAACGTCCGCGTCGAGTGCCTCGGCGAGCATCGTCAGGACCGATATCGGCCGCACGATGGGAACGACATTTTCGCCCAGCCCAAAACCACGCAGCACTTTGATCATCGCTTCGGCTGCCGCGCCTTCCGATCCCTGAAAATCGGCGAGCATGTTGCCCGTGTTCCCGAACGTTGCCGCGCCTTGAAATTCCGCCTTCTCGGCAGCGTCGCACCACCCCGCCATCGACATCAGCCGATGCGTCACCGGCCCGATCGCCCGCAACAGGATGACATAGCGCCGATGCCCCGAACCACTCATTGAGGAACGCTAGCAGGGCAGGGGAGGTGGTGCAAGAACAAATAGAGAACTGGCGCGGCCAGAGCGATTACTCCGGCAGATACCCGTCTCCGACATAGTTCCGCGTATATCGCCCCTTGAGCGCCGTGAGCAGTTCATAGCCGATCGTGCCAGCTGCATCGGCCTGGTCGTCGACACTGATATTGGGGCCGATGACCTCGGCACCTTCACCCGGCTTTGGCAGGTTCGGCCCGAGTTCGGTAATGTCGACGATCGAAAGATCCATAGAGATCTTGCCGACGATGGGACAGAGCTTGCCGCGTAAGAACACCTTTCCACCGGGCCGCTGGTTGGTCGCGGACAGCGAGCGGAAGAACCCGTCGGCATAGCCATGTCCGAGGATCGCCAGACGGCTGTCGCGCGACAGCGAATAGCTTGCGCCATAGCCCACCGACTCTCCGGTCCGCGCTTCTTTCACCTGCAGGACCGGCACATGCAGCGTCACCACATTGGCCATGGGATTCTTGCGCCCGTTGACGGCTCGCCCGCCATAGAGGGCAATCCCGGGTCGGACCATCTGGAAGTGATAGTCGCGGCCCGTCATCATGCCGGCGGAATTGGCCAGCGAAGCGGGTATGCCGGGGAACTGGTTGAGCACCGAGCCGAACAGGGCAAGCTGCGTGCGGTTTTTCTCGTGGTTCGGAATGTCAGAACACGCCAGATGGCTCATGACCATCTGCGGCGCATAACCCAGGCGCTCGATGCGTTCGCGAACCAGTACGGCCTCGTTGAGACGGAATCCCAGCCGGTTCATGCCGGTGTCGAAGTGAAAGGCGCTAGGATAGGCCTCGTTGCGTTCCACGCATTTGGCCAGCCATTCTTCCAGCATGTCCATCGAGCCGATCACAGGCATCAGGCTCTGGCGGATATAGAGATTGGCCGCGCCTGGATAGAGCCCGCCGAGCACGAAGATATGGGCATCGGGCAGGGTCGTGCGCACGGCAATTCCCTCGTCGGGCGTCGCCACGAAGAAGAACCGTGCGCCGGCCGCGTAAAGTGCCTTGCTGGCCATTTCGATGCCTGTGCCATAGGCGTCGGCCTTGACCACGCTGGCTGTGAGCGCCCCTGCACTCACCTTGTCGAGGGCGCGCCAATTCTTGGCCAGCGCACCCAGATCTACGGTCAACTGGCCACCAAGCCCAGAGGTCAGCTTCATTCTTATTCCATGCGTTCTGGCAGATAGTCTGCCCTGGCCAGATTGCCGAAGCGGGTATACTGCGCCTCGAAGCTCAATTGCACCGTACCCGTGGGGCCGTGGCGCTGCTTGGCGATGATGACCTCGGCCTTGCCGTGCACCTGTTCCATTTCCCCTTGCCAGGTGATGTGTTCTGGCGTGCCCTCTTTGGGCTCCTTGTTCTTGAGGTAGTATTCCTCGCGATACACGAACATCACCACGTCGGCGTCCTGCTCGATAGAACCCGATTCGCGCAAATCCGCCAGTTGCGGATGCTTGTCGTCGCGCTGCTCGACCTGGCGGGAGAGCTGGGAGAGCGCAATCACCGGCACTTCCAGTTCCTTGGCCAGCGCCTTGAGCGTCGTGGTGATTTCGGTCAGTTCCTGCACGCGGTTCTGGCTCGAGGCTTTCGACGAGCCCGAAAGCAGTTGCAAATAGTCCACGATGAGCAGATCGAGCCCCTTCTGGCGCTTGAGGCGCCGCGCTCGAGCCGCCAGCTGGGCGACGCTCAGGCCGCCGGTGTCATCGATATACAGCGGGACCTTGCTCATCATGTTGGAGACGTCGACCAGCTTGGCAAATTGGCTGTCGTGGATGCGGCCGCGGCGGATATCGGAAGACGAAACCTCGGCCTGTTCCGCCAGAATACGTGTCGCCAGCTGCTCGGAGCTCATTTCAAGGCTGAAAAAGCCCACGATCCCGCCATCGACGGTCTTGTTGTGTCCGTCCGGCGTTACCTCGCCCTTCCAGGCGCTGGCAACGTTGTAGGCGATATTGGTCACGAGTGAGGTCTTGCCCATGGCCGGGCGGCCGGCGAGCACGATCAAGTCCGAGCGCTGCAGCCCGCCCATCTGGCGGTCGAGGTCGTGCAGCGCCGTCGCCACGCCTGAGAGGCCGCCATCGCGCTGGAAGGCTTCCCCTGCCATCTTGATCGAAGCGTTGAGCGCCGTGCCGAAGCTGAGGAAGCCGCCGTCATAACGGCCCTTCTCGGCGAGTTGGAAGAGTTCGCCCTCGACCTTTTCGATCTGCTTGTTCGGCGTCATTTCGACGTCCGAATCATAGGCGACCGTCACCATCTCTTCGCCTACGAGGATCAGGTTCCGCCGGATGGCCAGGTCGTAGATCGCCTGACCATAGTCGGCGGCGTTGATGACGGTCGTGGCCTCGGCGGCCAGACGCGCCAGATATTGCGCCATCGTCATTTCCGGCAGCAGCTGGTCCGGCAAATGCGTCTTGATGGTGGTAGGGTCGGCGGATTTGCCGGCGCGGATGATCTTGCCCGTGATCTCGTAGATGTTCCGGTGCACCGGCTCGTAGAAGTGCTCGGGCTCGAGAAAGTCCGCTACGCGGTAAAACGCTTCATTGTTGATCAGTATGGCGCCCAGCAGAGCCTGTTCTGCCTCCACATTGTGGGGAGCGACGCGGAAGGATTTGTCTTCGGCAGGGTGGAGCCGTGCGATCTCAGCCATCGGGGTCCTCGGGAGCTCTGTTAACCTTTCTAACCACGCCATGGCGGCCAGAGTCTCACGCCCTAGCCTACGAGGGGTTAATAGCTTGCTTGTTGCGCGTTAACTCTGTGATCAACGGGGATTAATCATGCCCACTCTTGCACCCCAAACATGGCGTGCCAATGGCTGAGTCGCCCTCGGGTCATCCCAGGGGAGCGCCGTCCGCTATTTGTCTTCGCTCGGGATGGCGCCGAAAAAAAAGGCCGGACAAATGTCCGGCCTTTTCAATCTCAGGACAGAAACGAAGACTACTCTTCGAAGCGGTCTTCGGCAGCAGCGTCCTTCTGGCCGGCGGCGAAATCGCCGTCTTCGTCGGCTTCGAACGTGTGCACGCTCACGTCTTCACCGGCAGCCTGGCGACTGGCTTCGTCGGCCGATCGAGCGACGTTGACGGTGATCGAGACTGCGACTTCCGGGTGCAGGGACAGGGCAATAGCGTGCACGCCGACCGTCTTGATCGGGTCGGCAAGGTCGACCTGGTTGCGCTGCACGGTGTAGCCGTCAGCTGCGAGGGCTTCCACGATGTCGCGGGCTGCGACCGAACCATAGAGCTGGCCGGTTTCACCTGCCTGGCGGATGATCATGACGGTGCGGCCATTGAGGCCTTCCGCAATGCCGGCAGCGGTGTTGCGACGCTCTTCGTTGCGCTGTTCGATATGAGCGCGTTCCGATTCGAACCGCTTGCGGTTGGCTTCGGTGGCGCGCAGGGCCTTGCCCTGTGGCAGCAGATAGTTACGGGCAAAGCCGTCCTTGACGGTGACTTCGTCGCCGATGGTACCGGTGCGGCCGATGCGCTCGAGCAGAATGACTTTCATGTCTTTTTCCTTTGGGCTGTCCCGTCCTCTGGGAACGGTTAGGAGCCGCGAACGATTTCGCGACCCCAACGATGCTTCGCTATTGCGGAGCTTACTTTACGGCGTAGGGCATCACGCCGATGAAGCGGGCGCGCTTGATGGCACGAGCCAGTTCACGCTGCTTCTTTGCAGAAACGGCAGTGATGCGGCTCGGCACGATCTTGCCGCGCTCGGAGACGTAGCGCGACAGCAGGCGCACGTCCTTGTAGTCGATCTTTGGCGCGCCTTCACCCGAGAACGGGCAGGTCTTGCGACGGCGCTGGAACGGGCGGCGGGCCTGGGAAGTGGTAAGGTCTTTGATAGCCATGGCTTTTCGTTCCTTATCTTAGAAGCGGCGGGGACGACGGTCGCCCGACGGGCCACCACGATCACCACGGCCACCACCATCGCGGTCATCGCGATCGCGCTTTTGCATCATGGCCGATGGGCCTTCTTCAAGCTCGTCGACGCGAACGGTCATGAAGCGCAGAATGTCTTCATTGATGCGCATCTGGCGTTCCATCTCGGCAACGGCAGTCGCCGGAGCGTCGAGATTGAGCAGCGTGTAGTGCGCCTTGCGATTCTTGCGAATGCGGTAGGAGAGGCCCTTGAGGCCCCAATATTCGTTCTTGGTGACCTTGCCGCCGCCCTGGGCGAGGATCTCGGTCAGGGCAGTGGTCAGTTCTTCGACCTGCTGCTGGGAAACGTCCTGGCGCGCCAGGAAGATGTGTTCGTAGAGGGCCATGAATGCGCCTTCCTTGTGGTTTCGATACGCAATGCCTGGCGCGGAGCCTCCTTGAAGCCGGAAAGGCGTCAAAGCAGTCTTGCAAAGAGCGGGAACACGGGAGGCCGGATCAGAAAATCCTGTCTTTGCCAAAGCAAAAACCCTCCGTTCAGCCCCCGGCCAAACGAATTGCTGGGCGCGCTATAGAGCAGAATGCCAGCCAAGGCAAGTTTGCTGTTCTCTTGCGCAATCACACAAGAGCAGGGGCCGCGTTTGCGACAGCCACCCGGTTTCGCCCGCCATGCTTGGCTGAATAAAGCGCCTTGTCGCTTTCCACCAGCAATTGATCCACGCTGGTGTGGGCCGCGCTGTCTCCGACCCCGATGCTCAGGGTGGCCTGGATGACATACCCATCGTCCAGTTGGGTTGTCATCTGCCGTGCAGCACTCTGGATGCGGTCGGCCACGGCCAGGCCCTCGCTCTTTGCGGTGCCGCTCACGATCAGTGCGAACTCCTCTCCGCCCACGCGACCGCATATGTCGCCATCACGAAGATTGTCGGTCAGCAACCGCGCCATCGTGCGCAGCACTGCGTCGCCGGCCGGATGGCCATGGGTTTCATTGATCGCCTTGAAGTGGTCGACATCGACCATCAGCACGGCGAATGGCGCCTGCGCGCGCCTCGAAAAAGCGAGATCAAGTCGCTCCATGAAGGCGCCCCGGTTGAGGAGCCCGGTGAGGGCATCACGCGAGGCGACAGCCAGCAGCGCGGCGTGTGCGGCCCGCCATGCGCTGTTGATTATCGACACTGCAAGTGTTCCCCCGGCGATCATCCCTACGCCCAGCCGGAAGGAAGAGGCGTCGGTGGCATTGTAGAAATCGATGTTGAGCGGCATCAGCCCCAACGGCCCGGCGATGAGCAGCCACACGCAAATCAGCATGGTCAGAATGGCGCAGGCGAATGGCCGGAAGCACACTGCGCACCAGATCAGGGCAGGGATCATATAGGAGGTCGCCCCAGGGCCGCCCGCCCAGTGCATGACCACGACGGACAATGCCAGCGAACTCAGCGCCGCCAGCTGGTGTCGACGCTGGTTGGCGTTGCGCGAGAAAAAGCGCAGCGCCTGCCTGTCCCTCCGTAGCAATGCCAGCAGGGGCGGCAGGAAAATCGTGTAATTGACCAGTTCCGCCGAAAACCAGAGCCCCAGGCTCTCGACCCAATTCATGCCGAAGAGGATCGGCCCGATCGCGCCGCCAGCCGTGCCCGTTGCCGCGGAGGCGAGCATTATCACCCCGATAGTGGCGACGGCATCGAGCGGCCGGGTAAGGAACTGCGCACTTCGGCTCAGCCGATCCATCACCGCCACGCCAATGCTGACGCCGAGAAGATTGGTGCCATTGAGCAGCAGCGCATTTTCAAGCGGGCTCTGGGCAATCAGGTCCGCGCCGACATATCCGAGCCCGGAGAGAATCCAGGTCGCACCATTATTCGTCGACGGTCGCAGGATAAGCACGCCGAACAACAGGGCATTGGCCGGCCAGATACTGGCGAGGGAGAACAGCAGGCGCGTCTGGATCCCGACAATGCAGGCCGCAAAGACCAGGGCGCCGATTGCCAGCGATTCGACCAGCACGAGGCGCGCTGGCTGGCTATTCATAGTCATGGCACTCTCTGCTCGATGCGGTATTCACCGCGGCGAAGCCCCCATTTGTAACAATGATCATTCCCGGTTAAAAAAGTCGGCATGCGATCTGCGGCATTGTTCCTATGCCTTGACTCTGCCTCATACTGCTTGCAAAGCCCCCTGAACCGGTCTCGGACAAGCGTGAGACCATCTCAAAAGGGGGTTGGACGATGTCGACCATAGCGTTCACGTTTCCGGGCCAGGGCAGTCAGTTCGTGGGCATGGGCAAGGATCTTGCCACGGCTTTTCCGGAAGCGCGTGCCGTCTTCCACGAAGTCGACGAAGCCCTGGGCGAGCGCCTGTCTGCAATTCTCTTCGAAGGCCCGGAAGATATTCTGCGCCTGACCGAAAATGCTCAGCCCGCCCTCATGGCCGTCAGCATGGCCATCATGCGCGTGCTGGAAACCCGCGGCATTCGCCTTGTTGATCATGCCGCCTTTGTCGCCGGGCATTCGCTCGGTGAATATTCCGCACTTTGTGCCGCCGGCACTTTCACATTGGCGGATACGGCGCGCCTGCTGCGCACGCGCGGCCTGGCGATGCAAAAGGCCGTGCCCGTTGGCCATGGTGCCATGGCGGCGCTGCTCGGCCTGGATCTTGAAACCGCGCGCTCAGTTGCATCTGAAGCTGGCCAGGGCGAGGTCTGTGAAGTCGCCAATGACAATGCTCCTGGCCAGGTTGTGATCTCCGGCGCCGTCGGCGCCGTCGAGCGCGCCATTGAAATCGCCAAGGCCCGGGGTGCAAAGCGTGCTATGCAGCTGCCGGTCAGTGCCCCGTTCCATTGCTCGCTCATGCAGCCGGCTGCCGATGCGATGGCCGCAGCTCTGAGCGAAGTGGAAATGAAGAGCCCAGTGGTGCCCCTCGTTGCCAATGTGCTTGCCGCACCCATCACCGACGCGGGCGAAATCCGCCAGCGCCTCATCGAGCAGGTCACTGGCGTTGTGCGCTGGACCGAGAGCGTCACCTGGCTGGCTGGTCAGGGCGGCGTCACCAATCTGGTCGAGATCGGTGCGGGGAAGGTGCTGACCGGCCTTGCCAAGCGGATCGCACCTGATGTCGCCGCCCAGGCCATCGGCGCACCGGCCGACATCGACGCCCTTGTGG
Source organism: Devosia sp. FJ2-5-3 (assembly GCF_029201545.1). Lineage (NCBI taxonomy): Bacteria > Pseudomonadati > Pseudomonadota > Alphaproteobacteria > Hyphomicrobiales > Devosiaceae > Devosia > Devosia sp. FJ2-5-3. The sequence goes on along the minus strand of NZ_CP104007.1, from coordinate 3,043,491 downwards.
CCCAACTCAATCCCCAGGCGTAAGCTTTCGCCAGGGGCCCTCTTACTCCACCAAGGAGCAGACATGTTTGATCTCACCGGAAAACGGGCCCTCGTCACGGGCGCCAGCGGCGGTATTGGTCGCGAGATCGCCAAGGCCCTCGCTGCCGCCGGCGCCACAGTGGCGCTTTCGGGTACCCGCACGGGCGCCCTCGAGGACACGGCCAAGGAAATCGGCAAGGATTGCCCGATCCTGCCATGCAACCTCTCCAAGCTCGACGAGGTCGACAAGCTGGTCCCTGCCGCCGAGGCGGCCATGGGTGGCCTCGATATTCTCATCAACAATGCGGGCGTCACCCGCGACAATCTTTTCATGCGCATGAAGGATGAGGAATGGGATGAGGTGATCGCCATCAACCTCACCGCAGCCTTCCACCTCAACCGCGCCGTCCTTCGGGGCATGATGAAGCAGCGCTGGGGGCGCATCATCGGCATTTCCTCTGTCGTCGGTGTCACCGGAAATCCGGGGCAGGGCAATTACGCTGCCTCCAAGGCCGGCCTGATCGGCATGAACAAGGCGCTTGCTCATGAAGTGGCCAGCCGCAACATCACCGTCAATTCCATTGCTCCGGGCTTCATTGCCTCGGCGATGACCGATGAGTTGAATGACAAACAGCGCGAGTCGATCCTCTCCAACGTCCCTGCCGGCCGTCTTGGGACGGCTCAGGAAGTGGCTGCATGCGCTGTGTTTCTGGCCAGCGATGCGGCCGCTTATGTCACCGGACATACGCTGAACGTTAACGGCGGAATGGCAATGATCTAGCCTTTTCGAGGCGAAAGCCTTGGAAAGCGGGCCTTCTGGCGCTGGCAAAGGCGATGGAAACATGTTAATCGCCGCCGCGTTAACCCCTTGCTCTGTGCCTTGCGAGCGCCAAGAAGGCCGCTTACATTGCCGGACAAGCCAACACAGCTTGAAGATTTGGCTACGCGCCAATAAGAAGCGAACGAACTAGATTTCGAAAAGGGAAGTCAAATATGAGCGATGTCGCTGATCGGGTCCGCAAGATCGTTGTGGAACACCTCAATGTGGACGCCGAGAAGGTTGTCGAAAAGGCCAGCTTCATCGACGATCTGGGTGCAGACTCCCTTGATCAGGTCGAACTGGTTATGGCTTTCGAAGAAGAATTCTCGGTCGAGATTCCCGACGATGCCGCCGAGTCCATCCAGACCTTCGGCGATGCGGTAGCCTTTTTGACCAAGGCCACCAGCTAAGCTGGACGGATCAGGTCGAGACATGGAATTACGCCGAGTCGTCGTCACCGGAATGGGACTTGTCACGCCCCTTGGTTGCGGAGTGGAGGCCACGTGGGCCAACATTCTTGCGGGCAAGAGTGGGGCCAGGCGTATCGACGAATTTCAAGTCGATGATATCGCCTGTCAGATTGCTCACCGTCTGCCCTTGGGAGACTATGCCGATGGCAAGTACAATCCCGACGAGTGGATGGAGAGCAAGGAGCAGCGCAAGGTAGACGATTTCATCGTCTACGCCATGGCTGCTGCTACACAGGCCATTCAGGACGCAGGCGTCGAGCCCAAGACCCAGGAAGAGCAGGAACGCACCGGCGTCCTGATCGGCTCTGGCATTGGCGGCATTGGCGGCATCTACGATGCCTCCGTAACGCTGCATGAAAAGGGCCCGCGCCGCATCAGTCCGTTCTTCATTCCTGGACGGCTGATCAATCTGGCGTCCGGCTATGTATCGATTCGTTTCGGCCTCAAGGGGCCGAACCACTCGGTGGTCACCGCCTGCTCGACAGGCGCGCATGCCATTGGCGATGCGGCACGTCTCATTGCCTTGGGCGATGCGGACGTGATGGTGGCCGGTGGAACCGAAAGCTGCGTCAATCGTCTGGCTCTCGCTGGCTTTGCCGCTGCACGCGCGCTTTCGACCGGATTCAACGACAATCCTGCCGCTGCCTCGCGCCCCTATGATCGGGATCGCGACGGTTTCGTGATGGGCGAGGGTGCCGGTATCGTCGTTCTCGAAGATTACGAGCGCGCCAAGGCGCGTGGCGCCAAGATCTATGGCGAAATCATCGGTTATGGCCTGTCGGGCGATGCTTACCACATCACCGCTCCGGCTCCCGATGGGGACGGTGGCTTCCGTGCGATGAGCGCGGCCATCAAGCGCGCCGGCATTGCGCCGGGCGAGGTCGATTACATCAACGCCCACGGCACCTCTACGCCTTTGGGCGACGAGATCGAACTGGGCGCAGTGACCCGTGTTCTCGGCGATTCCGCCGGGCGTGCGGTGATGAGCTCGACAAAGTCTGCAATTGGTCACCTTCTGGGTGCGGCCGGCTCCGTCGAGGCCATTTTCTGCCTCCTGGCTATGCGTGACAGCATCGCTCCGCCGACCCTTAACCTCGACAATCCTTCTGTCGAGACGCCGATCAACCTTGTTCCCAAGGTGGCCCTCAAGAAGGAAATCAACGTGGCTCTGTCCAATAGCTTCGGCTTTGGCGGTACCAATGCCACGCTGGTCATGCGCAAGGTCGCCTGACTTTTCCACTTTTCAAGAGGGGCACATCGCGCCGACGCGCGCTGTGCCCCTTGTTTTTGTGGCCGGCCATTGCAAAAAATGCGGGCGCGTCGCCACAGTTTGGCGCCAGAACCACAACACGGTCAGTATTGCCCTCAATACGGACAGCGAAGGTGACGACCCACAATGAATGACCGCCGCAAACGCCGCCGCCGCTCATCCAACGGTCTGGTTGATGTTCTCAACGCCCTTCTGACCCTATTGGTCATTGGTCTGGTGGTCGTGGGTGGCGGGTTCCTCTTCGTCGCCTCACAATATTACGGCGATGGCCCCATTTCCGAAGATCGCGTCTTCCGCGTCGAGAGTGGCAATACGCTGACCTCCACGGCGACCCGCCTCGAGGAGCAGGGCCTGATCTCCAACGCCTTCATTTTCCGCCAGTTCGGCGAACGGGTCGAGAAATCGACCGTCGTCAAGGCAGGCGATTTTACCATTCCTGCCAATTCCAGCATGTCGGAAATTTTCCGGGAGCTGACCGAAGGCACCCCAATTCGCTACGCAGTGACCATTCCAGAGGGCTGGACGTCCTGGCAGGTGGTACAGCGCCTGGGCGATGATGATCGCCTGACCGGCACCATCGATGTCCTGCCGCCTGAAGGCTCAATCCTGCCCGGCAGCTACGACTATTTGCCCGGCGATACGCGCCAGGCCGTCCTCGAGCGCATGCAGCAGGCCATGACCCAGGCTCTCGCCGAAATCTGGGAAACCCGTGCGGCCGACCTGCCGCTCCAGTCGCCGGCCGAAATGCTGATTCTCGCTTCGATCGTCGAGAAGGAAACCGGCGTCGCTGACGAGCGGCCGCAGGTCGCCGCCGTTTTCGTCAACCGCCTGCGCACCAATATGCGCCTGCAGTCCGACCCGACGATCATCTACGGCATCACCCTTGGCCAATCGACGCTCGACCGCGGCATCCGCCGCTCCGAAATCGAGGCCAAGACCCCGTACAACACCTATCAGATCGATCGCCTGCCGCCGACGCCGATCGCCAATCCCGGGATTGACGCCCTCAAGGCCGTGGCCAATCCCGATAGCCACAACTACATCTACTTCGTTGCCAAGGGGGCGACCCCCCGCGAAGGTCACGTTTTTGCAGAGACCTACGCCGAGCATCAGCAGAACGTCGCCCGCTATCGCCAGATCGCCCGCGAGGCTGCCGAACAGGCGGAAGCCGAGGCTGAGGCCGCCCGCCAGGCGCTCGAAGCCGAGGAAGCCGAAGAAGCACCGGCACAATGAGTGCCGCACTGGCCAGCATGACCGGTTTCGCCCGCGCAGAGGCCGCCAATGGCGCCCTGCGCGCGCGCATCGAGATCAAATCGGTCAATGGCCGTGGTCTCGACATCCGAACCCGGTTTGCTCAGGGTCTTGATATTTTTGATCTGCCTGTTCGGCAATTGCTCTCCCAGGCGCTGAGCCGGGGCTCCCTCAACGTCAGTCTGACGCTTGATCGGGGCGCGGCCGGAAAGCCTATCACCGTCAATGAAGCTGCCCTCGCAACGATCATCGCTGCAGCCAACGATCTCGCGCAGCGGCTGGAAGTCGCGCCCCCGCGCGTCGACGGCCTGCTCGCCCTGCCGGGCGTCTTGGCCGTCGAGGAGGCAGATGCGCTGGATGAAGAGGCCGTCGGCATCCTCGTGACCGAGGCCGCGCAGAATGCTCTTTCTGCCCTTCAGGCGTCACGCCGGGAGGAGGGGAGCCGCATTGCCACGACGCTCTCCGATCAGCTCGACCAGATCGCTGTCCTTGTCGAAGCCGCCGCGATCCACCCTTCGCGCAACCGCGAACAGATTTCTGCCCGTCTCAAGGCGCAGATCGAGGCCCTCAATCAGCAAACCGACATCGCGCCCGAGCGCTTTGCGCAGGAAGTGCTGCTGCTGGTCACCAAGGCTGATATCCAGGAAGAGATCGATCGTCTGCGCGCACACATCGCCGGGGCGCGCAAGCTGATTGCCCAGGGCGGGCCCGTGGGGCGCCGGCTGGATTTTCTGGCGCAGGAATTCAACCGAGAAGCCAATACGCTCTGCTCGAAATCGAACGCGGTGGAACTGACCACCATCGGCCTTGACCTCAAGGCGGTGATCGATCAATTACGCGAGCAGGTTCAAAACATCGAGTAGAGTGGGCAATGGATTTTCAGCGTCGTGGCGTCATGCTGGTCATCGCCTCCCCATCAGGCGCCGGCAAATCTTCCATTTCCCGTGCCCTGTTCCAGCAGGATCCCAACATTCGCCTCTCCGTCTCCGCCACCACACGCGCGCGCCGGAGTGACGAAGTCGAGGGCACCCACTACTATTTCGTCGACGTCCCGACCTTCCAGCGCATGCAGGCCGAGGGCGGCTTGCTCGAGTCCGCCGAGGTGCACGGCAATTACTACGGCACCCCGCGCGCCCAGGTCGAAGAACAGCTTGCCGCCGGCAAGGACATTCTCTTTGACGTCGACTATCAGGGCACACTGCAGCTCTACGAAAATTGCCGCGCCGATATGGTGACCGTCTTCATTCTGCCGCCAACCATTCAAGAGCTTCGTGCGCGTCTCGAGCGTCGCGCCCAAGACAGCGTCGGCACCATCGAAAAGCGCCTGAGAAACGCGCGCATCGAACTCGATCACGCCGGTGAATATGACTATGTCATCATCAACAGTGATCTTGAAAGCTCGGTCCAGCGCGTCCGCTCGATCCTCGCCTCCGCGCGCCTCAAGCGAGAGCGTCAGCTCGACCTCATGAGCTTCGTCCAGGATCTGCAGAGCCAGATCGACGCCCTCGGCCCTTCAGACTGATCAGGACTTCAGCGGAGGCCCGGCAGGGCCCTCGCCATCTTTAGGAACGCTTCTACCGGCAATTCCTCGGCGCGCTCATCGCCCTTGAGCCCCGCGGCGGCCAGCAAGCCTTCCACCGGCACACCCAAAGACTTCAGCGACTGGCGCACCATCTTCCGGCGCTGGCCAAAGGCTGCTTTCGTCACCTGTTCGAGGAGCTTTACCGGCAGGCCCTCTTCGACGGGCTTTGGCACGAGATGGACCACAGCCGAGGTCACGGCCGGCGCCGGCACAAAGGCCTGGCGTCCGACATTGAACGCAATGCGCGCATCGGTGCGCCATCCGGCCAGAACGCCAAGGCGACCATAGTGATTGTCGCCCGGCCTGGCGCAAATGCGTTCGGCCACTTCCCGCTGGAACATCAAGGTCAGGCTGTCGAAGAAAGGTGGCCAGGGCTCCATGGTCAGCCAACCGGTCAAGAGCGGCGTGCCGATATTATAGGGCAGGTTTGCCACCAGTCGCGTCGGGCCGTCCGCGAGCGCCCGATAATCCATTTCCATCGCATCGCCATGGATAACCGTCAGTCGGCCAGGATAGGCTTCGGAAATCTGCGCCAGCGCCGGTAGCGCGCGGGCGTCCCGCTCAATGGCGATCACTTCGCGTGCGCCTTCGGCCAGGAGAGCCCGTGTCAGACCGCCCGGGCCCGGTCCCACCTCGATGACGCGAACGCCTTCCAGCGAGCCCGCGACGCGGGCGATGCGAGCGGTCAGATTAAGGTCGAGCAAAAAGTTTTGGCCGAGTTCCTTCTTGGCCTGCAGGCCATGCTCGGCGATGACTTCGCGCAGCGGAGGAAGGTTGTCGATCTGGCTCATTGTGCGCTCTTTGTCATTCGGTCGGCCAAGGCGATAGCGGCTGCAAAGCTCTTCGTCGAGCCCTTGCCGGTTCCAGCCAGGTCAAAGGCCGTTCCATGGTCGGGAGAGGTGCGGACAATTGGCAATCCCAAGGTCACGTTGACCGCATCCTCGAAAGCCACCGTCTTGATCGGGATCAGGGCCTGGTCGTGATACATCGCCACCACCGCATCATAGCTGCGCCAATGCGGCGGGTAAAAGAGGGTGTCGGCGGGTAGGGGGCCAATAATATCAAGCCCTTCGTCGCGCGCCGTCGCAAGCGCCGGGCGGATCGTTTCGATCTCCTCCTGTCCGATGCCGCCATCCTCGCCCGCGTGCGGATTGAGCCCCGCGACCGCAATGCGCGGCCGGGCAATGCCGAAGCGCGCGCGCAAGTCGCGGTCGACGACCCGAAGAGTTTCGATGAGGAGGCTTGCGGTGATCAACTCCGGCACATCCTTGATCGGTACATGGATGGTCAGCGGCACGGCGCGCAGTTCGTCATGAGCGAGCATCATGACCGGAAGCAGGGTTTCACCCTCGCCAGCGCAAAGCGCCGCCAAATATTCCGTGTGCCCTGGATGGGAAAATCCCGCGTGATAGAGCGCCCCTTTGTGGATCGGCGCTGTAACGAGCCCTCGGCAAGCGCCCGCAAGCGTGCCACGCACGGCTGCTGCAATCGCCTCTATCACCACCGGTGCCGCGCTGGGCACGATTTCGCCCGGCCTGTCCGGCACCTCACCATCGATTGAAACGACGGGCAGGGCCCTCGAGAACGCCGTCTCTGCCTCCTCCGCCGTCGTCTTCACAATATCGAGGGAAATTCCCAGCCTCTGGGCGCGGCCACGCAAATACTGCGCATGCCCGAAGACGACGAAATTCGGCAAGTTCAGCGAGTCGCGCTGGGCGTAGAGCGACAGGATAAGATCGGGGCCGATACCGGCCGGCTCGCCCATGGAAATGGCCAGCGGCCTCGTCATGCTATCCCCCAAAAAGAGAGCGGAGACACACCCGGGGATGCGGCTCCGCAACAATATCCAGTTTGCCGTGCAGCGGGCGCTTCACCCAGCCGCTTAGTTGTAGATGATCTTGGCGCTCTTGCGCAGGGTAGCCAGATAGTCGTCGACCTGCTTCTGCATCGTGTCGTTGCCCACTTCGGCGCGAACTTCGTCCTTCACGAAGGTAAGGTCCTGTGCCTGCGCCTTTTCGCAGATGGCCAGCATCGAGACGCCGGATTCGACCACGCGTGGTTTGGTGATCCCGCCCACATTCATTCCGGCAAGTTCCTTGGCCACCGCCTCCGGAAGCTGAGTGGCATGACGCCGACCCACATCGATCACGGCGGCATCGGTATAGGCGAGAGACAGCGGAACGGCGCTGTCGCAGCCGGCAAAGCTCGAGCGGTACTTGTTGGCCTGCGCGGTGCGCCCACTGGCCCCCTGGCCACCCGGCGCGACGAAGATGATTTCCTTGAGGATATAGTCGAAATTCTGGAAGTCCGAGATCCGGCCAGCCGCTTTCTGGTCGAGGTCGAGATCGGAAATCTGCACGTTCGGCATCACGGCGCGTTCGGCAACCGAATTCCAGGCGATTGCGGCGCGCAGTCGATCCTTCAGCGTTTCGCTGTTGATGCCACCCTGGCGCAGCATTTCCGCAAGGCGGTCCTGGCTGAGTTTGAGGTTGCGCGCGATCTGGAGGAATGCCTCGTCCACCTGAGCATTCGAGACGGAGATTCCAAGCCGCTTGGCCTCTGACATCTGGATCGCCTCGGTGATCAACTGGTCTGTCGCGCCATTTCGGCCGGTCCGGTTGCCTTCCATCTGGAACAGGCGAAGCCGCTGGTCGATCTGGACGTCGGTAATGGGAGTGCCGTTCACCGTCACCACCGTGGCGGCCATGCTGGGGACGACCGAAGCTGTTACGATGGCGAGGCCCAGGAGCAAGGCGCCCGTAACGCGCCGCAGATTTGCGAAGATCATGGTCGTGTCCATTTTCATGCGAAGTGCCACTTCAATGCGGCGCTTGGATCGTGCTGTCAATTGCCCAATGAATGCGGCCAAAATCCGAGTCGGGCGAGGATCCTATAGGGCACGGCTGCCCGCATCCCCCGGCTCTCGTTCAAAACTGCGGCACCGATACATTCGTCGTGCCGCCAGCATTCAGTCCTGCCGGCGCCTTGAGCTGGAATGTCGCGGTCACGCGGGTGTCGTTGGGCGTTGTATGCGTCGCACCGGTGCGGGTCGCATTGGCGCCGAAGGCAAGGTAGCCGTCGTCGTAGTAGAGCCCGCCGCCAGCCTGCAGCCAGCTATTGCCGCCGATATCCCAGGCGGCGTTGCCCTTGAGGCTCCAATAATCGGAAACCGGCACGGTCAGCTCGCCGCCGATTTCGTGCTGGTCCTGTAGCGTCCCGACGTTCGCATTTGCAGCGATGTAGCGGTAATCGAGGGTTGCCGCGTAGCGCTCGAGGTCCAGCTTCATACCCGCTCCGGCCCGCGCCAATGCCCAGTCGTCGGTATCCACCTGCACCTTGCCGCCAAATGAAAGGCCCGGCGTGAACGATCCATAGGCGCCTAGGACCGCATAGGACGCCGCGCCCTCCATGCCCGAACCGCGGCTTGTCCCTGCTGGATCTGCCGCTGCGAACGCATTGGCACCCGCCAGTTGGAACGACTGCCCGCCGACGAGTTCAAGATAACCGCCGTCAGCGAAATTGGCCTGGTAGCGTGCGCCGATATTGGCCCGCAGCCCCGTTTCCTGCCGATCATAGCCGGAGAAACGGTTATAGCTGAACAGATTGGTGTCATCGAAGACAAAGCTTTGCGCATCGTCATTGGTGATGCCGACGAGGCTCGTGTCCGATCCGCGATAGACCATTTGCGCGATCGGCTCGATCAGGTGCATATCGGCGCCATTATGAGCGATCAGCGGATAGCGGATGTCCATGGCCGCGATCGGCGTTGCGCTGAAGAGGCTGGTTTCGCCGGGCATAAGCGGGCTCGTCCCGTCATAATAGGCGAGGTCCGTGCGAACGCCCGCATAGGGGGTGAACACCAGCCCGCTATTGATCCACTGCGTCTGCCAACCGGCCTGCAGTGTCGCGCGTGCCTTGTTGCCCGCATGGCCGAAAACATAGGGTACGCCATTCACCGTCCGGACTGCATCGGACTGGCGCTGCACACCCAGCAACTGGCCATCGATCGTCACCCGGCCCATGCCAGGTTCGAGATCCATCACATGGCTGAACCGTGTCACGGGTAGCGCCTTGCCCTGCTGAGACTGCTCCTGCGGCGTGATATTGCCGAGCAGGTTGAATTCCTGCAGCCGCACGTCAAAAAAGGTGTCGTCGGTCAGATGCGTGGCATAGACCTCGTTGACCGTGGATTTGGCCGTGGTCAGCCGATAGTCCTCGAGATAGGCCGCATCGGTAAAGGCAGTGTAGGACCACCCGGCGGACCAGGTCTCGATCGGCGTGAACGATCCCGAGGTCTGCAATGCCCCGCGCCAATCGCGATCGCCGACCGTGCCCGTGAAGGCCGCCGGGTCCCACTGATGCAGCCCCGATGCCTTGATCTGGAATGAGCCGGCATCGAAACGCTGAACCCACTCGGCGCCCATGAGGAAACCCTGCCGCGTCGTCGCGGTTGGCGTGAGGATGATGTCGGTCCAGCGATTGGTGTAGACCATGACCGGCACGCCGACGCGCAGCCCCGTCTTTTCGCTATAGTCGATGATCGGCATGCGCAGCGCCGAAAGCGCCTGATTGTCGGTACCCGGCAACCAAAGATAGGGCAGCCATGCGATCGGCATCCCGAGCAGGGAGAGCGTCGGCTGTTCGAGATAGACTGAGCCGTCTTCCGAATCGTGGACGATCCTGGCCGCATTGACGGACCAGCCTATCCGCCGCCCCTTGTCATCGATGCAGTCTCCGCACGGCGCATAGCCGGCATTGATCAACACCGATTGCAGAACGCTGTCATAGTCGACGCTGTCCGCGGTGATCCGCGCGCCGTCATACGAAGTTATGGTCAGCGCGTTGAGAAAGGCCTGTTTCATCCCGCCGCCAATGTCGAGCCCGTCGGTCTCCATGACATTGCCGAACGGATCGGTCACGCTCACGCGTCCGGTCAGCCGCACCTGGTTGCTGCGCCGATCAAACTCAAGCGTTTCCCCGCGAACCACATAGCCTTCATGCGACAGCACGACGTCACCCGAAGCCCGGATGACATTGGTGCGCGCATCGAATGTCAGGGTGTTGGCCTCCACGCCCGCATTGCCATTGGGGTTGACCGGGGCATTGAAGAAATTGTCGGGGACGAGGTTCTGGGCAAGGGCAGGGACAGCGGGCAAAAGGCACAGCGACACGCTCGCGAGCAGCGCGCGTCCAAGCCTTCCAAACCCCTGTCGGCCTATTGTCTTCACGTCCGCCCGTCTTCCTTATGCAGCAGCACCGTCACCCCGATGACGATGGCTACCAGTGCCGGTCCGACTGCCGCAAAAGTTGGGTCGAGAACGCCGGTCGACCCAGCGCGGTCGGCCATCTCGGTAATCACGAACACAACAAATCCGAGCACGATGCCGTAGAGGACCGCGGGACCTAGACTAGAGTTTCTTCGATAACCTGCGGTAAACGCAAAGGCAATGAAGAGAGAGCCGGTAAGCACAAGCGGAAGCGTCAGGAGCTTGATGAGCCGCATCGTCGCCGCGGACCGCACCGAAGGGTCCGAAACTCCCGTTTCCAGCAATTGAGCCAGGTCAAAGAAGGTCATGTCCTCGGTCGAGGCCAGGGAAAGCCGGATCTCCGCGGCACTGGATGTCGTTGGCAGCCGGTAATCGGGTATGAACCGCGCCGGTGCGTCGGGTGAGCGCGCGATCGTGTCAAAAAACACCCATGCGCCATTCTCCAGCACCGCATTTGCCGCTTCGATGCGCGGAATTTGATTGTGCATGAGGTGGAATACCGTCACGTCGCCCAATTCTGAACCGCCCGGCGACATGTGCCGCGCCAAGATGACGTAGTGGACGCCTTCGCCGCGTTGCTCCAGCCAGATTTCTCCCGGTGGGGTGAGAAGCGCCGCCTGTCCCGGCGGGGTCGGATAAAGTTCGCGATTGATTTGCGTGCTGACGGTCTCGGCGCCCAGCGCCACCAGAAAGCTCACCCCGATAAGCGCCAGGGTCGGCGCGCGCACGGCCCGCCAGATCGAGATGCCGCTGGCCTTGATGACGGTCAATTCATGCTTTGCCTTGAGATCGGCAAGCCCCAGGATTGCTCCCATCAGCACCGTCACCGGCAATGTCTTGATCGTCCATCGCACCGCGCTCATGGCGACCATGACAAGGGCCATGAAGACGCCATTGCTCTCGGCCACGGCATTGAACCGCCACGTGTCGAGCGATTCCACGAGGGCGATGAGGCCATAAAAGATGAAGACCGTCGCGCCGATGCGCCCGGCCAGTCGTCTGAGGATGAGCCAGTCGATTCGTGTCATGCGGCAATGCTCCTCGGCCGCCTCGGCCAGAGCCGATAGGCGAGAATGCCGCCCGAGAGCACGATCAACACCACGGCCCCAGTGCCAACGCCAAGGGGGCTATAGGTGCCGATGCCGCGTTCGCCAAACGCCACCAGCATCACCACGGCCTCGAGCGGCACGGGAATGCGCGCCCGCCGTCCGCTGGGAAAAGCGGCAATGGCTAGAGCAAAGAGGCAGATGGCAATCACCCTGAGCGCCTCTGCCGAACGATCCAGCAATCTTTGCATCGCCGGCTCGGAGAGCTGCCCCGTCGCCGCTGCCTCGGAAAGGAGCTCGAAACTGTCGCGCTCCGCCAGGGAGTCGCCAAAGGCCAGCGGTTGGCTCAGACTATCGACGCTGAGATCGTAGCGGGTAAACCGGACCTCGGAATAGCGCCCGTCCTCCTGCACATATTGCAGCGACCCATTGCGCAGCTCGAGCACGTAGTTTTGCCCGTCACTCGATATTTGAGCGCTCTCGGCGATGAAGGTGCGCCGGGTCTCCGGCGACCGCCGGTCATCCGCGAAAAACTCGCGGATTTCCCCTGCGCCCTCGCGCCCCCCGATCAGCAAAATGACCCCCGGCGTCACCTGGGTGAAACGACCCGGCCGCAGCGTCGAGCTGACCAGATCCGCCGCCACGCTGGCAGAAAGCTCGCTGAACTTGCGGTTGGCGTGGGGTTCCACCCAGTGGGCGAAGAGCAACACCGCCAGCACAGCGACGCCCGTAACCACTCCAGCGGCGCGCCAAAGACCGTTGACGCCTTTGCTCGTGTGAATGATGTGCAGCTCGTGGCTGTTCTGTAGTGCCGTCAGCGCCCGCACCAGGCCAATGCCGACACAGATGTAAAAGAAGGCCAGCGCCAATTGCGGCATCGTATAGAGCGCCTGCACGGCGAGCGTTACGAAACCCTGTCCCTTGACCGAAACCACGTCGAAAGAGCGCAGGCAATTGACCAGCCAGAGAAGCAGACACACGATGCCGAACAGCACGAGCGCGTCGGTGGCAAACAGGCGCGCCAGATAATTTGTCAGTCGTCTCATGCGCGTCCGCTAGCATTCCCCTGCGCCGCAAGTGTGGCCTGCAGAGCCTGCGCACCATGGTGCAGTTCGCCCATGCTGACAATTGCTTACAACCCTCTCCAAAAAATCGGTGGGAAATGTTGCGGTATTGCTGCGTTACAGCCACTCCGGTAGCGTTCCACCCGACACAGAGTTATAGGATCCCGCATGGCTGAAGTGCTGTTCTATCATCTCGAAGTGCGCCCCCTCGAAGCGGTCCTGCCCCAACTTCTCGAAAAGACCCTGGAGCGGGGTTGGCGCGCTGTCGTCGAATGCGGGTCGCGGGAACGCGCCGAGGCGCTCGACGCCCATCTCTGGACCTATCGGGACGACAGTTTTCTCGCCCACGGCCTTGCGGGTGAGGAAACGGACGCCCTCCAGCCCATCCTTCTCACCACCGATCAGGCCAATCCCAACAATGCGGGCGTCCGCTTCTTCGTCGCTCGCGCCGTGCCCCATTCCGCCGAGGACTACCAGCGCCTGGTCTACATGTTCTCCGGCCATGATCCTGATGCGGTAGCCGAAGCGCGCGAAGCCTGGCGAACACTACGCTCGGGTCATTTAGTCACCTATTGGCAGCAGGAAACAGACGGGCGCTGGTCGAAAAAAGCATGACACCCGATCTTTCGACCCCCAGCCGTCACAAGCTGCACGAAGACATCTTCGCCATGCTGATCGGCACCATTCTGGTGTCGCTGGGCATCGTCTTCTATTCGGAAGTCCATCTCGCCACGGGCAGCACGGCGGGCCTGGCGCTGCTGATCCAATATGTCACCGGCTGGCCTTTTGGCCTGCTCTTCTTTGCAATCAACCTGCCGTTCTATGTCCTCGCGGTGCTCCGCATGGGCTGGCCGTTCGCCATCAAGACCTTCGTCTCTGTGGCCATGGTGTCCTGGCTGACAATCCAGATCCCTTTCTGGCTGGACATAACCGCCATCCATCCGCTGTTCGCGGCGCTGGTCGGCGGTGGCCTCATCGGCTTGGGAATTCTCTCGCTCTTCCGCCACAAGGCCAGCGTCGGCGGTATCAACATCCTGGCCCTCTTCCTCCAGGATAATTTCGGGATCAGGGCCGGTTATTTCCAGCTTGGTGTGGACGCGGTCATTCTGGCAGCAGCCTTTTTCATCCTGCCGCTCGACCGCGTCATCTACTCGATCCTGGGGGCGCTGGTCCTCAACATGATCGTCGCCCTCAATCATCGTCCGGGCCGCTACGTTGGCTTCAGCTAGAGCGCTTTAGCCAGAGTAGGATCCCACGATGAGATGTCCTAGTCGCTGGATTCACCCCAACCCATGATGTCGTACAGATACATGTAGTACATGTACTCGGCCAATTCGTAGCAATAGATCACTTCGCTTTCGCTGGGATCGAAGAAGGCATTTGCCTCCCCGCACTGCGTCGCCCGGAAGGTCACTGTCTGGGGCAGGACATAGTTCTCCATGACCAGCTCGGCCGCATGCTCCATGATCCCGCGGCCTTCGAACTCTTCCGCGAATTTCGCGTATTCGCCCGCGTCCTCGTAGACGATCTTGATCGGCGCGCCATAATATTCGTCGTCCGTGTGGGGCTCGAGCAGCATTTCCCAGGAGCTTCGCGCCTGCTCATAGGTATAGGAGCAAGCCTCCTGCTGATCGGCGTCGATCTCGTAGGCGTCGGCTGTGTCCCCGAACGCATCGGCGTCCTTGCCGACCATCAGGCAGACCATGGCGTAGGCACGCTGAATGTCGAGGCTATGGTCGCTGTAATAGGAAAAGTCGTCCACGCCCGAGCCGGTGGAGTCGACGGCGTTGAAATACCAGCCATCGGCGGCATCGATCAGGGCATTGTAGCTGTCCGGATCGCTGTCATCGGTCAGCAGCCACACCGTGGCCAACGCGTCCACGGCGTCTTCCTCACGGCCCAGCACCGGCAGTCCGAGCTCGCTGATCAGCATATGGCCGATCTCGTGATACATGGTAAAGGTCGCATCATGCATGGCGAAGTCCATCGCATCGCTGAGGATGGACAACTCATCCTCCGCCTCGAGGGCAGGGGACAGGGCCGCCACAATGCAGGCCGCCAAAACGGTAGCACACAGGGTGCGCATTCATCGATCTCCGGAATATCTAGAGGCTGCCGCCTAAAAGCTCTTTGTCTTTTCTTTTCCCGCGCCACCCCCCTGGGGCACAGGCGCCGCCGGCTTTGGCAACTCGGCGGCATAGAGCTCCATATAATCCGTCATCAGCTCATAGCAGAAGATGATTTCTATGGTGTCGGGGTCATAAAATGCGTTCGCTTCGCCGCATCTTTTCGCGTTGAAACGCACCGGCCGGCGCAGGCTGAAATTCTCGCGCAGATCTTGGGCCACCTGGTCGAACACGCCGCTCGAGCGGAAAGCGTCCGCGGCCAGTCGCAATCGCCCGCCTGCATCGTGATAGGTCACGTTTACGACCGTGCTCTTCGCGTTTGCGGGCCGCTCGCTCAAAAGGCTCTTTATGCTGCGGTTGATCAGCCGGTAGTCCCACTGGCAGGTGTCCTGCCGCTCGTGGTCCATCGCATATTGATTGGCAATGGGCCGGAATGCCTTGCCGTCGCTGCCCACCATCATGCAGACGATCTGATAGGCCCTCTGCTTGTCGAGGCTGTGGCCAGCGGCATAGTCTTCCTCAAACTCTCCGCTTCCATAGGCAACGCCCGAGAGCTGCCAGCCCTTGGCCGCGTCGGCCAGCGCCTGGTCGGCTTCCTTGGATCGCTTGTTGAGCAGCATCCAGGTCGCGACATTGTCCGCCGCATCCTCTTCGCGGCCCAGCACGGGCAATTGCATCTGGTGCACCAGCAGGTGCGCCATTTCGTGGTAGAGCACGAAAAGACTGTTGTTGGCGGCAAAGCGGATGATTTCGGCGCGCTGCGCCTTGGTGTATCCCGTCAGGTCCTGTGCCTGGGCCGCCTGCGGAACCAGGGCCAATGCAGCCACGAGCAGAGACGCTAGAAAAACACGCATGACAAGCCCTTGCTGCCCGATCAGGCGCCAGCAGAGTGCAACAGCCGGGAGCTGTCAACTCGCGGCATGGATTGGCCTTTACGTTTTCTAATCGCGTTCGGCTTCCTCAAGCTCGGCGCTCAATGTCAGCCAGCTTTCCTCGATTGCCTCGAGTTCCGTGCTGAACCGGGCCTTGTCCTTGCCCAGTGCAATCAGGCGGTCGGCTGGGCCGTTATAGACGGTCGGGTCAGCCAGCTGCGCCTCGACTTTTTCGATCTCGGTCCTGAGCCGGGTCATCTTCTTGTCTGCGTCCGCGATCTTTTTCTTCAGCGGAGCGAGATCTGCCCGACGCGCTGCCGCTTCCTGGCGGGAAAGCTTGCGATCGCCCTTGGCGTCGCCGGAATTTTTCTTGGATTCTTTGTTCGACGTGATGCTGCGCTGGTAGCTGTCGAGATCCTCGTCGAGTTCGCGGATGGTGCCGTTCTCGGCAATCCACAGCGTGTCGCAGGTCGCCTCGATCAAATGGCGATCATGCGAGATGATGAAGACCGCGCCCTGATAGTCGTTGAGCGCGTGCACCAGCGCGTCGCGGCTGTCGATATCGAGATGGTTGGTCGGTTCGTCGAGGATCATCATCGCCGGGCCGCCGAAGGTGATCAGCCCCATGAGCAGACGCGCCCGCTCGCCACCGGAGAGATTTTTCGCCTTGGTATCCATGCGGCTGGTGGTCAAGCCCATCTGGGCCAGCCGACTGCGACGCTTGGCTTCGTTGTCATACGGCGTCAGCTCGACAACGTGCTCGAGCGGCGTCAATTCCGGCTTCAACTTGTCCATCTGGTGCTGCGCGAAATGCGCAATTTCCAGCTTCTTGTGGATTTTCATGCTGCCATCGATCACCGGGATATCCCCGGCCAGCAGCTTGGCGAAAGTGGACTTGCCATTGCCATTGACGCCGATCAGGGCGATGCGGGCATCGGGATCGATGCGCTGGGTCACATTGCGCAGGATGACCTTGTCGCCATAGCCGGTCGACACCCTGTCGAGCGTGATCATCGGCGTCGGCAGCTCGATCTTGGGCTGCTGGAATTGGAACGGCGCGCCGTGCTCATCGAACATTGCCGCCGGCGGGCGCAGCTTTTCGATCATCTTGACGCGGGCCTGGGCCTGCTTGGCCTTGGTGGCCTTCGCCTTGAAGCGATCCACGAATTTCTGCAGATGCGCGATTTGATCCAGCGTCTTGTCGCGGCTCTTGTTGTTGAGCTCCATCTGCATGCGGCGGGTGGTTTCGAAAGTGTCGTAATTGCCCTTGTAGAAGGTCAATTTGCGATGCTCGAGATGCACGATCGAATTGACCGCCTTGTTCAGGAGGTCACGGTCGTGGCTGATCAGGAAGACGGTGTATGGATAGGTGGAGAGATATTTCTCCAGCCAAAGCGTGCCTTCGAGGTCGAGATAGTTGGTCGGTTCGTCCAGCAGCAGCAGGTCGGGCTGGCTGAACAGCACTGCCGCCAGCGCCACGCGCATACGCCAACCGCCTGATAGCTCGTGGGTCGGCCCGTTCTGCCGGTCCTGCTCGAAGCCGAGACCCTTGAGGATCGCGGAGGCCCGGCCCTCCGCACTGTGGGCCTCGATTTCAGCGAGCCGCGTATGAATTTCCCCGATCCGGTTGGGGTCGGTCGCAATCTCGGCCTCTGCCAGCAGCGCCGTGCGCTCCTTGTCGGCGGCCAGCACCACGTCGAGCACGGTTTCATTGCCCGCTGGCGCTTCCTGGGCGACAGCGCCGATCCGCGCCTTCTTCGTCACCTCGATGCCGCCGGCGTCGGCGCCGATATGCCCCTGGATCAAATGGAACAGCGTCGTCTTGCCGGTGCCGTTCTTGCCCACGAAACCAGTCTTGGATCCCGTCGGAATAACTACCGAGGCATCGTCGAACAATTCGCGGCCCTGGATGCGGTAGGTGAGATTGGAAATGGTCAGCATGGCGGCAAACAGGAATCCGAGGGAAAGGCGCAGGCATCATTTGGCCCGACAGGGCAGGGAGCTGCGTAAAAATGTCTAGGCTGCTGGATAGAGGCAAGCCTCTGCCATGGCAACCGGCCAAAGCACTCTTGCGTCCACATGCCGGACACTTCGCCGCGGCGCTTCACAATTGTGCATCCAATCGCGCCGCGCAGCATTCTGCTCAAATGCCGAGCCTGAAAGGACGCCCCATGCTTGACGCCCGCCTTGCCCTCGCCCTCGTCGTTTCCGCCGGCCTTGCCGCGCCTGTCCTGGCGCAGGAGCAAACTCAGCGCCTCGAGGACCTCGACGCCACCCGCATTAACTCCTTCCAGATTCTCATCGATTTCGAGTATGGCGGTAGCGCTTGCGAAGCGATCGGCCGTGCTGAGCTCGGCGAAATGGTCAACGGCACGCTGGCCGTGACATTCCCCGCAACCGCCACATCCGAAGTCTGCACCATGCAGATTGAGGAGCATGAGATAAAACAGGCGATCGAAACCGAGGATCCAATCGACAATATCGACGTCACCCTTACCGGTACGGACGGTGCAATCATCGCCACCGGTTCCACATCGGTAGAACGCGACTAGGCGTGGCAGCCCGCTTTACACGCGATTTGCGGCAGATAGGCCCGGGTCTGTCGGGATGTCTTGCGCCAGCAAAACTCTCCCGCTAAAAGGCGCCATCATCCTAAGCAATAAGCAGGTCAACTCGCCATGGCGATCGAACGCACTTTCTCTATCATCAAGCCCGATGCCGTCCGTCGTAACCTCATCGGCAAGATCCTCACCAAGTTCGAGGAAGCCGGTCTGACCCCGATCGCCCTCAAGAAAATCCACATGACGCGCGAACAGGCCGAAGGCTTCTACGCTGTGCACAAGGAACGCCCCTTCTTTGGCGAACTGGTCGAGCAGATGATTGCGTCGCCGGTTGTCGTTCAGGTTCTCGAAGGCGAAAACGCCATTCTCAAGAACCGCGAAATCATGGGCGCCACCAACCCGGCAAACGCCGCTGAAGGCACGATCCGCAAGGAATTTGCTCTTTCCGTTGGCGAAAACTCCGTCCACGGTTCGGATGCTCCCGAGACCGCTGCCGAAGAAATCAAGTTCTTCTTCTCCGACGAAGAGCTGGTCGGCTAACGCCGCCGCAATCACGACTTTTGAGGCCGCCCAGCCGGGCGGCCTTTTTTTCTTTTCCTGTGGTATAGTGCCACTGAACGAATGCGCCCCCTTCTGCATTTCCCGCAGACCTTGGCGCCGAGATGCCCTTTTGCTTGCGAATTTTCCCGATTGTTGTGACGGGAGTGACTTCGTGCTCACGGGGCTAACCCGCTTTTGAAAGCCACGACATGTCACTTCCAGACTCTATTCTCCCAGCCATTGCCGGCGCTCTGGCCGCCAAGGGCTACGCCAATCTCACTGCTGTCCAGTCGGCCGTCATAGAAGACGAGACCGCGGGTCGCGACCTGCTCGTTTCCGCTCAGACCGGCTCGGGCAAAACCGTCGCTTTTGGCATGGCTATCGCCCCGACCATTCTGGGCGACGCTGATACACTGCCTGATGCTGAAGTTCCCCTAGCGCTGGTCATCGCCCCGACCCGCGAACTGGCCCTGCAGGTTCAGCGCGAACTCGAATGGCTTTATGCCAATCTCGACGCGCGCATCGTCGCCAGCGTCGGCGGCATGGATGCTCGCACCGAGCGACGTGCCCTCGAGCGCGGCGCCCACATTGTGGTCGGCACGCCCGGCCGCCTTCGCGATCACATCACTCGCGGCGCCCTCGACATGTCCGCCCTACGCGCTGTCGTCCTCGACGAAGCCGACGAAATGCTTGATCTCGGCTTCCGCGAAGATCTCGAGTTCATTCTCGCCGCCGCGCCGGAAGATCGCCGCACGCTGCTGTTCTCCGCAACAGTGCCACGCCCCATCGTGCAACTGGCCAAGACCTTCCAGCGCGATGCGCTGCGGATCTCCGCCACGAGCTCGGAAGAACAGCACGCCGATATCGACTACCGCCTGATGCTCGTGCCCGCGGCCGAGCGCGAAAACGCCGTCATCAACACCCTGCTGTGGTTCGACAGCGCCAATACCATCGTCTTCGCCTCCACCCGCGAAGGCGTGAAGCATCTCTCGGCACGCCTTCACAATCGCGGTTTCGACGTTGTCACTCTGTCGGGCGAGCTGAGCCAGGCGGAACGCACCAGCGCCCTGCAGTCGATGCGCGATGGTCGCGCTCGCATCTGTGTCGCCACCGACGTGGCCGCCCGCGGCATTGACCTGCCCAATCTTGATCTCGTCATCCACGCCGATCTGCCCACCAATGCCGATACGCTGCTGCACCGTTCGGGCCGCACCGGTCGCGCCGGCCGCAAGGGCACCAGCGTCATCATCGCCGGTGCGCATCGTCGCGGCGTCGCCCAGCGCATTCTGCGCACCGCCAAGCTCGACGTTTCTTTGATGACGCCGCCCCTGGCCTCCGAGATCGAGGAAAAATACAAGGAAGCCATCCTTTCCTCCGAAACGATCAAGGCTCCGGAAAATGGTGACGAAGCGCAGCTGGTCAGCCAGCTGCTCGAGCGTCACACCCCCGAGGCCATTGCCGCCGCCTATCTCCGCCAGCAGCTTGCTGCCCGTCCGATCCCCGAGGATGTGACGGCCCAGGAAGCCGGCGCGGCGCTCGACACGCGTGCCCCGCGCACCCGCGAGCGCTTCGAGGGCGGCACCTGGTTCCGTGTCAATGTCGGCCGCAAGCAGCGTGCCGAACCGCGTTGGCTCCTGCCCATGTTGTGCAAGGCCGGCAAGACCACCAAGGGCGATATCGGCTCGATCCGCATCTTCGACACCGAAAGCCTTTTTGAAATCGCCGCCGACAAGGCCGACGCCTATGCGCGCACGATTGCCAAGAACGGTTCCGGCGAGAAGGGGATAACCATCTCCCCGGTCGAGGGCGACATGCCGGTCGCAGAGCGGTCCGAGCGCCCCAAGAGCAAGCGTCCTGACTTCGATTCCGCACCGCGCGGCGAACGTCCGGAACGCAAGACCTGGAGCAAGGACGGCGACGATGCCTCCAAGCGTCGGCCCGCTGCCGCCAAGGACAAGCCAGCCTTCAAGTCGGACAAGCCCTACAAGGAGAAGACCTTCTCCAAGGATAAGGGCAAGCCGACCTGGTCCAAGGATGGCGACAAGCCACGTGCACCCAAGCGCAAGCCCGCAAACGGCTGATCTGATGCAGGCGGGCGCCTAAATTCTGGCGCCCGCCGCTTTCTGCCTGGCACCCAGCCGGCCGGTATTGCCCAGCGCCAAAATGATGGCTCCAGCCACCGAAAGTACGGCGGCGACCATCAGGGCGAAGCGGTAGTCTCCGCCGGCCGCCAGTACGCCGAACGCCGTCGCGCCGAGAAGGTTGGCCGCAATAGCCACCACATCCAACAGCGACGTTGATAGTCCGACCCGATCCTTGATCGCCTCCTGCACATAGGAGAGGCTGATGGTCATCAGCGCCGCCGTGCCCAGGCCGTTAAGGACGAGCAGCCAGAACAGTTGCGTAACGGTGCCGATCTGGCTGGCAAGCCCGATGAACACCGCCATCACCACACCGGCCCCAGCGAGCAGCGTCTCCTTGGACAGCCGGTTGCCGAGATAGCCCAGGAGCAGCAGGGACGGGACCTCGATGGCCGCGGTGATCCCCGCATAGAGGCCGACATCGGTCAGGCTTCCGCCGAGGTCAGTGACGATGGAAAGGGGGATGGTGAAGGTAAAGAGCCGCGATCCGCCGGTCATCACCACCAGCCCGATCAGCCCCGCCAAAATGCCCGGTTGCAGGGCGAAGCTCGACCGCCAGTCGCCACCCTCAAGCCGCCTGGGCGCCGAAGCCTCGATGCGTGTCGCCGGGTCGCGCATCAGCGCCGCATAAATACCCGCGATGGCCGCGTAGCTCAGGGCCGATGCGAGATAGACGTTGAAGATGTTGAACTCAGCCGCGATCCAGCCTGCCAGCGGCGGCACGACGATCCAGGCGATGGTAAACACAGTCCGCAGAGCCGTGACCATGAAGTCCGCCCGCTCCGGGCGGTGCCTTGCGTAATAGACCCGTACATAGCCAAAGCACTGCGAATAGCAGGCCCCCGCAACCGGCATGATCACGCCCATGGCTAAGGCAAAACTGGCCTGCGTGGGCCAGACGAAGATCATCCCATGGGCAACCATTCCGGCCAGCGCGGTCATCAGCACCAGCAGGCGACGGTCGGGCAGCTTGTCCGAAATATAGCCCAGGCCCACTGAGACGAACGTCGCCAACACGGAGCCGACTGCCATGATCGTGGCGAACAGCGCCGGCGACAAACCAAGCGTGTCCACCCCGGCCAGCGACGCATAGGGAATGGTCGCGGCGTAGGTCACGCCCGAAAAGAACATGTTGGCCCCGAGCAGCGCCGTGACCGGCATGCGAGATTGATCGGTCATGGTGTCCCCCCTCAAGGAGGCACAGAGCTATTGGCTCAACTTCACCCTGTCCAATCAAAAAACAGGCGCCCGCCCATTCCTGGAATTGATACTAGCGAGGCGCCTGTATCGATTTGGACAGTTCTTCGATGTCGTCTGCGAATTTTTCGGCGGACCGGCCCATGCCTTCGTTCCAACTGGCAAAGCGCTGCAGCAGGGGCACGAAAACAGCCAGATCCTCGGCGGACCAGCCGGAGAAAAAATCCCCCATGACGAGAAATTTGTATGCCCGCACTGCGTCTACCAGCGCGCGACCCCGTTCGGTGAGCTCGATAATGGTGCGTCGCGCGTCGGCCTGACTCACAGCGCGCCGGGCAAAGCCGCGCTCCACCATTTCGCTCACCACCCGGCTGGCGCGGGAAGGATCGATACCCAGCCGCTCGGCCACTGTCGCGATCATTGTCTCGCCACTGGCCTCGCCGAATTCCGGGGTAGGGCCCTCTATCGCGATCAGCACGTCCAATTGGGCCAGATCTATGCCGGCCTTGAGATCGATAAGGGCTTTGTGGCCCATTTCGCGCCGCATCGCCCGCCGGCGCCAGCGCTGCAGCAGCGCGTCGACAGTCAGGACGACATCGGTCGTCTCCGGACTGATCCCCGCCTTTTCGAGCAGGGCATTGATCGCGCTCGCATTGTTGTCAGCCATTTCGGCCCCTATTCACTGCTAATGACAATTGCATGCTGTTGACATGTAATTGCTAACGGCACATGTATGGTGTCAATCATTCTATAGCAAGGGCCTGGCTGCTCAAAAGGCGCCCGCCCGGGATTTGCCTGATGTCAGATACTCAGTCACCAGCCGAAACGGCGCCGGTTCAATCCGTGCGCCTGATCATCGGCGCCATCGCAACCACCATTTTCCTCGCATCCCTGGGCCAGACCATTGTCTCGGCGGCCCTGCCCATCATTGTCGGCCAGCTTGGCGGCCTTGAACACCTGACTTGGGTGGTCATCGCCTATCTCCTCAGCTCCACCGTTGTGGCGCCCATTTATGGCAAGCTCGGCGATCTCTACGGCCGCAAGATCGTGCTCCAGATCGCCATCGTGCTGTTCCTGATCGGCTCGGTGCTCTCCGCTTCCGCCAATTCCATGACCTTCCTCATTGCCGCCCGTGCCATCCAGGGCCTCGGCGGTGGCGGGCTGATGGTCATCGCCATGACCGTCGTTGCCGACGTGATCCCCGCCCGCCAGCGCGGCAAGGTGCAGGGCCTGTTCAGCGCCGTATTCGGCGTTTCGGCCATTGCCGGCCCGATCTTCGGCGGCTTCATCGTCGAACACTTCTCCTGGCAGTGGATCTTCCTGCTCAACCTGCCCGTGGGCATCGTTGCGCTCGTCGTCATCACCATGGTGCTCAAGCCCAAGGGCGAGCGCGTCAAGCGGTCGGTCGACTATCTCGGTTTCGTCCTGCTCTCCACCAGCCTCACCGCGCTGGTGCTCGCCACCTCGCTCGGGGGCACCACCTGGGCCTGGACGTCGCCGCAGATCATCGGCCTCGCCATTCTTGCAGCTGTTGTCCTGGCCGCCTTCCTCTATGTCGAGACGAAGGCCGCAGAGCCGGTCCTGCCGCTGGTTCTCTTCCGCAACCAGACCTTTACCCTCTTCAACGCGGTGGGTTTTCTCGTCGGCATTGCCATGTTCGGCTCGATCACCTTCCTGCCGCTCTATTTGCAGATGGCAAAGGGTGTTTCCCCCACCGCTTCTGCCATGCAATTGGTCCCGATGATGGCAGGCATGATCGGTGCGTCAATGTCCTCAGGCTTCCTGATGACGCGAACCGGCCACTACCGCTTCCTTCCGCGCCTTTCGACCGCCATTCTCACTATTGGCCTTGTCCTGCTCGGCTTCATGCAGCTCGATACGCCGACCTGGCAGGTGAGCCTTTATATGCTGATGATCGGCGTCGGCATCGGTCCGGTGAACAGCGTCAGCGTCACGGCCATTCAGAACGCGACCCCTCCGGCAATGGTCGGCGTCGCCACCGCCGGGGCAACATTGTTCCGCCAGATCGGCGGCTCGATCGGCATTTCGGTCCTCGGTGCGCTGTTCTCGGCCGGGCTCAATTCCCGTCTCGCCAATATTCTGCCCGAGGGCACGGAGGGGGCTGGCTCGTTCTCCCCCGGCATGGTCGAAGGCCTGCCCGTGGAGCTGCGCGCACAGGTGCTTGAGGCTCTCGCCTCCGCACTGCATCCCGTATTCTTCGTTGCGGCCGGTTCTGCGGCGCTCGCCTTTGTCTTCACCATGCTGGTCGAGGAACGCCCCTTCGTTTCAGGGTCGCGTGCGAAGGCCCAGAAGGTCGAGATCGAATCCGATGAAAACGCTCTCGCCGCTGCCGGCGCAGGGCCCGCACCCGCGTCGCAAGCCGGGTAGGTTCAGCGCACCCGAAAACGGGAAAACGCGTGAGTTTTCAGTTCTTGGCGGGCGGGCCCCAGGTCCGCCCGCGGTCCATTCCGGGGCAGGGCGCGGTGGCGGCTTTGTCACACATGTGTTCGCCGCCATGCTTATGGCAAAATTGTGAATAGCCAAATCGCAACGCGCGCCCTCTCTTATTGTCATCAACCGCCGAGTAGCGTCGTAGGCCTGACTTTTTTGGAGACCTCAGAGTGCCCTTGCGTTGGCAGGAAGTGGCTTTGCCACTCATCGTGATCACAATCCTCATCGCCCTCAAATATGTGCCTGCCACGGCTCATCTTCCGCTATCCCGCGCGGCCGGCGTGGTCGCTTTCGGCTACGCGGCCTTCCTCGCGCTTCGCCTCGTTCAACCTGAGGAAGCGGTCATGGTCGATGGGTGGTCCGAACTGCGTCCTTCCATGGTTGAATATTTTGCCTGCTATGGCGCCGCCGCCCTGGCCGCTGTTATTCTCTCCGCCATAATCTTCATGGGGGGCTCTGCCGACACGGCGCAATTGGTGGCCGCCTATGCGGCGGTCCTCCTGCTCGCAGGCGGCGCGCTCGGCATCGGGCTTGTGGGCCTCTTCACCCGCGTCCGCTGGGATTTCAAGCGCGTTGAGCATCGCAACGCCTTCGGCCGCCACACGTCGATCGACTGGTCCGAAGTCCGCTCTGTTTCCCCCAATTGGCGCGGCATCACCATCTCCACCGGCGACACGGGCATCACCTTCTCTCAATTCCATGGCGGCGCCGCCGAACTCGCCAAACACGCCACCCAACGCGCCCGCCGCAATACGGCAAGTGCTGCGGTCCCAGCCTAGGCCCCACCCAATTTCTCCCTTAAGGCGAGGAAGAGCCCATCGCTGGCTCACTATCCTCACCACGAACTCGATAGATCCCTCCCCCTACCAGGGGGAGGTCAGGTGGGGGTCTCTGCCCAGCCCCATAACCTTCACGAATACCCCCCATCACCACAATACGATTGTGACGACGCTTCGCCTCCGCTAGCGTCGCCGCATGAACGACCTCAGCCCGCTTCGCACCATCCGCTCCGTCTGCCCGCACGACTGCCCGTCGGTCTGTGCCCTCGATGTCGACATCCTGCCGGACGGCACAGTTGGCCGCGTGCGCGGCGCCAAGGATGATCCCTATACGGCTGGCGTGATCTGCGAAAAGGTGGCCCGCTACGCCGAGCGTATCCATCACCCCGAGCGTCTGTTGCACCCCATGCGCCGTATCGGTCCCAAGGGGGCAGGGCAGTGGCAACAGATTTCCTGGGATGAAGCCCTGGATGAGATCGCCGCGCGCTTTCTCCAGGTGGAGCAGAACTCCGGCCCTGAATCGGTCTGGCCCTATTTCTATGCCGGAACCATGGGCCATGTGCAGCGCGATGGCATAGAGCGCCTGCGCGCCGTGCGCGGCTATTCGCATCAATACGACACCATCTGCACCGGTCTTGCCTGGCCAGGCTATATCGCCGGCACGGGTCTGCTGGGCGGGGTCAATCCCGAGCAGATGGCCGAGAGCGACTGCGTCGTCATCTGGGGAACCAATGCGGTGCACACCCAGGTCAATGTCATGACCCACGCGATGAAGGCGCGAAAGACGCGCGGGGCCAAGATCGTGGTCATCGACATCTATCGCAATGCGACCATGCAGCAGGCCGATATGGGCCTCGTCCTGCGTCCCGGCACCGATGGCGCTCTCGCGGTCGCCACAATGCACATCCTCCTGCGCGACGGCCTCGCCGACCGCGCCTACATGGCCCGCTACACCGATTTCTCGCCTGATTTTGAAGCCCATCTCAAGACCCGGACGCCCGAATGGGCGGCCGAGATCACCGGCCTAACCGTCGCCGACATCGAGGCGTTCGCCCATCTCGTCGGCGCAACGCCAAGATCGTTCTTCCGCCTGGGCTATGGCTTCTCCCGCCAGTCCAACGGCTCGACTGCCATGCATGCGGCGCTCTCCATTCCGGCCATGACCGGTGCATGGCAGCATCGTGGCGGCGGCGCCTTCCATTCCAATTCCGGCACCTGGGGTCTCGACAAGTCACGGCTCGAAGGCACTCACCTGCAAAAGGGCACGCCGCGCCTTCTCGATATGTCCGAGATCGGCCCGATCCTCACCGGCGACAAGGTGGCCCTGCAGGGCGGTGCACCGGTCCATGCCATGATCGTGCAGAACACCAATCCGGCCTCCGTCGCGCCGAACCAGAACCTCGTCCGCGAGGGTTTGATGCGCGAGGATCTGTTCCTAGTCGTCCATGAGCAGTTCATGACTGAGACGGCTGAATTGGCCGACATCGTCCTGCCGGCGACCATGTTCCTCGAACACAACGACTATTACACCCGTGGCGGCCACACCCGCATCCTCTACGGCCCCGCCATCATCGACAAACCGGGCGATACCCGCTCCAATCACGAGGTCATCAACGCGCTGGCCCTTCGTCTTGGTAGCCAGGATCCCGTTTTCAACACCACCGATCGTCAGGTCGTCGCCGATACCTTCGCTCGCTCCGGCCTGACGCCGCTAGAAGAGGTCGAAAAAACCGGCTTCGTCGACAAGGAGCGTCCGGACGATGTCGCCCGCTTTGCCAACGGTTTTGGCTGGGCGGATGGCCGTTATCGCTTCGAGCCGGATTGGAACGCGGTTTCGCGTCTCAAGGGCTATCGCTGGGTTTGCGATCCCGCAATCATGCCGCGCTTTGCCGATCACTGGGACATCACCGAAAAGCCCGACGCCGAGCATCCGTTCAAACTTGCCACCAGCCCGGCGCGTGCCTTCCTCAACTCGTCCTTCAACCAGACGGCGGGCAGTCTCAAGCGCGAAGGCGGCCCATCGGTGTTCATGCACCCCGACGACGCCGCACGCCTCGCCCTCGCCGATGGCGATGCCGTCACTGTCGGAAATCGGCGTGGGTCTGTCGAGTTGACCCTGCGCATCACCGACGTGGTTACGACGGGCGTGCTGGTCGCCGAGGGCCTTCACCGAAATTCCGCACACCGCGGCGCAAAAGGTATCAATGTGCTAACGAATTCGACGCCGGCGCC
Organism: Devosia sp. FJ2-5-3; assembly: GCF_029201545.1. Classification (NCBI taxonomy): domain Bacteria; kingdom Pseudomonadati; phylum Pseudomonadota; class Alphaproteobacteria; order Hyphomicrobiales; family Devosiaceae; genus Devosia; species Devosia sp. FJ2-5-3. The sequence goes on along the minus strand of NZ_CP104007.1, from coordinate 3,015,802 downwards.
ACCTTTTGGCGGCGCCGTTTTCCACGATTGCACCGTGTGGGTGCGTCCCTCCGATCAGGCGATATAAGCCGTCCAGAAGAAATAGAGCGTCATCCCGATCCCGTAGATGATAACGCCCGTCCGGATCCAGTTGGTGGGGATGAATTTCGCAAGCCGTGCAGCAGCATAGCCGCCGATCGTCACGCCCACGAGGGCGATCGAACCATGGTAGAAATCGATCGTCCCGCCCAGGGCGAAGCGGACCACCGCGACCAGCGCAACTATTGAGGAAATATAGAGTTTTAGCCCGTTCATGGCGTGAATGTCTGTCATCCCGGCCATGGCCAGAAATGCCAGCAGCAAGATGCCCAGACCGGCATTGAAGAACCCGCCATAGACGCAGACCGCGGCCAGCAATCCCAGCAGCAGCACGGCGCCGAGCGCCTTCATCCCGCGCCGCTCGCCACCCCGCGCCTTGATCATGGTATTGATCTGGTTTCCGAACACGAAAAGCGCGACCGCAAACGCCATAAGCCACGGAACAACCTTGGAAAATTGCTCGTCGGACACAACCAGCAGGAGTTCGGCGCCGACATAGCCAAACAGTGCTGCCACCACCCCATAACTGATCAGTCGGTCCTTGTAGGCCGCCATGGACTTCCAATAGCCCATCGCGCCGCTGGCATAGCCGGGCAGGGCGGCATAGGTATTCGAGGCATTCGCCAACACCGGAGGCACCCCTGCGAACAGCAGCGCCGGAAACACAATAAACGATCCGCCTCCGGCCAGTGAATTGACGGCGCCGCCAATAAGTCCTGCCAAAAGCAGCATAATTTCAGTCATATTCTCGAACTCCTCCCCCATGCGGACGGCGTTACGCTTACGCCAGTCACGCAAGGGAGCCCAACACAATTGTCTTCTGGCATCATCACGGGAAATGATCACGGCTTGACTTATTCATTCGGCCAGACCATTTAGGCCTTGGTCGCCGGCACCAGCCGCTCGCGGGACATTGCTCCTACGGTGAAGCCCGGCCCGAACGAGAAACATCGCAGTTTTCTCCGAGGCGCATCATGGCAAGGCGAGCACCCATGGACCAGTCGCCTCCTCCAGGAGAGGACACGCCATGACTTTTTCCCTCGATACCCCCTCTGCCCAGACTCTCAAGGCCGAAGCCCGCGCCCTTCGCGACGAGCGCAGCCGGGCCGGGCTTGACCTGTCCCACGGCGCCGCCCTTGAAGAAATCGCCCGTCGCCACGGCTTTCGCGACTGGAACACTGCGCGCGCCGCCTTGCCCGAACGTGTGATGGTGCCCTTCCAGGTGGGCATGCGCGTCAGGGGTCTTTACCTCGAACAGCCCTTCAAGGGGCTGGTGATCGGTGTCCAGATGTCCGGAGACATGCAGACCTTCACGCTCACTGTGAAGTTCGATGACCCGGTCAACGTGACGCCGGACTTTATGTTCGCGGCACTGCGCCACCGCGTTACGGCTACAGTGGATGCGCGCGGCATCTCCCTTGCCCTCCGCGGAAATGGAAAGCCGCAAATGGAGGTGGGCCGGGAATAGATTGGACAAGATGGACTGGAGGGGAGATTCCGCTTTCTCTCCAGCGCCTTGTTTTTCATCGGCAAGTACCGATAGAATGCATCCAGTCAATTAGAGGACGCCTTGCCATGACCACCCAGACCAAGCCTATCGACGCATATTCACTGCCCACGCCCAACGGGCAGAAGGTGCATATCATGCTCGAAGAGCTTGGCGTGCCATGGACTTACCACCGCATCGATATCGGCAAGGGCCAGCAGTTCACCCCGGAGTTCCTGGCGATTTCACCGAACAACAAAATCCCGGCCATCGTCGATCCCGAAGGTCCGGGCGGCGAGCCGATCTCGATCTTCGAATCCGGCGCTATCCTCAAATATCTTGGCCTGAAATTCGGCCAATTCTACCCGACCGATGCGCGCGCCCAGGTCAAGGTCGACGAATGGCTGTTCTGGCAGGTCGGCGGCTTTGGTCCCATGCTCGGCCAAAACAACCATTTCTCAGTCTATGCGCCTGAAAAGGTGCCTTATGCCATCAAGCGTTACAGCGATGAAACCCATCGTCTTTTCGGCGTCCTGAACAAGCAGCTGGCCGATAGCGAATACATCGCCGGAGACTATTCCATCGCCGACATAGCCTCCATCGGCTGGGCCCAGTCCTGGGAGCGCTACGGCATCACGCAGCAGGATTTCCCCCACGTCCACGCCTGGCTTGAGCGCGTCGGCGCGCGCCCAGCCGTCGCGCGAGGCTTGGCCTACGGCAAGGACATTCCGAACCACGACCTTGCCAACGACAAGGAAGCGCAAAAAGTCCTGTTCAATCAGCGCGCTCGCTGATTTTAGCCATTACGATCCCGGCGCTACGGCGCTGGGGTCGATCATTTCTGGCAGCACCCTGACCCAGTCCTCGCCCCGGCAGACGACGTTGAAAAGCACGCAGCCATTAAGCCGCACCAGGTCGGGACCCAGCATTTCCATATATCCGGAATAGGTGTTTCCATCCTCGGGGTTGTAGACCTCCCCGTCATAAACGGTCGGTTCGCTGCCTTGGTGCAGCTGGAGGATTTGCAGGCCGAGCATCGGCCGGCCTCGCAGGGCAGGGTCCTTGTTCCGAGCATCGAAAAACGCCTCCGGGGGCATCGCGGCGGCGGCCTCCGCCTCTGCTCCGCTCAGCATGCCTTCTGGCACGACGATCTTGCTCAGATAGCCGCAAAAGCCTTCGGGGCAGGATGCGATCGTGACCTCCGAGGCAAGGACGGTGCGCCAAACACCCTCGATCGGCGCCACCCCCTGCGCCTGGGCGCCGACGACGGTGAAGACAAATCCCAGGCCCAGCGTCAGCCAGAAGCCGTCCGTACCGCGTTTGCCCATCGTCTTCCCCTTCTCATCTCGACGCAGGGAAACGCAACTCGAGCGATTCGACCATGGGCTAAGCCACGCACACGCCCTGCAGTTTCGCACCAAACCCAGCGCGGCAGATCGAGCAAACTCCGATAGACCACGTCTTTCCCCGGCATTGGTGCCGCCGGAACCAAAAAGCGCTTGCCAATCAAACCCTCTCCCGCTAGACCCGCCTTGCGTGGAGAGGTGGCCGAGTGGTCGAAGGCACACCCCTGCTAAGGGTGCAGATCGGGAACGGTCTCGAGGGTTCGAATCCCTTCCTCTCCGCCACTTTCCCGACATGGCTATAGGTTCTTGATTTTCCTCATCTTCTGGAAGTCGAAACTGTGATGTACCTCAGAGCAGCCGAGCGCGATGGCTCCGCTGCAGGATGAGTTGTCGAGTATCATCATTTGCCCAGACGCGATTTCGGCTTAGGCCTCGACGTTACCGTGGAGATCTGGGGGCGTAGGGCGAGAGTAGGGCATATGCCCCTACATTGTGCCGCTGGCGTTTTCGTGTGTTACGTTGGGTCGCCATGGTAGTTTTATGGCAGCCTCATCAAGGGCCGTGATGAGAAGATCGGGCGAAGCCATGCAGATACTTAGTAGTAGGGTGAACTGTGCTGATCATGGCATTTGTTGGTGGGGTATCCTTCCCCAATCTGTGACTTTCATCAGAAATTGACTGAAGCGGATCTTGCCTGTGAAGACTTCCAAGCGACGCTCGCCTTCGGGGCGCCCCACCATGATGGAGCCGCTGCAGCAGGGGTATCACAGGCAACCGTGTCGCTCGTGCTCAGTGGTGGCAAGAGTGGCCGGCTCGCAGATGAAACGCGAAAGCGGGTCGTCGAGGCCGCCCAGCGACTGGGGTATAAGTTCGTACGACGCGGGCAACGCATCGCCCCGGGCGGCCAGTCCACCATTATCTTTATGGCCGACGAAACCATCACGGATCCCTGGATGTCCTTGGCCTTCGAAGGCGCGCGCGATAAGGCGCTGGAGGCCGGAATAAATATGCTCATGGGCGTTAGCCACGGTGACGCCGATGTGGAAACCAATATCCTTGCCGGCCTTGGAAATTTGCCAATCCTGGGACTGATCTACGGCACCATCCTCGCACGCCAGGTCCAAATCCCCCAGTCGCTGGCCCGGCATCGTTTGGTGCTGGTCAACTGCTATGACCCCGAGCACCAATTCCACTCTATCTTGCCCGGCGACGTCTTGGGCGGTCGTGCGGCTACGGAGCACCTGCTGCACAGAGGTCGCACTCGCATCGGGTTCATCAATGGCCAGCAGGGGGTCGACGCCGCGCGCGATCGCTTGAAAGGATACAAGCAGGCTCTGTCGAGTAATGACGTGCCGTTCGATCCGGCCCTTGTCCGCCCTGGGAACTGGGAGCCCTCCGCTGGCTATCAGATGACCAGGGAGTTGATGGCGCTTGACAATCCGCCCGACGCAATCTTTTGCGCCAACGACATGATGGCGGTCGGCTGCTACGACGCGCTACGCGAACTCGGGCTGGCAGTGCCGGACGACGTTGCCGTCATCGGCTTTGATGATCGCGAGATCGCACAATATATGCACCCGCCCCTGACCACGCTGGTGCTGCCGCTTTACGAGATGGGACGCGCTGCCGTGGAACTGCTTCTTGACGATGCGGGCGGACTTCATTCGTCCCCCAGCCGGATCAAGGTCGAATGCGAACTGGTCGAGCGGCAATCAACCAGCACGGTCGCCCAACTGACAGAGCGGCGTCTCGCGGCGCGCTAGTCTGCTCCGCCAGCGGCTGGGGGGGCCGGGCAGTCTCATTCCGAAGAACGGAGGCTGCGGAAGCGGTCAAAGGCCACGGCTATGATGATGAACGAGCCGACGAAGGCCCCTTGCCAGAACGTGCTGATGCCCAGGAGGATGAGGCTGTTGCGGATGACCTCGATGAGGAGGGCGCCGACAATGGCCCCGAATGCCGTGCCGGTGCCCCCGGCCAGATTGGCACCGCCGATAACCGCCGCAGCAATCACCGACAATTCCATGCCCTGGCCGAGATTGGTGGTAACCCCGCCCAACCAGCCGACTTCCAGCACACCGGTTATGCCGGCCGTGAACGCCGAAAAGATATAGACCGAGACTTTCAGCCTGCGCACTGGAATGCCGGTGAGCTGGGCGGCCTGCTCGTTGCCACCCATGGCGAAAAGATGTTGCCCCCACCGCGTCCACTTGAAGAGAAAGGCCGTTATTGCAGCGAGTATTGCGAGCACGATCAGCGGGTTGGGCAGGCCGAGCGTGGAACCGCCGCCCAGAGACAGCAGCAGCCGCGTGTCTGGGCCGAATTCGTAGATCATCTTGTTGTCAGAGAGGACCATGGCCAGCGATCGTACCACGGAAAGGGCGCCCAGTGTGACCACGAAGGGCGGCATGCCGGCATAGGAAATCAGGACGCCGTTGAATGTGCCGACCAGGATGGCCGCCAGCAGGGCAGCGGGGATGCCGATCCATATGGGTTGTCCCGCTGACATGAGCACGGCAACGACCATGGCCGAGAGGACAACGGTTGAGCCCACCGAGAGGTCGATGCCGCCCGAGGCAATGACTGCGGTCATGCCGATCGCGATGATGCCCACGAAGGCGAAATTTCGCGAAACGTTGAAGAGATTGCGCTCACTGGCAAAAGTGTCGGTCAGCAGGGACAGCGCCAGGCAAGCGAGAACGGCTGCCAGAAAGACCCAAAATGTCTGGTGGCTGGTGATGCGCGCCAAGGCGCTGCGATGTTCCGAGCGGTCGATGGCCTCGGACAGGGTATCGGCGGACATGTTCGACTTCTCCGGGGTCATGCGAGTTCGATGGCACCTGTGATGAGGCCGGTAATTTCCTCTGGTGAGGTGGTGGAAATCCGCTTGTCGGCGACCAACCTTCCGCGGCGGAGCACGGCGATGCGATCGGCGACATCGAATACGTCTGGCATGCGGTGGCTGACCAGAACGACAGCGATCCCATGGTCGCGCAGCTGGCGGATGAGGTTGAGCACCTCGGCCACCTGGCGCACGGAGATTGCCGCGGTCGGCTCATCCATGAGCACGAAACGGGCATCGCTTAGAAGTGTCCGGGCAATTGCGACGGCTTGCCGCTGGCCGCCCGACATGCGCCTGACAAGGTCTCGGGGGCGGGTTTCGGACTTGAGCCGCTTGAAGAGCTCGGCCGTACGATCACGCATTCCGGCATAATCGAGGATACGAAAGGGTCCGATCTGGCGCATCATTTCGCGCCCGAGAAAGACATTGGAGGCGGCCGAAAGATTGTTGCAGATCGCCAGGTCCTGGTAGACGACCTCGATGCCAGCGCGCTGGGCTTCGATCGGCCTGCGGAAGTCGACTTTGCCGCCATCGATCGACATTTGACCCGAGGTGGGCGCGAAATTCCCCGCTATGACTTTTACCAGCGTCGATTTTCCCGCTCCATTGTCTCCCATCAGCCCCAGCACCTCGCCCGACTTGATCGTCAGCGATACGTCGATCAATGCATGGATTGCGCCGAAATGTTTGCTAATATTATCTAATTGGAGTGTGCTCATCCGCTTCCCAATCAGTCGCTGTCACCCAAACGATTGATGCATAGTCTGTCTTGTGCTGCTTATTTGCGGCTTAAGCCTTGGCTGGCAGGGACCTTTTTCGCCGCTTCATTCACCACAGAATACAACTTGACGCCCGTCATATTTCGATGATGATATTATCACATAATATCAAATTCGCTATGCAGAAAGTCTTGCGCGCTCGGAGTGCCGAGCGGCGAAATCACGCTGGAGGAGTAGTGAAGCGCGTTGCGTCGCGTCGGGTGGCCGTTGGCCTCCTGCTCGGCGTTCACAACATGGGAGGAGTAGAAGATGCGGTATTTCGGTGCGATAGCGGTGGCCCTTGCGCTTGCGGCCAGCGGTGCGGCGGGTGCTCAGGCTCAGGAGAAGAAAACGTTGGCCATAGTGGTCAAGGGTTTGGACAATCCCTTCTTCGAACAGATCAACCTGGGCTGCCAGGACTGGGCCGCGAAGAACCCGGATTCTGAGTATGAATGCCTCTATACCGGCCCGGCATCCAGCGCCGACGAGGCCGGGCAAGTGCAGCTCGTCGACGATCTTTTGACGCGGGGCGTCGCTGCAATTGCCATCTCTCCATCCAACGCGCCGGCAATGGCCAATCGTCTCCGGGAAGTTGCCCCTAAAATCCCGGTTATGACCATCGACGCCGACCTTTCTGAGGCCGACAGGTCACTGCGCGCCACGTTCCTCGGCACGGACAATTATCTGATGGGTGTCATGATGGCCGAGCAGGCCAAGCGCCTCAAACCCGATGGCGGCACGGTGTGCCTGCAGTTGGGCAATGTGGCGGCCGACAACATCAATGCGCGTGCGGCTGGGTTCCGCGACACCATAGCCGGATCCAAGGGCGTATCGCGCCTCGCCGGGGAGGGGGGCTGGACGGAAATCGAGGGTTGCCCCGTTTTCACCAATGACCAGATCGACTTGGCCAACCAGCAGATGGCCGACGTGTTCACGTCCAACCCCGACCTTGACGCGTTCATCCTCGTCGGTGGCTGGGCGCAATTTGCCCCGCAGGCCTATGCCCAGGTGACCGACCAGGTGATGGACAAGCTCACGAATAACGAGCTGGTTATCGTCGCCGGCGATACGCTCCCGCCACAGGTGCAGGCATTCAACGAGGGGCGCAGCCACGCCCAGATCGGCCAGCGGCCGTTCGAGATGGGCCAGCGGGCGCCGGAAGTGATGATGCAGCTTATCAACGGCGAGACGGTGGATGACCCGCTGTACACCGGCCTGGACGTCTGCACCCGGGAAGAACCCGGCTTTTGCGCCCAGTAAAAACAGCTCAGGCCGGCATGTTGTTTTTGCGGCGTGCCGGCCCTCCTTGATTGAGGGGTATCGTTGTGAAGCTGCTCGTTACCGGAATAACCGGCAAGGTCGGATTCAATTTCTTGCCCGCCTTCCTCGACGAGGAGCGGTTTGCCGATTGGTCTATCCGAGCCATCTGCAACAACAGGACGATCACTCATCCAGCAGTCGAAGTTCTGCGCGCCTCGTTGTCTGATGCAGCCGCGATGCAATCCGCTATGGCCGGGGTTACGCATGTGCTGCACATGGCGGCGGTCAAAGAGCGTCCGGACCTGGCAATGGATGTAGGCGTGAAGGGCATGTTCAACCTGCTCGAGGCCTTTCGCGCGTGCCCAACCGCAAGGCAGTTCGTGCTGATCGGAGGGGATTGCTCGGTCGGGCACATCTTTCACAAATACGTTGCCCCGATCACCGAGACATCGCCGCGACGGGCCTATCGCGGTTGTTATGCCCTGACCAAGGTGATCGAAGAGGTGATGCTGGAGCAGTACCGCATCCAGTATGGCATCAATGGCTGCTGCCTGCGGGCGCCCTGGATCATGGAAAAGGATGATTTCCGCCATGTTCTGAGCTTTCGGAGTCAGTTCGGCGGGCCCCCCTGGTCCGAATTCTTCAGTGCTGAGGAGATCGAAAGGCTGGCGCAACTCGAGGCGGTTCCGCTGTTGCGGGATGCCGACGGGGTGCCCCTCCAGCGCAATTTCATCCATGTCAGCGATCTCGTCACCGCCATACTGGCTGCGCTCGACGATCCGGGGGCCGACGGCGAACTTTTCAATGTCTCCATGGCCGAGCCGGTCGACTATGCGCAGGTGGCCGCCCATCTCCAAACTACGCGCGGGCTTCAGGTGGTGGATGTGCCCACACCCTATTTCAGCAATTGGCTCGACAGCGCCAAGGCCAGACAAATGCTGGGATGGCGGCCGCTGGTCGATCTCGAGCAGATGATCGAGCGCGCCTGGGCCTATGTCCGTCCTGCCGATGATCCGCGCATCGTCTGGTACCCCGGATAGGCGGGCTGGCCCATCTAGTCCGAAATTTGCCGCCCGACGCGGCAAGAGCCGTCGGAGTTTTTTCTGGGAGGAAAACATGAACTGGAAACGCACACTATCGGTTGCCCTATTGGCGGCGGTAATCGCAGGCCCCGCCAGCGCGCAGGACAAGCAGCAACTGGCCTTTGTGGTCAATGCAGCATCGGACTTCTGGAAGCTCGCCGAGGCAGGCGTCAAGAAGGCTCAGGAGGAGCTGCCGAACTATGAGTTGCAGTTCCGCTATCCGGCGCAGGGCACGGCGGCACTGCAGAATTCGCTGATGGACGATCTTGTGGCGGCGGGGACAGACGCCATCATGATTTCCTCGGCAGACCCGAAGAACTCCATCGACGCCTTTAACCGGATTGCCGCGCAAATTCCGCTTTTTACGACGGACAGCGACGCGCCCGACAGCAACCGCATCGCCTATCTGGGCTCGTCAAATACCGATGCAGGCAAGCAGGCAGGCGAGATTGCGGTCAAGGCGCTACCGGACGGCGGCAAGTGCATGGGTTTTGTCGGGTTCCTCGGCGCAGACAATGCCGTGGAACGCATTGCCGGTTTCAAGGAGGCGGTGGAAGGCTCGGGGATCGAGCTCGTTGACGTGCGTGGTGATGACGTGGATTTTGCCCGCGCCCGTTCTAATGTGGATGACGTGCTCGCGGCCAATCCAGACATCACCTGCATGGTTGGGTTCTATTCCTACAATCCGCCGAAAATCTACGAAGCGCTGCAGGCGGCGGGAAAGCTCGGCCAAATCACCGTCATCGCCTTTGACGAGGACCCAATCACCCTGGGTGCGGTCCGCGAGGGCAGTTTTGCCGGAACGGTTGTTCAGGATCCTTATCAATGGGGGTATCAGGGCATGCACCTGATGGCAAAATATCTGGAAGGGGATAAGTCCGAAATCCCCGAGGACGGATTGATCATCGTCCCCACCAAAGTGATCGACAAATCCAATGTCGATGCGTTCGAGGCCGAGCTCAAGGAACGCATTGGCGGTTGAGCCTCCGGCATGCTGCCGCACCGGACCACGGCCTCCCTTGGCCCGGTGCGAGCCGTGACCGTCGTCGATATTGGTGTTGGGAATGACCATGAATTCCAAACCGCGCCTGGCGCCACAACCGGCGCCCTTTTTGGCGATGGAGGCCATCTCGAAGGCCTATCCCGGCGTGGTCGCGCTCGCCGACGTGTCCATGACAGTGCAAGCTGGTGAAGTACTTGGACTTATCGGAGAAAACGGCGCCGGCAAGTCGACCCTGATGAATATCCTCGGGGGTGTGATCGCACCGAGCTCGGGCCGGATCGTCATCGACAATGTGGTCTACGAGCGTCTCAGCGTTACAGAGTCTCACGCTGCCGGGATTGCGTTCGTCCACCAGGAACTCAACGTCTTCGATAATCTCGATGTGGCCGCCAATATTTTCCTTGGCCGGGAGATGCAGTTCGGGCCACTTGGCCTGATGGACCTCAAGGGCATGCGGGAGGCGGCACAGCCATTGCTGGCGCGTGTGGGGGCGCGATTTGGGCCGGAGGCGCGGGTGCTTGACCTGTCGCTGGCGGAAAGGCAATTGCTCGAAATCGCCAAGGCGCTGTCGACCAGGGCGCGGCTGGTGATCATGGATGAGCCCACCTCGTCGCTGACCATTTCCGAAACGCGCACGCTGATGAAAGTGATCGCCGATCTCAAGGCGCAGGGGATCGCGGTGATCTACATTTCCCACCGGCTGGGCGAGATCGAGGAATGCGCCGACCGAGTGGTGGCGCTGCGCGATGGCCGGGTGGCAGGCGAGCTTGCGCGCGGCGGGATCCGGCACGAAGCGATGATCCGGTTGATGATCGGCAGAGACCTCAAGGCGCTCTACACGCCGCCCTCTGCACCGATCGGAGAAGTCATCCTCTCCCTGAACGGGGTAACCACCCAAGCCTGGCCGCATGCACGGGCCGACCTCGATGTGCGGGCAGGCGAGATTGTCGGTGTGGCGGGGCTGGTGGGGGCGGGCCGAACGGAGCTGGCCGAAGCCATTTTCGGCATAACGCCCATGCTCGGCGGAGAAATCCTGCTCGATGGCAAACCTTTCCGGGCGCGTATCCCGCGAGAGGCAATCGATGCCGGGCTCTATCTCGTGCCCGAGGATCGCAAGCGAAACGGCCTCGTGCTGGAAAGCTCCGTCAGCGATAACATTGTGCTGGCCGATTTGAAGTCGCTGTCGCGGCAAGGGATCGTTTCTGAAACCCACGTTCGCGCAAGGGCCGCGGCGCAGTGCCGCCGGCTCGACATCAAGGCGGTGAACCTCTCGCAGGTGGCCGCCGAACTCTCCGGCGGAAACCAGCAGAAGGTGGTGCTCGCCAAATGGCTGTCTATGCGGCCAAGGCTAATCGTTTTCGATGAACCAACGCGGGGAATCGATGTGGGGGCGAAGTCTGAGGTCTACCAGCTGCTGCGAGGTCTGGCCGATGCAGGGGTGGGCGTGATGATGATCTCGAGCGATATGGAGGAGGTCATCGGCGTGTCCGACAGGATCGTGGTGCTGCGCGAGGGCAGGGTGCAGGGATCGCTGCAGCGAACGCAGTTTTCCGAACAGAGCGTGCTCAGGCTTGCTGTGGGAGCCAACTAGGGAAAGCCATGCAAAAGAAGGACATGGGTCTGACCGTCCTGATCATCCTGGTGGGGACTATCGTCTATCTGCGCAACCCGCTTTTCCTCTCGCCCATCAATCTGGGTAATACTGCAAACCTTATTGGCCTCTTTGGCCTCTTCGCCATAGGCCAGGGTTTTGTGATCATGACTGGCGGTATCGATCTCTCTGTGGGGTCGATGATTGCGCTGTTGGGCGTGGTTTTTGTGGACATGGTGGGCAAATATGGCGTGCCTTGGCCGATTGCGGCCCTGATCACAATCGGCGCCGGGACGCTAATGGGGCTGGCACATGGGCTGCTGATCACCAGGCTCAAGATGCAGCCCTTTGTGGTAACTCTTTGTGGGCTGCTCATCTATCGGGGCGTGGCCCGGGGCTATACGGGAGAGGCCACGGCGGGATTTCCGTTCGGGGCCAGTTACCCGCAGCTCGAATGGCTGACGATCGGGCGGTCGTTCGGAGTGCCGCATTGCTTCTTCGCCATGGTGATCGTGGCAGTGATCTGTTGGGTAGTGCTGCATCGCTCGGTGTTCGGCCGGCATCTGTACGCGGTGGGGCGGAATGAGGATGCTGCGCGATATTCGGGCATCCACACCGGCAGGGTCATCACCGCGGCCTATGTGATCTGCGCGGTGCTCACCTCCATCGCGGCTATTTATTTCGCCATGTTCACAAAATCGGTGCAGCCGTCTTCGCATGGCAATTTCTACGAGCTCTACGCCATCGCGGCGGCAGTGCTCGGTGGGTTTTCACTGCGGGGCGGCGAGGGCTCGATCGTCGGTGTGGTGCTTGGCGCGGTGCTTCTGCAGGAATTGCAAAACCTCGTCAATTTGCTCGGTATTCCCTCGTCACTGAATTTTGCGGTGATGGGGGCGGTGATCCTTCTCGGGGTTCTGGCAGACCAGCAGTTCAACCGCTATCGCGCCCGGCGCCGGGCGCAGCGGACGATTCAGCATCACACCACAACTTGAACTCCCAGTCCTCACGGCCGCGTACGACCGAAAAAGAGAACCGAGGCGATCCCCCAATTAACTGCGAGTATCGGAGTGGAAAACCCATTGGACAGGGATAATGGCCTTGCAAAAATTGACGGAGGCGTTGCCGTCCGCCTGCTGGCACTGGAAAAGCTATTCGGGCAAAGCGCCGGGCGCCTAGTTCGCTTGGCACATCAGTTTCACAGTCGAAGCCACTGGAGATACAGTTGACCGTCATCTTTTGATGGCTCTCGACCCGCCTCCCGAACCTCACGTTCCAGACGATCCCTTAATTCTGGCGCGAGAGTTTCACCCCATTTGAATTCTTCAAGTGCGGTACAAATTCGTCTTTCGGTGTTGCTGATGCCTGCTCCAATCGGCGAGTGGCAGCTGAGGGCGAAATACCGTTTTGGCTCATATCTGCGGCGAGACCGTGTTCCCCCAGACCTATGCCGCCACTACTTCTTGAGAAGCAGTAAACTGATCAATGCGACGTAATCAATAGAGCCTATTTGTCGCCGAGATTCCAACAAGAATATTGCATTTAGCCAATAATATTTATCGACGTCCAGTCAAGTGGGTGTGGGAAATATTCGCGATTTGTGATGTGCATTTTATTGTATTATTATTGGCGAGTGAGCGGCTATGGTAATTGGAGCACAGTAAGCGACCTTTCACATTATGAAAAATCTTGGCCGATTATCATATGTTAATTCGAGTGCATTTTCCCAGTGCAACGAAAAAAATCGTAATAATTTCAATTTCGCGCAATCGCGAAGCACAATGTGATTGTTAGTGCGATTTATTCGTCGGAATATTTGTGACCAGATCAGCGGGCCGCGTTGCTCCTCTCCTTGCTGACTCTCCTATTGCCATTCGACGGTCTCTTGATGCGGCGTGTCAAGTTCAAGACCCTGGCTGATCATGCGACCGATCTCTTCAAGCTGATCGAACTTTCCCGGCCATGCCTGACCATGCACGAACACCGCATTCTCGAAACCAGCGCGGTCGGCGTAGCGGGACGCAAACACCAACATTTCGAGCGCCATTGAGATCAACTCGCGCATCTCTATTGAGGTGTCGATCTCCATACTGCCCATTCCATGCTTTCCTTGATCATCCAGCCTGAAATTGAAGCGCTTCTTGCTCTCATGAAGCCCAAATTCCAGACGTGGTTTCTTTAGGACGGTGTAGGTGCTCATCGGCTTTAGTCTCCGCAAAACCGCGCGACCCGCCAAATCGTGTCAGTAGCGGGCATTCCCACCACGTTGACCGATGGCATAAGACCGCGCGGGGCCAGACGTCATGTCGATGTCATCATCTGCCGTTCTCGGTGAACCCAGCATTAACCAAGGTATTGGCGGCCGTTCACCTGCGTTCTCTTCGACACTTAAATCTCAACTTGAACGGGCCGGGCGGGATCCGCCACTTCGTCACGCTGGATGCGGAACCAGGTGACGTATAGCGCCGGCAGGAAGACCAGGGTCAACAGAGTACCCACTATGATGCCGCCGATCATGGCATAGGCCATTGGCTCCCAGAACACCTCTGTAGCAATCGGCACGAGCCCCAGACTGGCGGCAAGCGCTGTCAGCATAATGGGGCGTACCCGGTGCTCGGTTGCTTCCACGACGGCCTGCCAGGCGCTCATCCCTTCGGTCCTCAAATGTTCGATCTGGACGATTAGGATTACGGAATTGCGGATGAGAATGCCAACCAGCGCCAGCACCCCGAGTATGGCTACAAAGCCAAGCGGTTTGCCGAAGGGCAGGAGCGCCGCCACCACGCCTATCAAGGCGAGCGGAGCCACCGCGGTAACGAGGAACAGTCGCGAAAAACTCTGCAATTGCAGCATCAGAACGGTAGCCATGACGAAGAGCATGAGCGGAACAACAGAGAAGATGGGCGCAATGGATTTGGCGCTGCTTTCGACGGTTCCGCCTTCGGCGACAGAATAGCCAACGGGCAGGCTTTCCCTGAAGGCGTCGATGACGGGGGCAAGTTCTTTGGACACCGTAGCCGGCTGTACATTCCCCGCCACATCGGCATTCAGCGTCAACGTGGGGAGACGGTCCCGCCGGACGATCAATGGTTGCTCCTGCGTGTAGCGCAGGGTTGCGACCGAGGCGAGAGGAATGGCGCGTCCATCCCCGGTCGCCAATTGCAGGTCCTGCAATGTCTCGATGGAATCCCGGTCCTGCTCCTCCGCACGACCCGTCACAGTCACCAGATAGATGCTGTCGCGAATCTGGGTGATCGGCTGGCCGGCCGTGATGCCGTTAAGCGCCGTGGCGATGTCGCTGTTCGATATGCCCAATTGGCGAGCCTTGTCCTGCAAGACATCTACCTCGACCACCTGCATCGTTTCCATCCAGTCATAACGGACTAGGCCAAGCTTCGGGTTCTGGTTGATCATGCCGGCAAGGCGCTGCGCTTCTTCGCGAAGCATTTCCACGTCAGGACCACTGACTCGGTACTGGATCGGGCGCGTCACTGGCGGGCCCAGCGAAAGCAGGCGCACATAGGTGTCTGTGCCGGGGAAGGCATCCCGAAGATAGGCTTCGACCTCGGCTTTCACGTCGTCGCGGACGTCCACCCCCTTTGTGACGATAATGGTCTGCCCCATTGACGGCATGCCGACGGGTATGTCGAGCGTCAGCACGAAACGCGGTGCGCCTTCGCCGACATGGCTGGAGAAGTGATCGATTTTCCCGTTTCCGGCCAGCAATTCAGCCTCAAACTGAGAGATCTGGGCTTGAGTTTCGGCAATGGATGCATTGTGAGGCAGTGTCCATTCGACGATCAACTCCGGTCGATCCGACGCCGGGAAGAATTGCTGCGGTACAAGGGTTAATCCAAAAACCGACAAGGCAAAGAACGCCACGGTTACAGAAATAGTTAGCCACCGAAACCGCATTGCGCCTTCGATCAGGGCGGAAAAGGCGCTCATCAGCCGGCCCTTTCCATCCCCCTTGTGCTTCATCTGCTTGGGCAGGATGGTTACCCCAATCAGGGGGGTGAACAGGACTGCGACGACCCATGACACGAGGAGGGATATCGCCAGCACCACAAAGAGCGTGAAGGTGAATTCGCCGGCCTGGCTGTTGTTGAGCCCGATCGGGATGAAGCCAGCGACCGTAACGATTGTGCCTGTAAGCATCGGAAAAGCTGTGGAGGTATAGACAGCGACCGCCGCCTTGCGGAGCGTGTCTCCCGCCTCAAGGCGCGACACCATCATCTCCACCGCGATCATCGCGTCGTCGACAAGCAGACCGAGGGAGATGATCAGAGCGCCCAGCGACACGCGCTGCAGCGAAATGCCGAGGTAGGACATTGCAACGAACGTGATTGCCAATACCAGCGGTATGGAAAGCGCCACAACAAGACCCGCGCGCAGCCCCAGGCTGACGAAGCTGACGATCAGCACAATGACCACGGCTTCAAAGAGCGCCTTGGTGAATCCGTTGACGGCCTCGTCCACGACATGGGGCTGATCGGAAACCAGATGCACGTCCACGCCATGCGGCAGGCCCGCCACGATCCGCTCGAGTTTTTCATCAAGCGCCTGACCGAAATCGAGCAGGTTGCCGCCTGCACGCATGCCGATGGCCAGGCCTATGGCCGGCTGGCCATTGTAGCGGAAAAGTGCCCTAGGAGGGTCAGTATAGCCGCGTTTGATTGTTGCCACGTCGATCAGGCGAAAGAACTGGTCTCCAACGCGCAAATTGACATTGCTCAGGCTATCCTCCGACGAGAATTGACCGCCTAACCGAATGGCAACTCGCTGTGCGCCGGCCTGAATGACGCCGGAAGATGAAATCGCGTTCTGGTCTTGAAGCGTGGCGATAACCTCGGCAGCGCTGATGCCCAAGGTCGCCAGTTGGCGCGTGGAAAATTCGAGAAATACGACCTCGTCCTGCGCGCCGATCAACTCAACACTGCCAGCTTGGGAAAGTGTAAGGATTTCCGAGCGTGCCTCTTCGACGTAGTCGCGAAGCTGGCGATGGCTCAAATCATCGGCGGTGAAGGCATAGATATTTCCGTAGACATCGCCAAACCGGTCATTGAAGAAAGGTCCCTGCACGCCTTGGGGGAAGGTGCGCACGATGTCGTTCACCATGGCTCGCACTTCGAGCCAGACCTGCCGTACGGTGTCTGCTGGCGTCTCATTGCGCAGGTTCACATAAATCGTTGTGCGGCCCGCCGTTGTTACTGAGCGGGTATAATCGAGTGATTGGAGATCCTGCAGTTCGCGCTCGACGCGCTCTGTCACTTGCGTCGTCATTTCCTCGGCCGTGGCGCCGGGCCAGGCTGCCGCGATAACCATGGTCCGGATGGTAAAGGCGGGGTCCTCCTCCCGACCCAGGCTGGCATAGGAGAATACGCCGGCAACCAGAGCCAGGATCATGAAATACCAGACGATGGAGCGGTGCTGCAGCGCCCATTCCGAGAGGTTGAAGCCCTTCATTCCTGCCGCTCCCGGTTGACCGTGATTTGTTGTCCATCCGCGAGGTCTTTGACGCCCGCCACAACGACTTCCTCATGCGCGCCAAGGCCCGAAATGACTCGGTATGGCCCATTATCGCTCTCTTCGATCTCGACCTGTCGCTGCCGCACTACCGATGCCGGTCTATCGACCACGAATACAAAAGACCGGTCGTCGTCCGTCCGAACAGCGGTTCGTGGCACGGTGAGCGTACCGTCCTCGACTTCATCAAGAAGGGCGGAGGCTGTCGTGCCAAGCCAGAATTGGTCGGCCTCGCTGTCAATGCCGATCCGGACGCGCCAGCTGCGGGTCACGGGATGGGCCTGCGGTGCAATCTCCCGTACTTTGCCGCTCACAGAGGTGGACGGTGTGAGTTGCGGCGCGATGCGGAAGGTGGTGCCAATCGCAATGTGGTCGATGACGCTTTCCGGCACGTCTATGACGAGATCGCGTGTGGCCGGGTCCGAGACCGTAACGACCATCTGCCCGGCACCTACGACCGAGCCTGCTTCGGCTCCCACGGCCATGGTGATGCCATCCATCGGTGAGGCCAGAGTGGAGTAGGAAAGCTGCTCTTCAGCCTGGCTGAGCCTGGCTTGCGCCTGGATAAGTGCGGCCTGCGCACCGGCAGTTTGCTGCTCGGACTGTTCCAGATTGGCGAGAGTCACAACATCGCTTTGGTTAAGGGTGCGTAGCCGCGCTTCCGCCGCAGCGGCATTGGCGAATTGTGCTTCCGCGGAACTCAAATTGGCACGGGCAGTCTGCACAGCGAGTTCGGATGTCGTGGCGTCGAGAGTTGCGAGGGTTTCGCCCTTGGCCACCGCATCGCCCGTCTCGACCTGGCGGGTCAACAGCGTGCCGCCGACCCGGAAAGCGAGAGAAACCGATGTGCGAGGTGTCACCACTCCCACAAATTGTGGCACATTGGCGGTTTCTGCGGCGACAACCGCTGTCAGCACGGGACGGGCGGGCGGAACTGACACGGCCTGCTGGTCCGAACAAGCCGCAACAAGCAGAGCGGAGGGGGCTAAGAGAAGGAGGGGCCAATTTTTCATTCTGTCTCGCCTCCCTGGATTTCGATGCGTTGACCGGGGGTGAGGAATTGCGAGCCGGCAACCACCACCACGTCACCTGTCTTCAATCCCTGTTCGATGATCACCTTGCCCGTCTCATAGGAGTCCACCTTTACAGCCGTCTGCTGAACGGTCATGTCCTCGGAGACGAGCCAGACGATAGGCGAAGAGTGGGATTGCCCTAGCGCCTGTGCCGGCAGGATCACCCGTTCGGCTGGGGACTGAGCGAACTCCACAGTTACGGCTGCGCCGAGAGGCAGTTTCGCATCGATGGCCACCTTCACGGGTACCGTGCCAGTCGCGTCAAGAGCCGGCGCGACCTCGGTAATCTTGCCCGTGACTTTCGCGTCAGGGGCAGAAACGAGTGACACGCTTATGCTTTGGTCGCTGCCAAGCCCGGCGACGGCAGTCTCCTGCACATTGACCACCACATTGAGAGGACCGTCTTCGGCTATCAAATAGATGGGCGAACCCGCCTGTACGATTTCGTCTGCCTCCACCATTCTGCGGATGATTACGCCATCGGCGCTGGCCGCAAGACTTGTATAGCGAAGTGCCTCCTCGGCCAGTTTCAATTGTGCATCGGCGCTTTCGGCAGCACTCGCTGCTGTCTCCCATGCTGTATTTGCACTGTCGAATGCCGATCGCGTGGTGAGACCCTGTTCCCAAAGCGATGACTGGCGATCGAGTGAAGCCTTGGCCTGGCCCAGTCGGGACCGCGCCACCGTGACGCCAGCCTGCGCTGCGGCCACCTCGGCCAGTTGTTCTGTTTTGGACATGGACGCCAGCAGCTGGCCTTTGGATACCCTGTCTCCCACGGAGACATTTAGGCTCTCCACCCGCCCACTGATGAGGAAGGCGGCCGGAGTCTGGGCGCGGGCTTCTACGGTGCCGGTCAGCGTTTGCCGTCTTGCATGGGGCAGTATCTCGACCTTGACGACGTCCACGAGCGGCACCGGCGTTTGTGCATTGTCCGCGCTGGGTGAGCAGGCCGCTAGGGTGATAGCGAAAAACGCTGTTGCCAGCTTTGCCCCCAAATGAAGTGACCCCGACATCAGCGGTGCTCCTCTTCCTCGGTTTCCTGAAGAAGCGGCGCCAATGTGGCGATGCGCCTCGCAATGTCCCGAGGGCTTCCGTCAACGGATCCCCTTAACCAGCGCACCACCAGCCACATCGCTCCTGCCGCGATGACATCGGAGAGGTCGTTGTCGCTTTGCGGTGGATGCCTCTGCATGCGTTCCTGGACCAGTCGCACCAGCGCTTCAAAGAGCGAGGCTGATGCAGCCGTCTGAATGACTCGCAGATAGAATTGCCGGTGGTCGTGAAGATGCTGCAATGGCGGCAGAATGTGGTCATAGACCTGCTGGACAATTGCGCGCCCATCGTCATGCCGGACGAAGGAAGGATATGCGGCCGCCACGCGCTCCAGCGCGGCCTCCTGCAACGCGGCGCCCACATCGGCAAAGTGCTGATAGAATGTCGGTCGTGTGACACCAGCAGTCTCAACCAATCTGGTGATGGATATGGGCTGGCCGGGATCCGCATCAACCAGCGCAATCAAAGCCTCCAGAAGCGACTTGTGCGTTCGGATGAAGCGAGGATCCGTTTCGGGCTGCGCGATCTCTGACATATTTTCTGCCGGCTGCAATTCTATTTTTCAAATGTAAAATAGGAGCATTCCTCACGAGCGTCAAGGGACGAAGGGGGCGCGTCCGGCCGTCTGAGTTGCAGGGCCGGTCTTCACCTTTCCAGACGCGTATTCTGCTAAATTCCGCCCCTTGCGCGGGATGGCGTGAGTCGGGTGCTACTGACGCTGAATTACGCCGTGCGGTGAAGTCCTGCGTTGTGCCGCTGCCTTTTCGGCAGGGGCCAAATACGCTCGTTCCGCAGCCCGTACGTCAAGTTTGCTCAAATGCGTAGACCGCGAAGCCCAAACAATACGGGGACTAGAGACACAGATATGAAATGGCGTTCCCTGTCGGAACAAGCACCATGCAAGTGCCTGGGAACATTTCCGCGTCGCGTTTTCCGGCTTAACGCAACAGTTCGAACAGGCGGGTCGCGGCCGCGCCTACATTATCCTGATGGCCGGTGGCCACGATTGCATATGCCATGTCGCCAACCTGCCAATAGGCGGTGGTTGTATCTTCGACGTCTCTGGTGCGCGGCGGCATGACAAGAAATGGGCCAGGCCTGGCGGCAAAGATTGATATCAGTCCGAATTCTGTGGTGTGGACGGCGATCTCTACGCTAGGCCCATGGCGTGACGGATAAACCTGTACGTCTGAGACCGTCCAACTGCTGGGGAGTTGGGGCAGTTTCAGGCCGGTGCCAGCCATCAACTCGTCCGGATCGTAATCTGTTGCCTGGACCTGAGAGGTCATGGACGCGCGCAGTTCTGTGGTGTGGTGTGCGTCGACCGCGGCGGACACATAGTCTGGTACCGCACTCGAAGCCCATGCGGATGTGTGGCCGACTTGATCGTGGGCAAGCCAGCCGAGCATGACAAGCACGCACGCCGCAAACACCGGCCTGGCATTTCGGAAAAGCTGCTGCCTCTGCAACTTGCCGCCCAGGCGGGCGGCCAATAGCTCTGTTTCGTCCGAAACAGATACTTCATCGGCCACGAGCGCCATGCGAAGCTCGCCGCGCAATCGCAAATCGGCCATGATCCCGGCGGCCTCGGAGGGGTGCTGCGACAGCCAGTGTTCAACAGCTATGCGCCGTTCGGGCTCAAGCTGATCATCAGCGTAGGCAACGAGGTCCAAAGCATCAATAACATTGCCTTTTGACATCACTCGTTCTCCTTCACCAAGCTCAGTGTTGGTCCACTTTCCCAGCGACGCAGTGCCTCTCGACCACGGGAGATGCGCGACATGACCGTTCCTGCCGGGACACCGAGTACCTCAGAAGCCTCGTCATAGCTCAATCCTTCTATGGTCACGAGATGCAAGGCTTCGCGTTGTTCAACCGGGAGTAGATCGAACGCACGGCGAACTTGTGACAGTCGCAACGTGTCGTATTGGTTGGCGGGCAAGGTCAGCGCGACGCGAGAGCCAAATTCGCTTTCATGGTCCGCTGCGCTGGACCGCGACCGCAGTCGATCGACAAAGAGGTTATGCATCACGGCCAGCAACCAGCCGCGCAAATTTCCGCCTGCGCGATAGCTGGCGCGTCGCTCCAGGGCGCGTAGGAGGGCCTCCTGGACCAAGTCCTCCGCTTCCGAAGGGTTTCGTGTAAGGCTCAGCGCGTAGCGCCGCAGGGCCGGCAATTGCCCAAGGACATCGAACTGGCCTCGTCCCCAAGATGCCATGCGTTGCCGAAGTCCTCGCCCGTTCACTCTGCAGCTAGTGAAGCATCGGGAATGACGTCAGGCAAGTTTGCGCCGCGCACCCCAGGCTCAAGCAGTGCAAGCAATTGCGCGGAGCAATGATTGAGATCGAACTCGGGGTCGTGGGCCAATCGTGCAAGGCCACTATCGATGGCTCCGGAGATTGCTCCGGCCACCACATGCGCATCGAACTGCTTGAAATCGCCAGCAAGTTGTCCAGCCATCAGCGTTTCTGCCAGCCAGTCGCGCTGTTCACGCCAGATCGAAATCTGATCCTCGTCCTGGCCATTTCCGTCACTTTCGGCAAGGTGGCGCATGGCGAGGACCTCGACCTGTCGATCGCGCATGAGCTGGAGATGAGTACAAACAAATGCTGCAATCCGCTCCCAGGCTTCATCACGACTTTCTGCCCTTTTCACTGCGGAGAGGAAGGTCCGTTCGCGTAAACGCTCCATCACCGCGGCGAAAAGTCCGTCCTTATTTCCAAAATAGTAGCAAATTATCCCCTTCGCGACCTTGGCCTCCCGCGCGACGCGTGACAGCGACGTTCCCGTCAAACCGTCACGCGCAATGACGCGAATGGTACAATCGATGATGTGTCTGCGTCGCGTGGCCTCCATAGACTCCATCATCGCCATGTTCACGCCACCTTGGAAATATCCGGGACGGCGTCGAGGAGCATGCGCGTATAGTCGGCCTGCGGGTTATCGAAAATCTGATCAGTCGGACCTTTCTCCACCATCACCCCGTTGTGCAGCACACCTACGGCATTGCTCATCTGCCGCACCACGGCAAGGTTGTGGCTGATGAGCAGATAGGTCAGGCCGAATTCCTCCTGCAGGGCTTGCATCAGCTCAAGAACCTGGGCCTGCACCGACACGTCGAGGGCGGACGTTGGCTCATCGCAGACGATGAACTCGGGCTGGCTCGAAAGGGCCCTCGCTATGGCGATGCGCTGGCGCTGCCCCCCGGAAAATTCATGAGGAAATTTCCGCATCACGCTGGGATCGAGCCGCACCTTCGTCAGGAGTTCGGCGACCCGCTGGTCCACCTCGGTGCGGTTGCGGGCTATACCCAGCGTGCGCATCGGCTCTGCGATGATGTCCTTCACCCTCCAGCGGGGATTGAGGCTAGCATAGGGGTCCTGGAAGATCATCTGCACGCGTTTGCGGCGCTCCTGATGCCCTTTGCCGCCGGCCCATATGTCGTGGCCATCAACCAGGATATGACCTGAGCTGGGGCGAACGAGGCCGACGATCATCTTGGCACAGGTCGACTTGCCCGAGCCGCTCTCCCCGACAAGGCCGAATGTCTCGCCCTTGTTGATGGTGAAGCTGACCTCGTTGACGGCGCGGAACATTTCCACCTTGCCAGGCAGGAGCTTGGTAAAGCTGCCGCCTCCGATCTCGAAATCCCGTACGAGCGCTTTGACCTGCACATACGCCTTGTCATCGTTGGCGGCGACGCTGGGCACTGCTGCCCCTTCCTGACGGACGATAGTCGGGATCGATTCAATAAGCTTGACTGTGTACGGTTCACGAGGCCGGCGAATGATGTCACCGACAGTGCCTGTCTCCACCACCTTGCCATGGTGCATGACCACCATTCGATCTGCGGTCTGTGCGATGACGCCCATATCATGCGTAATCAGCATCACCGCCGCGCCGTGGCTGGCACAGAGCTTCTTGAGAACTTTGATGATCTGGGCCTGGACAGACACATCAAGCGCCGATGTGGGCTCGTCGGCAATGATGAGTTCTGGTCCTGCCGCGATGGCCAGCGCGATGACCACGCGCTGCCGCATGCCGCCGGAAAATTGGTGCGGATAGCTATCGATGCGCTCCGCCGCTTTTGGGATGCCGGCCTCGGTCAGCAAATCGATAGCCTTCTTGCGCGCTTCGGCCTCATTGAGCGGCAGATGCGTGCGAATGGTCTCCACCAACTGCTTGCCCACAGTATAGAGTGGGTTGAGGC